>JBJXEK010000112.1:0-14634 GCA_046155055.1 Novosphingobium sp. | reverse complement strand
CAGGGGTTTGCTTCGTTACCGATGGTCCGGATACCCCCGCCATACGAGGTATCGCCCACCGTCACCGAATTGAGAAACGGCCCGAGATCGCGCCCGGCCTGCAGCGACAGCGCGCCGGGACCGCCGAGGATGAAATTGGTGGCCTTTACATAGGGCCGCCCGGTGACCGGGCTATCGAGCGGCGGCAGCGTGGTCTCGGCCGTAATGTCGCGCCCGGCGATGATGCTGGTCACATCCGAGGTGCGCAGATTCTGCCCCTCGAAGTAGAAATTGACCAGATCGCCGCCGGCATTGATCGTCGCGGCCTTGGGCAGTGCCAGCTGGACATTGCGTAGTGAGCCGCCCGCATAGATTTCCACCGGCCGGGTATCTTCGGCATGGAGCAGCGAACGGTCGTGGAGCAGCCGCAACAGGCTGTCGTCGCCTGTGCCGACGACCGCGCCGAAGGTGAAACCGAGTCCGGCCACGCGCTGCACTTCCTGAGCCGCCGGGATGAACTGGGTCACGGTGAAAGCGCCGGGCAGATCGGAAGCGTTGGCATCGCTCATCGAAAGGGCGAAATCGGAAATGTCGCCGCCGGCAATCAGCGAGAGCTGGCCAAACTGGCTCGGATAAAGCAGCTCGGGCAAGCCGTTGCCGAGCTGGATGTCCGACGACAACGAGGTGAGCGACAGCGAGGGCGGCAGCACATAGCCGCGCAGGAACCCGCCGAGATCGGTCGCCTGACTTGAAGGATCCATGAATGATACGCGCTGTTCCGGCCGGTTTTGCACCAGTTCGAGCGTGCCGCCGGTGCTGATCGAAACGCCGGCAATGGGGCTGAAGAACCCGGCTGCCCCGAGCACGTCGCCGATATCTGCTGCGGTCCGCTGCGCGCCAAGCGCCCCGATCCCGCCGATGCTCACGGTATCACGCGCGACAAGCGCAATGGTCGCATCGGCAACGCGCAGACGCAGGAGATTGCGCGTGTCGCCGCCGGTGCGGGTATCGTAGGAGACGCGGTTGAGCGATGAGCCTGCCGCGCCAACGGTCCGCCCGACAGTCAGCAAGCCCGTGCCCTCTGCGATATCGACTTGCCCGCCCAACAGATCGCGGCCTGCGCTGAGCGCAAGGTTGCCCGCGCCGCTGGTCGCGAGCACGCGTGCGCCCGCCGCGTTCGTGCGCGTTGTCACCGAATTGTCGAGCGCGATAGTGAGGTCGTTCACGTCGCGTCCGGCGGTCACCGTCACGTTGCCACCGGCGAGTGCCCCCACGCCCGAGGAGAACAGCTGCGCGACCACCGCGATCTCGGTTCCCAGACCTATATTGCCAAGCCGCCAGCGCTGGCTGGCATCGCCGACGTGCTCCTTGTAGAAATTGCTGGTTACGTCGTAGCCGGGCAAGTCGGTGCTGTAATCGAGCCCCGCGCTGAGGAATGCTTCGCTCCAGATATCGCGCCGCCCGATCACATCGACGCCTGCCGCAAGGCTGACCGATCCGCCACCGCCGGACTGGACCGGCGCCCAATCAAGGATGCCTTGCGTGGAGGGAATGTAGTCGAGCCGCTCGGCGCTATCAGTCAGCGCGGTACCATTCGCTGAGCCGAAGCCGGGCAGGCGCGTGCCGGCGGTGTAGACCGCCGAGCTGCCGACTTGCGCTGTCGAGATGTCGTCGGTGAAATCGCCGGTGCTGTCGCGGCTTCCGCCGGTCTCGTCGCGATAGGTCACCTTGGTCGACCCCACGAGGTCGATGTTGCCCGCAGCCGCAAGCGCGATGGACCCGGCACCCGTGCGGATGAGCGGACGGTAGTACGACCGCGCCCGTTCGTAGGCGATCGGCGTTCCCACATCGATCGGGCCGATCGTGTCGCGGGTCAGGCCCGTGTAGCTCGTGCCGTAATCGCTGGCGAGGAACTGCGTGACCTCGCCGAGGGAGGCGTAGACCCCCACGACTTCGCCGGATTCCTTGACGAACCGGTGGCCGGCGAAGAACGCGAGCGCCGCCGTGCGCGTCGTATCCGCCAAATCGTCGCCGCTGCCCCAGTTGAGCCGCGTGTAGAAGTCGGACGACTTTGCCGGATCGACGAATTCGGACAGCGTAGTGGTGAGGAAGGTATTGGCATTTCCATAGAGAATGGTGCCGAAACCGTCGTCCACACCGAGCTGGACGCCGCCGCCCAGCCGGTTCTTGCCTGGCTTGGCATAAACGGCATAGGACTTTTCGCCCGAGACGATCACCGAACCGCGGCTGGCGCGGTCGACCGAAAGCGGATCGGCCGCACCCGTCGCGGCCCCCGCGACAAGGCGGATGTCCGACGAGGTGACCGGCTTGCCGTTCACGAGCGGGAATAGTTCGCCGATCCCGATGCCGTTGCCCGTGCCGTTCGCCGCAACCGAGTTGGCCGAGGCGCTGTAGGGCGAATGCACGAAGATCGGCGTGGCCTGATCGCCAAGCTCGGGCAAAGTGAGATCGATCACGACGATGGAATCGTCGTCCAGCGCTTTGCCCGCATTCTTGGTATAGGAGAGGAGCGTATCGTCGCAGGTGGCGAACAGGCCGCAGTTGATCTGGGTTGCGGGATGATAGAGCCGGTCTCCGCCGCCCAGCTGGTGGCTGATATACTCCGCGTCGGTCCGGTCATGGAAGGCGAAGAAACCGTCGCTGATGCTGTTGGAGACCAGCAGATCGCCGCCAGCGCGCACGGTTAAGATGCCCGCTTCGCCGGTCACCTTGCCGCCCACCCGGAAGGTCATGTCGACGAAGCGTGAAAACAGCTCGCCTTCCTTGCCCTGCACGACCTCGTAACGCGGATTGCCCGCAGCATCGGGACCGAGCGGCGATGCCGTCAGCAAGCCCGCTGCCAGTGCACCGGCATAATCGGTGATCGTGCCCGCGCCAAGGTTGAGGTTGCTGTCGAGCGTGATCGTCTGCGTCGACGTGAGCACGGCCTCGGGCCGCAGGCGATAACCGGCAAGGCTTCCGCCATCGGCGCGCACGACCGTGAAGTTCCGGATGAACGAGGGCAAAGTCCCGGCCGCCGTAGTGTCGGCAAGGAAATTGGGCTTGCCGGTGGCGGCGGCGTCGAGGTGAATACCGGCAGCGTCGCGGGTCAGGCCCGCGAACGTGCCGGCGGCCGCCAGCGCATCGAGGTTGAAGGTCTTGAACGCATCGAGCGTGAGCACCGAGGCGCCCTTGATGGTGCCGGATGCGCGCACGTCCACGGCAGTGTCGCCGCGGATAAGCGGCGCACGCAGCGTAACCGTGCCCCCGACGTCGCCTGCCACCTGGCGGTAGGCAGTGGTGAGCGAAAGTGTCTGCGGGTCCTTGACGCTGACGGCCACCTGCCGATCACCCGGACGGGCTGCTGCCACATCGATCACTGCGCCGCTGGCGATGATCAGGGCCGCGTCGGTCGACGTGATGCCGAGCGTTACATTGCCGCCGCTCGCCTGGCGGCTGTCGGCCCCAGCGTAACCGCTGGTGCCCGCAGCCAGCCGGGCACCCGATGCCAGCGTGACGCCATCGGCACCGTAGAGCGCGATGTCGCCGCCATTGACGCGCGCGGCGGTATAGGCCGCATCGCTCATCTTCAGGCCGGCAACGCTCTCGCCCGAGGTGTTGATCGTCCCGCGAACAGTGATCGTGCCGTGATCGGTGGCCAGCGTCACTCTTTCCGCGCGCAGCGTCTGGCCGGCATTAAGTGCCAGGTCGCCAGTCCCGGCGTGGATCTGGAAGCTGCCCTGAAACAGATGCCCCTTGTCAGCCAGGAACCCGGACAGGCCGAATGCCGACCCGTCGCCGTTGAGCAGGCTCGACCCGTCGAGCAGGATCGAGGCCCTGCGATTTGTCGTCGCTGCAATGCCGCCGTTGAGCGTCGACCCGAGCCGGATCGAACCGCGCGTCGCCACCAAGTCAAGCGTGCCCGCAGGACCGACGCCGTTATCGACCACCAGGCTTGTCCCGGCGGCCAGATCGATGCCGCCGGTCGCGCTTTGCAGGTTGATCGTGCCCGAACCGGCCGTGGCGATGATCGGATCGGTCGAAGAGCCGATCTTGGTGGAAAAGCCCGGAACGCCGATCGCGCTCGTACCGGTAAGGCGAATATCGCCGCGCGTATATGCCTCCACGACCCCGGCAGTGGCACGGATCCGCGCATCGGTCATCGTCAGACTGGCGACGCGCGCATCGGCAGTGCCGAACGAGATGGTCGAACCCGCTGACTGGGCGGTCGTGGTCGGAGCGGCGCTGAGGCCGCGCCCGTCGATCGTGACCTGGCCCGTCGTTGCAAAGACATAGCCCGCACCGCCCGATGTCACGTCCGCGCCGCCGGTGGGCGAGCGGTCTGCCACGAACGGCGTGCGCAAGGTGAGCGCGACCCCGGCAGGCGCAGCGCTATCATCGATCGCCAGCGTGCCCTTACCCTCGACATAGAGGCCCGAATCGGCGCGCAGGATCACCCCGCCTTCGAACCCGAGCAGCCGGAACGATCCGTTGCCAAGCCCGATCGTATCGGCCTGAAGCGTGATGGTGTGGCCCGAACCGCACGCCGCGCTGCCAGCCACCGAGCATCCGCCAACCGCCAGCCCGCTGTTGCGCAAGGTCAGCGACTTCGCCTTGATCGCGACATCCGCTCCAGACGAGACGAAGCCCGGCGCATCGATCACCAGGTCCTTGAACGTGTCGGGCAATGTTCCGCCCAGCGCGATCAGCCGCTGGGATTGCAAGGTCAGCCGGTCGGCCCCGGCGAGCCGGCTCACCACTGCCACATCGAGCCCGGTGGCCGAGAGATCGAGCCGCGAACCACCAAGGCTGACCGCCTTGGCCGAAATCGCAGCCGTATCAGCTAGCACCACGTTGCCCGAGCTGTTGAACGCGACGGCCGTGCCGGAGAGCGTGGCCGAATTGCCCACGGTGAGCCGCGCCGAGCGCAGCTGAATGTCGGTGAGTTCCGGATTTGAAGTGCGCGACACCAGCCGCTCGGTCCCGTTCGCCACGCGCAGCACCGCGCCGATGCCGGTGTTGTCCACCGCGCCGCCGGCCGCCGTGGCCGAATAGCCCACCCGGTAGTTGCCGGTCCGCGGATCATTGAGCGTACCGGTTGCCTTGATCGTCGCGCCATCCGCGATGGAGAGGCGTGAATCCGCACCGCCCACAGCGAGGATCAATTCGGGCAGTTCTAGCGAGGCACCGCCAGCGACAATAATGTTGCGGCCGATGACATTGATCGAGGTCGTCCCGTCCGAATTGTCAGAGCGGATGCCGCCGATCAGCAGGCTATTGGCATTAAGCTTCGAGAGCATCGGCGTCGTCAAGGTCAGCACGCCCGGAGTGGCTGGGCCAGCCATGGCTGCACGGATCTCGATCGTCGAGGCGGCAATATCAAACTGCGCGCCCCGTCCGCCTTCGGCCTGACCAACGGTGAACGTGCCATCGACAAGGAAGGATTCGGTGGGGCGGATCAGGAAGCGCGCGGCATCAAGCGGCGAGCGCGGCGCGGCCTTGCCGCCCTTGATCGCCAGATTGTTGAAATTCTTGGTGCCGGAAGTGGTCTGGATACGCGAATAGCGCGAAAAGCTCTCGGCGTTCTGGACCGTGAAGGCCCGGCGCGTGGATTCGCGATAGGCCGTGCCGGCTGTGCCAAAGGTGCCGCCCATGGAGACGCTGCCATCGCGCAGACCCGCCGAGCCATCAACAAACGGGGCGGCACTATCGGTGTTCTCGACCAATCGCAAAGCGCCGGGTACCAGCGCATAGTGCGCCGGCAGCAGCAGATACTCGCCCGCCGCAACGCCGTTGCCACCATCGAGCCAGACTGTCCGACCTGCATTGCTGCCATAGATGTCCCCGGTTCCGCTGCCGTAGTCGGCGGAGAAAAGCGGATCATACGCCGCGATGTCGCCCGCCTTGGACACCGGCAGGATCGCATAGACCTGCCGCCCGTCGGCGTACTGCAGTCCGTTACGGCTGCTGAATGAATCGGTGTTTGTCCGTGACAGCACATCGCGCGAACCACCGGTCCCCGAGACGAACTCGAAGGCAAAGATATCGCCGCCGCCCTGACCGTCAATGGTGGCGCCCGCCATGATATTGATGGCACCGCCATCAAGGTGCAACTCGCCCACCGGCGCGGCGGTCAGGGCATTGTTGGCGTTGGGCTTGAAATAGTATTCGGTAAGGTCGGTGGTCTCGCCGTAGGGCACATTGAGGCCCTTGCCGCTGACCGAGGTCACGCTGCCCGCACCAAACGTCACTGATTGCGTGAGCGGCACGGTGCCCGCCGTGATCGTCAACGCGGTGGAACTGCCCATCTCGAGCAGGCCAAGCGGCGCGCGCAGCACCCCGTCCTGAACGATGTGTGCGCCGGCCACGCGCAGCCAGCTGCCCGCAGAAAGCGGTGCATCAGGCACCTTGCCGCCGTTCGAGGCGAAGTGGACGGTCCCGCCATCGGCGAGCGAGGCGATCAGATACGGCGTCGCGGTGCTGGTGGTCGTGCCGTTCCGGCGATCCTCGATCAGCTGCTGGAGATTGCCAGTGCCGGTCGTGGCATAGACCTGACCGGCCGTGAAGTTAAGATCACCGGTCGAGACGACCGCACCGGACAGACCCGAGAAGGTCGGCTCTAGCACCGGCGAGGCGACGCCGATCAGCCGAATTGCCTGATCCGCCTTCAGCGAGACACTGCCGGCTCCCTGGCCTGCTTCGGTTACGCCGCCGGGCACGACGAAAGTGATCCCACCAACCAGATCGATGTTGTTGGCGGCAAAGGTGATCGAACCCGAATCCGCGCCGGTCGGGTTGCCGCGCCCTGCAGACTGCGTCCGGCTCGACAGCCGCACATACGGTGCCGCGATCACCGCGTCGCCGTTGCTGATGAGCGAAACCGACGTCCTGAGATCGGGTTCACTGATACCCGATCCGGTGAGGTCAGCGCTGCTGAGGATGAACGCCTTGCCCAGCTTGAGATCAATCGTGCCGTCGAGCGCGAGCGACCCGCGCGCAACCATCGTCGAAAAGCCCGATGCCGCGATCCAGTCGGCGGTCACGACATTGGCTAATGGCCCATCCACACCGTCCGACTGGCGCAGGATCGGCCGCAGCCACTCGAGCGTCCCGCCATCGGCCTGCGCTGCGCCGCCAAACGCGCGCAACGTGCTGCCGGTCAGCGTGCCGCCGCCTTGCACCGAAAGCCGGCCCGCATTGCTCCACTGCGCCGTGCGCGCGTAGCGACTTCCGGACACCGCGATGTCGAGCGCTGCCGCCGCGCCGCTGATGTCGATCGTGGCGCCCTTGGCCGCATCGAATGCCATGGCTACAATGGGAGCCAGAACCGGTGCCGTGCTGCCGCCGCGCGGCGGCGCAAATCGCCCGCCGCCCAGCGGATTATCCGAATAGAACGTAAGGTCGTTGACGTTCAGCGGTGCTGCGGTCGAGATCGAGCCGCCGCCATATAGGATGCCGGTGCGCAGCATCCTGCCGCCCACGAGCGGTGCGCGCGGATTGAGCACGAGCCCGCCGGACAGATCAGTCACGCTGCCCGCATCGAGCCTTATGCCGGTACCTGCATCGAGTTCGCCGAGGAAATAGACCGCGCGGTCCGCGCCCGAGGTGGAGAACAGCGCGCCGTTGGTGACCGCGTTGCCGTTCACCGTGACCAGCGTAAGGGCCTTCTCGTCGTACTGCCGATGCCCGCCAGTGGTGATCCCGCCGCCAAGCACGTCGTCGAGACCGTTCCCGCGAAGCGTGGCATCCCGCACGCCGATGCTGCCACCGACCAACGCCTCCGGCAGCCCGGACCTCTGCACGATCGAGCCGCCGACCAAGCGGATCATGCCCTGATTGAGCAGCTTGGGCGTGATGATCGTGGCGCCCGCCGCGCCGGTGATCGTTCCCCCCTTGGCCACGTCGAGCTCGATCAGCCCGCCCAGCTTGAGCGTGGCGGCGCGCTGGTCCCATGCGTCGACCGGGACCGCCGCGCTTACCACGCTGGTCACATCAGCACCGCTCTCCAGACCGATCAGCGCGCGGCTCTGCGCGCCATCGAGGTAGTTCGGCAGCAGCGCCTGGCTGAGATTGAGCGTTTCGCCCTCACCGATCTTGAACTGCGTGGTCTCTAGGAAGGCGGAATTGCCTTCAATGCCGTTAGTGAACAGGTTGTTGAAAATACGCGACTTGTACGCCGCAATATCGAGCGTGCCGAAGCCAGTTTGCTGCAGGAAATCGAGCCCGATATGCGGGCCGGTCCCGCCTGTGGCCGAGCCCAGCGTCAATTCCGGTGCGACCAGCTTGAAGGTGCCGCCGCCGCCGAACCCGAAACCCTTGAGGTTGGATGCCTCCACCACGACCCGTGCGCGCTTGTCCTTCACCACCAGCGCCGAACGGATCGGTTTGCGTGTGGCGTCGCCGGGGATCGGCGTGAAGGTCACGCTCTGGTTGGCACCGCCGATCGGCAGATCGGTCGAGCTGTTCTCGTCAACGGAGGCGTCGGTGCGCACGATGGCGGCATAAACGGTCTGGTTGATAAGGCTGATGTTGCCGCCCATCGCAGTCAGCTCGAACGCGCCTGTGCGGGTGACATGGCCGCCCGAGGCGACATTGAGCAGCGCGTCCTTGCCGATCAGCAGGCTGCCGCTGAGGTCTGCAGCATAGCTTGCCGTGGTGAGCGAATCGCCAAGCGCTACAAACACGTTGGGTGCGGCTTCCAGCGCGATGCTGCCGCCGGAGGTCCATGCGCTCCCGCCGGGCAGGCGATTGGCACGGGCCGCCAGATAGTCGTTGTTCCACTGGCCGGAGACATCAAGCGTGCCGGTCACCACGACATCGAACAGGCTGGGCAGCGCCGCGCCGTCCGCATAGGCCGTGGCCACGTCGTCGTCGGTGGTGAAGGCCGAGCCTGCCGCCGCGAAAGGGGATTGGAGCACGGTGCCGGCCATTTCGACGGTACGCGCAGCAATGCGGCCGCCGCGGGCCGTGACCGTGCCGTCAAAGCGGATTGTCCGGCCGGCATCGACCGTCAGCTTGCCGCCATCTTCAAGCGTGACCGCGCTGCCCGCCTCGAAGCGCACGCCGCCGGTGGTCTGCAGCGTCAGCGCAGAAAGCCCTGCATTGCTGAGCTGGGTATCGCTGAGCACAATGGCACCAGCCGGTGCCGAAGCCGCCTGCCCGCCCGCAGCCACCACGATATCGCCGCCAAGCTGCACACCGGTTCCGCCGTAGATCGAGCCTATGCGGAGCAGCCCGCCGGAGGGCAGCTCGCTGGCAGATGCCTGAAGCAGCCGCGGATCGCTGCCGATCGCCGAACTGGCCGAACCGACGAGGCCCCGCTCGCGCTGCAACCGCCCGGCAAACGCCTGACCCTGAAGCGTGCCGCTGACAGTCGCGGTGCTCGCGCCGATAATCAGCGCGCCGGCATCCCGGCCTTCGTCATAGGCCGCTTCGACCTGGTCGCCGGAGAGCAGGTTGCTGGCGAAATTTCGCGTGATCCCGAATCTGCTCTGTGAGTCTGTGTACCCGTCGGCAAGGCCGATATAGTCGCCGTTGGGGTCCGCATCGGCGATATCCACCAGCGTTCCGTCGGCGCGGATGAGCCGCGAGGAGCGCACCACACCGGCGTTGTAATGAACCCAGCCGCCCGAAAAATTGATCACGGCACCCGATGCGATCGAAACCTTGGGCGCCAGTGCCGCATCCCCTGCGGCAACGAGCGGCGTAACCTTGAGCGTTACCGAGCCGCCTTTGGTCATCAGCTCGGCAGCGGTCACGCCGATCTGGCTGGCGGCCGAACCCGCCTCGATCAGCGGAGAGCCGATCCAGGCGACACCGTCGCTCCGCACGCCGTGGCGGCGAACATCGAGCGTCACGGTCTTGCCGTTCAAGGTGAACGATCCGTCGGTCTTGACGTCGCGGTAGTTGGGCGTGTCACGCAGTTCGTTGCCCTTGAGCGGCGAAATCGTGACAGCGTTGCGGCTGACATTCAGCTGCACATCCTTGATACCGCCGACATCGATCATCGCGCCGTCGGCGACGGTGACGTTGCCGGTCAGTGCTTCACGGCCGAACGGGCTGAACGCGGCCGCGCTGAACCCTCGCGATGACCGCCCGCCGACCGAAACCGTGGCGGAAGGCGCAAACAGCAGCGAATTCGCGCCGAAGTCGACAGTAGCCGGCCCGAACAGCCCGGCAGCACCGGCGCCTGTCAGCGGCGAAACATAAGCTCCGCCGATATCGATGCGCGATGACTTGAAATTCGGCGGCTCACTCGCGGTGCCCTGCGGCACGGTCTCGCCGTTCTCGTCGGGCAGGATCGCGATCGCGCCCGCGTGGTCCCGATCTGCGCCGCCCGAAAGCGTGACATGGCCCGCGGTCAACGAGATCACGCCATTGCGCGAGACGCTGGTGGTCGCGGCGATCAGCCCGCTGTTGGTGACCGAACCGTCGAGATCGGCCCCCAGCGAGATGTAGCCGCGCGGCACGTCGATCAAGCCGGAATTGACCACGCTCCCGCCCGAACCGATCGCCGTGCGCAGGATCAGGCCGCGGATGTCGGCATCGGCGCTTCCGGTCGCGCCTGTCGAAACCGTATAGTTGATCGCCCGGCCTGCCTGGAGGCTGACCTGTCCATCGGGTGCGCTGAGCTTGCCGTCGTTGCTGATATGGGGCGCAGTCACGATCAGAAAACCGCCGCTGGCTGCCGTCAGGCTGGCCCCGCGGTCGATGATGACATCGCCCTCCACTTGCGGCGAAAACGCCGCTGCGGGATCGACGAAGGAATAATTGCCCGTTCCCGTGAGGCTCGAGGTGAGCATGGCATCGAACTTGAGCGGTGCTGCCGAGCCGCCCAGCAGGCCGTTCGAGAGATAGGAGGTATTGCGGTCCTTGATCGAAAGGCCGGTGAACTTGGTCTCTCCGCCATCTGTGCCGGCATTGGGATCGCGCCCGAAATTGCCGATGTCGAGGCTGGAGGCGAGCAGCGAATGCGTATTGACCTGCGCGCCGTTGCCGAAGATCACGCCGTTGCGATTGATCACCAGCACGGTGCCGCTGGCCTTGATCTGCCCAAGAATGATCGTGGGCGAGGCATTGGGATCCACCACCCGGTTGAGCACGACCCAGTCGGTCTGCGGCTTCCCGCCGAGCGACTGGTCGAACGTCAGGGTGGTCTTGGCACCAACGTCGAAACGGTTCCACGACAGCAGCGCGCGCGAATCCGTCTGCTTGATCGTGACGTTGTACTTGCCGTCCGTCACGGTCTGGGTCGGCATCAGCGCGCCCTGCCATGTGGCGAGGCCCGAGGGATCGTCGATCGACCGCGTCGGCTTGGTCACCGCTGGATCGAGGCCCTTGGTGGAAAGCCCGTCGGTCGGCTTAGGCCGGGTCGCGGCCATCGCGGCGCTCTGTGCCTGGCTGACGAGCATGCGCAGCGACTGGATTGCGGCGCGGTTCGCCTGCTGGGCCGCGAGCGCCTGCTGCATCGATTGTCCGCGCACACCGGTTGCCACGGGCGGCGGCGTCGTCGCGGCGGTCGGCACGACCGCGCCGCCAAGCACCTGGCGCAGCCGTGCGAGCTGGGCATGCGCCGGGGCAGTCCCGATGCCGAGCCCGAGCACAAGTGCGCTGACCCCGGCCATCAGCCTTGTGCGCTGCAGCCCGCTGCGCCCGGTCTGCCCGGATTTCTGGCGGCCGTTCTGGCCGTTGGTGCTGGTTCCGGTCCGCGTGGTCATGATGCTGCCTGTCTTGTCCTAAAGAATCGTGCCGGAGAAGAATTTGGCGGCGCTGCTCCGCAAAGGCGAAGCCGCGCTGCGCAACGCGTCAGAACTGCGCCCTGAGATCGATCTGCAGCACGTCGATGGCGAACGGATCGCCCGAAATCTCGTTGCTCGAAAGCCAGCGGCCGGCGACCACGAGGCCATCGGCGATGCCGTATTCGCCGCGCAGGATGTAACCCTTGGTGTTGGTGCCGCCGAGGTGGAAGTCGCTGTCGGTCAGCGCATCGAGCACCGCGTCGGACTGCACGTAGCGATACTCGACCCCGATGCCCCATTCACCCTTCTTGGAAATGTTGCGCGCCTCGGGGTTGGTGCCGATCATCGCTTCGGCGCGCCAGGCCTGGTTGCCGCCGTTGAAAGTCGCTGCCTTGGTCGCGGTGCAGACCGAGGTCTGCGTGCCGTTGGCGGTGACGTTGTTGATCGGCTGGATCAGCGTCGAAAGGTTGGTGTCGATCTGCCCGTCGCACAGCGAGCGGCGGCGGAAGCCAATGTTGCGGACATAGCTGCCATCGAGCCGGACGCCGACCCCATCGCTTAGCGGAACGCGTGCCGCAAGGTTGAAGTCGAGGATTTCGTACCCGAATTTCAGGCCCAATAGCTGCGGGCTGATCCCGGCGGTGTTGGCGGTAAGATTGCGGATCGCGAACAGAGTGTTACCCTTGCGCAGGAACTGCGCGGCGAAGGCGTCGGTCGAGCAGGTATCTGTCGTGTCGAGGTTGCACGGCGCAGACAGGCTGCCCTGGACCTTGGTAAAGCGGTGGTAGCCCCCGCTCGCCTCGATCACCGCATTCTCGGCGACTTCACCCTTGATCTTGAGTTCGCCCGCCAGCAGCCAGCGCGAGGGGTAGGACAGCTTGTTGAGCGCGTTGTCCGGGAAGTTGGGTGAGCCGTAGTCGAGCGGGAACGCGCCGCCGGTCAGCGCGACGGCCGAGCCCTTGCCCAGCGCATCGTTGAAGGTGAAGCGCGCCGCCCCGCCGTCGAAGCGCAAGTCGTTGTCGTAGAGCATTTCGCTCGTGTTGAACGGGTTGTGGAACCGGCCGAACAGGAAGGTGGCCCAAGAAGTCGGGCTCACCTTGAAGTTGGCCAAATCGAGCCAAACGTCGCGCTTGGCAAAGCCGCCGCCCAGGCTCGCGTTTTCCGAAATCGGGCTGTTGTTGTCGCCCGTGCCCAGCCCGAACTCTGCGGTCACGCCCTTGGTGACTTCGGCTTCGACGCCAAGCCGCGCGCGGAAGCGCAGGCGGTTGGCGCGGTCCACGCGCGAATTCAGCAGCGGCAGGAACGCGGTGTTGCCGTAATCGATCGGCCCCAGCTCGGAAATCCGGCCGAAATCGAGGAACTGGTTCGAGTTGGCCTTGGAATAGAGCTCCGACTGCGAACGCACGCGGATATCGCCGTAAACACGGATACGCTTGGTCCATTCGGGCGCGGCCTGGTTCTTGGTCACCCAGCCCTCGCTTGCGGCCTGAGCCATGATCTCGCCGCGGATCTCGTCGCGAATCTGTGCGCGCACAGCCTCAGGCACGCGGCTCACCCGCACCGCGCCATCG
Organism: Novosphingobium sp.; assembly: GCA_046155055.1. Lineage (GTDB taxonomy): Bacteria > Pseudomonadota > Alphaproteobacteria > Sphingomonadales > Sphingomonadaceae > Novosphingobium. The sequence continues at coordinate 1,346 of JBJXEK010000112.1, read as the reverse complement.
GCGACGGGCGGCGGCGGCGGCGGTGCGGCGGCAGCGCGGGCCTTGTCCGCCTCGAACTGCGCCTGCGCGAGCAGCGAATCACCGTTCTCCTTGGTGATCGTGCCCTGCGCCACGAGCAGGCGGATGAGGTTGGTCATCGCGTCGGGCGAAGGCGCAGCCGCCTGCGCGGCCGGAGCAGCGGCGGCTTGCGCCGCATCAGGTCCGGCTTGCGCAAACGCCGCGCCGCTGACGAACAGAGCGGCGAGCGCAGCCGAATGGCCCAGGACGCGCTTCAGTCGCGCGGGGGCCATCCACTCTGGGCAAGTCTGGTCTGAGTCAGTCCGATCTGGGCCAGTCTGGCGATCGAGGTTGCACACCGACATCACGAAACTCCATTCTCGAAAAGTGCCACAAAGCGGGCGGCAGGCCTTGGGGCCAAGCTGACGGACAAACTCTCAGAAACCACGGCTGCCCCGCACGGTAATCTTCTGCGGAAACTTGAAACCAAGAGGCTGCGCGCCAAGGTCGCGGCCCTGCAGCAGCGTCTGGACCAGCAACTGGTCGCGCTTGCTGTTGCCGCTCGACCGAACGACATCGACCCGCACCACCTTTCTCCCATCGAGGCTGGCAATGATCATGAAATCAGCCGAAAAAATCTGCCGGTTCAGCTTGTCGTTGCTGTCAACAAGATCCTGTAACGCGCTCTGTATCCCGCGAATATAAAACCCGTTGTTGATCGGCGAGCCACCGCCACCGCAAGGCGGGGCAAGGCAGGTGCCGTTGCTGCCGCCGCCGCCCATGCCGCCGCCTTTGCCCGAACTCAGGCCGAACGCGTCGGTTCCGGCTTGCGCGGGGCCGTCGATCTTCATTGGCGCGGGCTGATCGGGCGCGGGTGCGGGTTCGGGATTTGGCATCGGATCGGGCTTGGCGTCCGGCGGGGGCGGCTGATCGGGAGGAGGGGGCGGCGGAGGGGGCGGCGGTGGCGGAGGCGGCAGCATGTCCACCACCTGCTGCGGCGGCTCGTCCTGCACCTTCACGCCTGGCACGTCGGTGAACAGGCCATAGAGCCAATACCCGGCAAGCAGCACCAGCAAAATCGCGCCCAACTGGATCAGGCGCACCTTTGCAGACGGCTTCTCGTTCGGATCAAACTCCGGGGGAACCGGTCCGGACGGGACGCCCGACTTGGCCGGGTTCAAGGCAGAGGTGATGGCCATCGGAGGCTGGGCTCAGGTCCCGGTGGGCTTGCCCGTCACCAGCCCGACCTTGCTGAGGTCAAGCCGGCGGCACAGATCGAGCACTTCCATGATCTTGCCGTATTGCGTCGTCGTATCGCCCTTGAGCACGATCGGCACGTCCGGGTTCGA
>JBJXEK010000111.1:0-6668 GCA_046155055.1 Novosphingobium sp. | reverse complement strand
GCGCAGGCGTTGGGCAACACCGAAGTCCACCCGCATGCGATGGACCGGCTCAACATTCCGGGTTGCACCTACTGCCACCCGCAGGTGGCGAGCGTTGGCCTGACCGAGGCCAAGGCCAAGGAAGCTGGCTACGAGCTCAAGGTCGGCTCGTTCCCGTTTATTGGCAACGGCAAGGCCATTGCGCTGGGCGAGGCCGAGGGCTTCATCAAAACGGTGTTCGACGCCAAGACCGGCGAGCTTCTGGGTGCGCATATGATCGGAGCGGAAGTGACCGAGCTGATCCAGGGCTATGTCGTGGGCAAGACGCTGGAGACCACCGAGGCCGAACTGATGCACACCGTGTTCGCGCATCCGACACTTTCGGAAATGATGCACGAATCGGTGCTGGCGGCTTACGGGCGCGCGATTCACATCTGAACCGTGCGAGGGCGACTGGCGGGCAGCACGCACCGGGGCTAAGGCGCTGTCGTGCCCGTTAGACCCATTCAAGCCACTCACGATGTCATCATTCTCGGCGCGGGAGCCGCGGGGCTGTTCTGTGCGGCGGAGGCCGGGCAGCGCGGACGGCGCGTGGCGCTGCTCGATCATGCCGATGCGCCGGGCAAGAAGATCCTGATTTCGGGCGGTGGGCGTTGTAATTTCACCAATCTGCACACCGCGCCGGACCGGTATCTTTCGGAAAACCCCCACTTCGCGCGGTCGGCACTGAGCCGCTACACGGCGGCAGACTTTATCGCGCTGGTCGAGCGGCACGGGATTGCCTGGCACGAGAAAACGCTTGGGCAATTGTTCTGTGATGGCTCAGCGCGCGAGATCGTGTCGATGCTGCTGGCGGAATGCGCAGCGGGCGGCGTTGATCTTCGCTGCGGGCAACCGATAGGTGCAGTCGAGCATGCGGACGGAGTGTTCCGGGTGGCGTTCGGTTCGCTCACGCTGGTTGCTCCGGCGCTTGTGATCGCCACTGGTGGCCCTTCGATCCCCAAGATGGGCGCGAGCGGGTTCGCCTATGATCTGGCGCGCCGTTTCGGCCTGAAAGTGGTGCAACCGCGCCCGGCGCTGGTGCCGCTGACGCTTTCGGGGGAGGACGCCCTGTTTCGCGAGCTTTCGGGGGTTGCGGCCGAAGTCGTCGCGCGGGCGGGCAACGTGCAGTTTCGAGAGGCGGCCTTGTTTACCCATCGCGGCCTTTCCGGACCGGCGATCCTGCAAGTCTCATCATACTGGCGCCCGGGCGAAACCGTAGCCATCGACTTTCTGCCGGATCGATCACCGGGCTGGTTAATCGAGGCAAAGCGCGAGCGGCCCCGCGTGCATCTGCCGCGCGTGCTGGGCGCGCTGCTGCCGGATCGGCTTGCCGGGCGGCTTGGCGAGGAACTCGCGCTTGGCGCAGAACTGGGCAACACGCCGGACCGCGCGCTGCGCGAGGCCGAGGCGCGGCTTGGCGCATGGCAATTCACCCCCACCGGCAGCGAAGGTTTCGCCAAGGCCGAGGTAACCGCAGGCGGGATCAGCACCGCCGGGCTGTCCTCGCGCACGATGGCCGCCAAGGCGGTACCGGGGCTGTTTGCGATCGGAGAGGCGGTTGATGTGACCGGGTGGCTGGGCGGTTACAACTTCCAATGGGCCTGGGCGAGCGGGCAGGCCGCAGCAGAGGCGCTGGGCGATTTTTATGCGCCTGATCGGCCGCGCCGCGATATGTTAAGTGGGCGACCGGATACGATTCCCTAACGCTTGGCCGCGACAACAAAGCCATGTCCCGAAGGCTGGTCCGGGGGTATCGATTGCCCAGGTCCTGTGATGGTTCTGGCCCGTTGATGGCGAGGAGAAGTGCACCATGACGCTTTACACGGATATCGCACCGGCCGCCGGGTTCGACCTGACCGGCAATGCGTTCATTGATTCGCTCTTCTATCCGGAAGACTATTTCCGCACCAAATGGGCCGCGACGTCGGGCGGAAAGACCACCATCAGCTACAGTTTCCCTTTCCTCGACGGCGTGGCCTCCAAGTTTACCACCAAGTACGGCCCGGAACCAACCGCTGCCCAGCATTTTGGTGTTACCACTGCGCAAGTGGCAGGCATCGACAAGGCGTTCCAGAAATGGGCCGATGTCGCGAATCTGAGCTTCACCAAGGTGACCGAGACGGCCGCCGGCGTGGTCGGCGATATCCGCATTGCCTACTCGTCCGCCGTTTCGAGCGACTTCTGGGGCTATACCAAGATCTACAGCGACGGCAGTGATCCGTCGCAGGGCGATATCTGGATCGAAAAAAGCATCAAGGATGGGACGTTCCAGCCCGGGACATATGATTACGTCGCCATCATGCACGAGATTGGCCATGCGCTCGGACTCGATCATCCGTTCCAGGGCATCATCATCCCCGCCGGCTACGATGATGCTCGCTACACGATCATGTCGTACACGGACCCCAAGGGCGCGTTCTACTTCAACGGAACCGATCCCGAGGCGCAATACATCATCAACTCGCCGGGGGTCTATGACATCGCGGCTGTGCAAGAAATCTACGGTGCGAACATGGCGTTCCACACCGGCAACGACACGTATGTCTACACGCCGGACAAGCCCATCTACGATACGATCTGGGATGCGGGAGGCACCGACCGCCTTGATGTAAGCGCCTTTACCGAGGCGTGTACGATCTCGCTGGTGGCGGGCACATATTCCAAGCTCGGTTATGCCACGACTGAACTCGACGCCAACATCGGCATTGCGTTCAATTGCACCATCGAGGACGTGTGGGGCGGTCACGGCGACGACATCATTACCGGCAACGCCGCGAACAATGGCCTCATCGGCTATGACGGAAACGATACCATCAGCGGCGGCGGGGGCGACGATTTTATCCGCGGCGGCAACGGTGCGGATATTGAAAATGGCGGCGCCGGGAGCGACACCTTTGTCGGCGGAGCGGACAGCGGCAACGATATGTTGAACGGCGGCGCGGGCCGCGACATCGTCATTTACAACGGCGCCAAGGCCGGCGTTACCGTCAACCTTGCCACTGGAACCGCAAGCGGCACGGCTTCGGGTGATGCAGCGGAAATCGGCACCGACAAGCTTGTTTCCATCGAAGTTGTCTACGGCAGCGCCTTTGACGACACGTTCAAGGGCAGCAAAGGCAGCGATACCTTCTACGGCGGGGCGGGGGCCGATACCGAGTTTGGTACGGGCGGCAACGACACGTTCATGGGCGGATCCGATGCTGGAAACGATACGCTGAACGGGGGCAGCGGGACCGACAAGGTCAATTATGGTGGGGCCACGGCCGGGATCACTGTCGATTTGGCTCGCGGGACCGTAAGGGCGATAGCGCCGGGCGATGCGGCGGGCATCGGCACCGACAAGCTGGTGTCGATCGAAGTCGTGATCGGCAGCATTTATGACGACACGCTAAAAGGCGGAGCTGGAAACGACACGCTGATCGGCGACTTCGGCAACGACAGGCTGATCGGCGGGGATGGGATTGATACCGCCAGCTACGCCAACCTTGTCGCCGGAAGAGGGGTGACGGTGTCCCTGGCGCTTACTGGCACGCAGGATACGACGAGTGCCGGGCTGGACAGGCTTTCGGGGATCGAAAATCTGACGGGCTCGGCATTTGATGACACGCTGATCGGAAACAGCACAGTCAATCTGCTGACCGGCGGAGCCGGAGCGGACGGGCTGTTTGGTCGCGGCGGCAACGACAGCCTGCTTGGCGGTGCGGGGAATGACACGTTGACAGGCGGGGCGGGCCTCGACCTCGCAACCGGCGGCGCGGGTGCGGATACGTTCAGGTTCATCGCCGGCGATTTTGCCGGAATGACAAGCGCAACTTGCGATAGGGTCACGGATTTCAGGCACAGCGAGCAGGACAAGATCGATCTCTCGGCGATCGACGCCAACACTGTGAACGGTTCGTCCGACGATACCTTTGCGTTCATCGGCGGCGATGCCTTCGGCAAGATTGCGGGACAATTGCGGGTTGCAACAGTGGCAGACCTGATGGTGCTGCAGGGCGATACCAACGGCGACGGAAGCGCGGATTTCTGGATTGGCTGCGACTTCGCGTCCACGCTCGTTGTGGGGGATCTCGTTCTTTAGGCTTGGTCTTCTCGCGCGCTCAGCGCCTGCGAGTGATCCGCAGCGTTGCGGTCTCGCCTTCACCGGTTTGTAGCCCTCCTGCAACAAATGCGCGCCATGGGTCTTGCGCGCGTACCAACCCGCTCTGCTCACAGATGGCCCTGATCGAGCTTCAGGCCATTGCAACGGTGCAGAGCCGCACGAGTTCACGGCGGCGGGTAGCGATGACAAGAGGATGTGTACGTGACCGTTCCCAACCACAAGATTACCGGCACGGCGCTAGACAATACGTTGATCGGAACCGGCGCGGATGATGCGATCTATGGCCTTGGCGGCAGGGATATCCTGACCGGAGGCGAGGGCGACGATCTGCTCGATGGCGGAACTGGCGGCGACCGCATGGCCGGCGGTCTCGGCGATGACACCTATATCGTTGATAGCATTTCCGACCGGGTCACCGAGCTGCGCGGCGCCGGCATCGACAGCGTGGAAACCGGTCTGTTCGCCTATTCGCTGCGTCTCAACGTCGAAAACCTGACTTTTACCAGCAGCGGACGCCACATCGGCTTCGGCAACAACCTGGCCAACATGATCACCGGCAATGCGGGTAACGACAGGCTGACCGGCAAAGCGGGCGACGATAGCCTGTCCGGTGGCGCGGGGGTCGATTCTCTCTACGGCGGCACGGGCAACGACCGCTTGTCTGGCGGAACCGGTGCGGACAAGCTCTATGGCGGCGCGGGCAATGATGTTCTCGATGGCGGAAGCAGCGCGGACCTGATGGTCGGCGGCGCCGGTAACGACACCTATGTGGTGGACAGTGTGGGGGACCGGCTGCGTGAAGGCCCGAAAGCGGGGACAGACACAGTTCAGTCGTCGGTGACGTTCAAGCTCGGCGCAAATATCGAGAACCTGGTGCTGACCGGAAGCGATCCCATCAGGGGAACCGGCAATGCGCTCGACAATGTGCTGACCGGCAACGAGGAGGCCAACACGCTGCGCGGCCTTGCCGGCAACGACACGCTCGGCGGTGGAGCCGGGCTCGATACGCTGACCGGCGGCATCGGCGGCGACAAGTTTGTCTTCTCGACCAAGCCTTCCAGTATCGGCAATTTCGACACAATTACAGACTTTTCGCACTTCGAGGGTGATAAGATCGTGCTTTCAGCCACGATCTATGCCGAATTCGACCAGCTCACCCGCATAGACGCCGATTCCTTCTATGCCGCCCCCGGAGCCACCAAAGCCAAGTCCGACGGCCAGTTCCTGATCTACAACTCCACGACCGGCGCGCTCTACTACGACGCCGGCGGGCCCGACGGCGCCAATCCGGTCAAGATCGCCGAACTGGGCACGAACGATCATCCAGATCTGGCCTTCAACGATTTCCTGATCATCGCCTGAACCGCGCGGCCAGCGCAGAAACCGAACGCCGGTGGCGGACCGCTGTTGGCGGACAGGGTGGGATTCGAACCCACGGTGAGCTTCCACCCACGGCGGTTTTCAAGACCGCTGCCTTAAACCACTCGGCCACCTGTCCTTGCCCGGCCGGCGTCTGCCAACCTTGCGTGGAAGGCCGATAGCGGCGTTGTCCGGCGGCGCAAAGGGGTTTTGCACCACACGATTTTACGAATGAGGGATTCCCAGCGCGCGCGGCCTGTGCGACTGTCGGGTGTGATGATGACGCGTACACGACTTCGCACGCTTGCCGCCCCGGCAGTCTGGCGGGCCGGACTGGCCGCCTTGGCATTGTCGCTGCTGTCCGGTCCGGCTTCGGCGCAGGACGGCGAGGGCTCGGCGGGGTTCCAGGGTTATCTTCAATATCTGGCGGCGCGGGCGCGGGCAGACGGTGTGCGCGAGGCGACGATTGCCTCGGTCATGGCTGGCCTTACCGAGAACCCACGCGTGATCGCATTGGACCGGGCGCAACCGGGCACGGGTGCGGCCTCGTCCATCCCGGCTTTTGCCGGCTATCGGCGCACCCACGTCGATGCGGCGCGGATCGGCGGCGGGCGGCGGCAGCTGCGCGCGGCGGAAGGGGAGCTTGCCACTATCGAGCGCCGCTATGGGGTGCCGGGGAGCGTCGTTATGGCGATCTGGGGGCACGAGACGAACTACGGCTCCTACACCGGGGACTTCGATCTGGCGCGTTCGCTGGCGACGCTGGCCTATGAAGGGCGGCGCCGCGCGCTGTTCACCGAGGAGTTTATCGCGCTACTCAAGATGGTCGACAAAGGTGTGCCTCGGTCGCGTCTGGTCGGCAGTTGGGCGGGGGCTTTCGGCAACCCGCAATTCCTGCCGAGTGTCTATTTGCGCGTCGCGCAGGACGGGGACGGGGACGGATTCGCCGATATCTGGTCGAGCCGCACCGATACTCTCGCCTCGATCGCCAACTATTTTCGCGATGCCGGCTGGCGGCCGGGTGAGACCTGGGGCGTGGCGGTCGATGTGCCGGACGGGCTCGATCGCGCCGCGCTTGGCACCGCGCTTGCCAGCCCGCGGTGCCCGCAGGTCTTTGCGCGCCACTCGCGATGGAAAACAATGCGCGAATGGCGCGCCTTGGGGATCGTGCCAAGGGCCGGTCAAT
>JBJXEK010000110.1:0-25995 GCA_046155055.1 Novosphingobium sp. | reverse complement strand
CGTGGCGCCGATGTTGTAACCGGTGAGCGGCGGCTTCTTGTTGAACAGGTTCTGGATGCCGAACGTGAACGTGTAGTTGTCCTGCACCTTGAAGCGCGTGGTCAGATCAAAGATGTTGTACGCATCTGTCTTGCGGAAATCGACCGTCTGACCGCTAAGCGCACCGAACTCGGGACCGAGCTGACCATGAAACGCTTCGGTCTGTGAGCCCTCGATGATCGCTTGCTGTTCCTGCTTGAAGCCGGAGATATGGCGCCACAGCAGCGAAGCGTCGAACCCGCCGAACGAGATCGTGTTGCGCACCGACCACTGCCATTTGGCCTGCAGCGAACCCGTGTATGAGCAGTTGACTGAGTAGTTCCCGACGCACTCGCGATTCACCGAGGTCGGCGTTGCCTTGTAGCGCGAACGAATGGTGTGGTTGCCGGTAATCCCCAGCGCCCACTTCACATCGCCAAAGCTATGCTGGTAGTTGATCGCAAGATCGATGCCCGCCGTGTCGAGCCGACCGAGATTGCTGTAGTTGAGCGGCAGGCCAGGAGTCGTGGAAGCATCGCCGTCAAGACCGCCGGTCTTGGGATCGCGCCGGATCGCAAGACATGCCGGGCTCGCCGGATCAGGGTTGTTGAAGCAAGCCGAAAGAGCATCACCGGGAAGCGGCGTGCCGATCACGTTGCTCACCTTGATGCTGTAATAATCGGCCGAAATGCTGAGCCCACGAACCTGCGTTGGCTGCACAACCATGCCAGCAGTCCAGGTGGTGGCCTTTTCCGGATTGAGGTTGATGTTGCCACCGCCGTAATAGTTCGCCTGCCCGCCGGAAGGCTGGCTGATCAGGCCGATGGCGCTCGCCGGTGCACCTTGCGCGATGCAGACGGCCCTGAGCGTGGCGTTCGCCAGCGGAGCGGGACCTGCGCAGGGATCAACTGACAGGTTTGTCAGCTGCGTGGTCGAGGGGAGGAACAATTCCAGGATGTTGGGCGAGCGCACGGCGCGCGCATAGTTGCCACGGAACTTGAGACCATCCGCCGGCTCCCACGAAATACCACCCTTGTAGGTCGTGGTCTTCGGCTGCTTGTCGGTGCGGCCCGTGATCGAGTAGGCCGAATACCGAATTCCGCCTTCGACGGTGAGGCTCTTGAAGAAGGGCTTGTCTTCAACGAGCGGCGCGATCAGTTCGCCGAACGCTTCATACGACTTGTACGAGCCGTTGTAGATCGGGGTCGAGCCGCTGGTGCCACTGAATTCACCTGGTTGGGTCGACAGCACGTCGGCATCCTGGCTGGCGGTGTAGCTGCGGAATTCACCGCCGACTGCGAAGCTGACCGGGTTGCTTGCCGAAGGCATTTTGAAGCCGAAGTCACCCGAGACTTGACCATGCACCTGCGCCAGGCTGGTCTTGATCGTGGTGGTCGCCGGTGCCGTCAGGTAAGCGAGCATTTCCTTTGTGATCGAACCGGTAGGACCGAACAGGTTCAACGGCACACAGCCTTGGTTGCCGCTAACGCAGCCCGTGCGCGTGGCGAGCAAGGCGTCCTTGAACCGCGAGGTGCGGACATAGCCGGTGATGACCTGGGTGTTTTCGTTTTCACCATACGAGCCATGCAGATCCCAATCGAGATGATCGCTGATCTTGCCGCGCAGACCGAACATCACATCGAACGTGGTCGTGCTGAACTTGTAATCGCGGTTGCCGTTTTCGGGGGTCCGCCGGCGCACGGTCGTGTTGATTGTCCGGTAATTAGGATCATTCGGACTGTTGGCCAGAGCTGCCGCGTTGCACTCGGCGAGCGTAAGCGGCGAAGGAGCGAGGGCCGGCGAGGTCTCCGTTTCCGCGATTGCACCATGGAAATTGGCTTCGCGGTTTCCGGCGCAAAGCTGCAGACGGGCAGCGTTAGGCAGGAACGGATTGCTCACCGGAATATCGACGTTGGTCGAGAACGACCCGGCCGGTGCGAGCACCGAGAGAATCTTGGTCTTGGTGAAGAGCGCACGGGTGTAAACTTCGACTGCGTCCGAAATCTCGTAGTTCGCCTTGGCGAAGATATTGTAGCGCTTATAACCTGTCTGAAGCAGGTTATAGGGGTTGAAGTTGAACGGGGCATATCCCGCCACGATCCTGCCGGTGGCAGGATCGATAGAGTTGTTTGTGCCTTGATCCTGTAGCGAGATACGCGCCGGAGTGGGCGTGCCCGAACCGCCTGCGGTGCCCGAGAAGCTGTCAATCGCGATCTTGGAGAAGTCGCGGTCGGCCTGATAGACCGGGTTCGCATCCTGATACCCGAGGCTGAGCACAGCGTTGCCGCGCCCATCAGCGAAGTCGGCACCCACGGTCGCATCGGCACGGAAGTAGTTGCCGTCGCCCTTCTCGGTGATCTGGTCGCTCACCGAGAGATCTACGCCGATAAAGTGCTTCTTGGTCACGAAGTTCACGACGCCGGTGATGGCGTCTGCGCCATAGGTTGTCACCGCGGCTCCGGTCAGCGCGTCGACCCGGTCGACCAATGCCAGCGGAATGCTGTTGAGATCGACGACGCCCGCAAGGCCGAACGGCACGATGCGCTGCCCGTCGAGCAGCACGACGTTGCGGTTCGAGCCAAGCCCGCGAAGATCGACATACGAAGCGCCGGTCGCACCGTTGTTGACGGCCGAACCCAGATTCGGGACGATGCCCGGAATGCTGCGCAGCACTTCCTCAGCCGTGTTCGACTGCTTGAGCTGGATTTCCTCCGACGTGGTGACCAGAACCGGGTTGGCTTGGATCAGGTTCGGATTGCGGATGAGGCTACCGGTAACGATGATAGTGGTAGGTTCAGCGTCAGCCGCGGCATCAGCCTGAGGGGCAGCCTGCTGCGCGAACGCGGGAGCCGAAACGAGGGCGAGCGCGAGCGCGAGCGGCGCAGCACCGGCCTTGAGCGCGGTGGTATTCATGGTTTTCACGTGTCCAGTCCCTTCAATGGGCGGCCAGTCTGCTGACGGCTGCCGGAAGAAGTCCCCCATGACCAAACCACCCTGCGCCCGATCTATGCCTGGCATGCTGGATGACGATCAATCCGAAGAACGATAGGCCTTAGTGGGAGATCATCGGGGGGTCTTGAAAGGAAGATTTTCGCACCCGTAACAATTCGCCACACATCTGTGGCGGGTCTGCAACACACGAGCCGGTGACGGCAACTGGTCGGCAAAAGACCAAGATCTCCGGAGGGGATTCATAAGTTACAACATACCCGCCGTGTTGATAATTTTAGGCAACGCGGCGCTTCGCAGCTGCAACTAAAATGCGCTGCGGTGGCAGATTTATTAGGCTCGAGGCGCAAAAAGTTGCGGATCAAGCCGCCGCCCCTGCCAAGTGAGCGCCCAGTGCAAATGCGGTCCGGTGGCGCGGCCGGTCATGCCGACATGACCGAGCAGCTGCCCCTGAACTACGCGGTCTCCTTCATGCACCACCAGATCCGAGCAGTGGAGAAACGCCGAGTTAAGCCCCATGCCATGATCGAGGATCAACAAATGCCCTTCGAGCGTAAAGGGTGCGCCTGCGGCTGCCAACACCACCGTCCCCCCCGCAGGAGCAAGAATCGGCGCGCCTTGCGGTGCTGCCAGATCAACCCCGGCATGATAGGCTCCGGCCTCGCCGCGATAGATACGCTGAGCCCCGAAAAGGCCGGAAATCCGCCCGGTAGCGGGCCAGATCATCATCTGACGCCAGCCTTCGGCCAGGCTGCCCTTCGCGCGCGCAGCTCTGATCTGCGCCATCTCGGCCTCGCGAGCCGCCTTGAACGCGGCATCCGGCAGCTTGCCGGGCCGCTTGGCGACATTGATCGATTCTATCCGCCAACTGCGGGGAGCAATGGCGAGCGGGACCGAAAGCGTAAAACCTTCGGCGGCCGTAGCTGTCAGATTGACAGAAGGCGGTGCGTCGCGATCGAAGGCGGCAAAGAAGCCGCCGTCCGGAGCGAGCACCAGCGGGGTGCTGTCCAGCGTGACCGAACGGGTGCCGGGGGGCGCAATGCCTCGCAGCCAACCGCCCTGGGTCAGCTTGCCCGCGTATTTGATCCCGCCCAAAGCGGTTTGGGCAGGGGCCGGTACCGCCTGCGCAGGCGGTGCGGACAGCGCCGAGCCCGCCGGAGCAGCAGTAGTCGCCGGCTCACTGCTTGCCCCGCAAATGCCAAGCACAATTGCGGCGGCCACGATCCGCACCGCGGCCTTGCCGCTACCTGGAGTCGTGCCGGGCGCCGTCACGCCTCGCCAAGCAGGCGGCGCGTCGCGATCTCGGCGCTGGCGTAGGCTTCTTGCCGTTCGACGCTCCAATAGCGCAGCATATCCAGCCCGATTCGCGCGCCGCTCACCGCGCAAAGGACATGGTCTCCCGCCCCGATCTGGCGAAAATGGCTCGGCAAATAGTGAAGGCGCGCAAGGCGATTGGCGGGATTCATAAGCATGGAGGCCAATCTAGTGCGATGCGCGGCCTAAAGCAATTTCGGTTGCGCATCTCTCGGGGCAGGCTGGCGCGAACGGGGAGGACTGCGCGGCACGGGGCCAGACGCGGGCGCTGCATCGAGCACCCCGTCAGCGAATTTAAGGTGGAGCAGGCTTTGTCCGGCCGCCGCAGCGCGCGATCGGATCAACCCTCCGTCACCGCTCAGCACCAGCACATAGCCGCGCGCCAGCGGCGCCTCCGGATCGAGCGAGCGACGCAGCCGGTCGAGCCCCTCGACAGCCGTGCGCCCAGCCTCGATCCGCAGCGTGGCCAGCGCAGGTCGCAGCCGCTGGGCTGCCAGCCGCTCTCGCGCGTGTTGCAGTCGTCCGGCCAGAACGGCAGGTCGCAATCCGGCCGAACGCTGTGCCAAAAGCGCGGCCGCAATGCCGGTGCGATGGCCGAGCGCCCGGTGCAGGCGATCCCCCAGATCGTCGAGCCGCTGCGCTTGTCCATCGAGTAGCGCCTGCGGCGGCGGCAGGCGGCGCGCGCGCTGCTCCAGTCGCTCACGCGCAAGGCCGACCAGCCGCACGACAGCGCGTTGCTGCCGGGCATGGAGGTCGGCAAGGGCTGCCATAAGTTCCCCGCGTACCGGCACCGCGAGTTCGGCCGCCGCAGTCGGGGTCGGGGCGCGCACATCCGCCGCAAAGTCCGCCAGCGTGGTATCGGTCTCATGACCGACCGCGCTGATTATCGGGATCGTGCAGCCTGCAATCGCGCGCACGACATCCTCGTCGTTGAAGCACCACAAATCCTCGATCGAACCGCCGCCGCGTGCCACGATTACGAGATCGGGCCTGGGCACCGTTCCGCCGGCGGCAAGCGCGGAGAAGCCGCGTACCGCCGCCGCAATCTGCGCTGCCGCATCCGGGCCCTGCACCAGCACGGGCCAGACCACGACATGCGTGGGAAACCGGTCGCGCAAGCGGTGCAGGATATCCCGGATCACCGCTCCGGTGGGTGACGTCACGACACCGATGACGCGCGGCAAATAGGGAAGTGCCTGCTTGGCGGCAGCCGCAAACAGCCCTTCCGCCTCAAGCCGCGCCTTCGTCCTTGCGAGCAGCGCGAGCAGCGCGCCCTCACCCGCAATCTCCATGCGCTCGATCACGATCTGGTAGTTCGATCGGCCGGGGTAAGTGGTCAGCTTCCCGGTGGCGACGACCTCGATACCGTCTTCGGGCACAAACCCCAGCCGCTGCGCGCCGCCGCGCCACATCACGCCATCAAGCCTTGCGTTCTCGTCCTTGAGGCTGAGATAGAGGTGCCCGGAGGCCGCGCGCTTCACGCCCGACAGTTCACCGCGCACACGCACAAAACCGAAGCGGTCCTCCACCGTGCGCTTGAGCAGCGCGGATATCTCGGTGATCGAAAGCGCCGGGGCGTTGTCCCCCGCCGCTTCGCTCGCTAACAGCCCGGCGGTTGGGTCCTTTGGCGGATCATCTCGAAAAGGCGGCGTTTCAGGCATGGACATCCTATTGCTGGGCTCAGGCGGCCGCGAACATGCGCTGGCGTGGAAACTTGCGCAATCGCCGCTGTGCGCGCGGCTGTGGGCTTCGCCCGGCAATCCGGGGATCAAGGCCGTTGTCGACGAGGTAAATGCGCGCGGCGATGCCGCTTTGCCGGGCCGATGTCTCGCCATCGATTTGACCGATCACGCCGCGGTGATTGCGTTTTGCAAGGACAGCAAGATCAATCTCGTCGTCATCGGCCCTGAAGCGCCCTTGGTCGATGGCCTAGCAGATTCGCTGCGCGCGGCAGGCATTGCGGTATTCGGCCCAAGCCGCGCTGCAGCACAACTCGAAGGCTCCAAGGGCTTCACCAAGGACCTGTGCGCCCGCGCTGGCATTCCGACCGCCGAGTATGTGCGCGCCTCCAGCGCCGCCGAGGCGCATTCCGCGTTGGCTAACTTCTCGATCCCCGTGGTGATCAAAGCGGACGGGCTTGCTGCGGGCAAGGGCGTTGTTATCGCGCAGACCTCCCAGGAAGCCGCCGCTGCAATCGACGACATGTTCGGCGGTGCATTTGGCGGCGCGGGCGCCGAAGTGGTGATCGAGGAATTCCTCGAGGGCGAAGAAGTGAGCCTTTTCGCCTTGACCGATGGCACGGCGATCATGGCGTTCGGATCAGCGCAGGATCACAAGCGGGTAGGCGAGGGCGATACCGGCCCGAACACCGGCGGTATGGGTGCCTATAGCCCCGCCCCCGTACTCACGCCCGAACTGGAAGCGCGCGCCATGGCTGAGATCATCGCGCCCACGGTCAAGGCCATGGCCGAAGCGGGCACGCCCTATTCCGGTGTACTGTTTGCCGGCCTGATGCTCACTGCCAAGGGGCCTAAGCTGATTGAATACAATTGCCGGTTCGGCGATCCGGAATGCCAGGTGTTGATGCTGCGACTGGAAAGTGATCTGGTCGAGATGCTCTCGGCTTGCGCCCAGAGACGACTCTTGGACGTGGCACTGCCAGATTTCTCGGGCGAGAGCGCCATGACCGTGGTGGTCGCCGCGCGGGGCTATCCGGCCACGCCTGCGAGTGGCGGACAGATCGACCATATCGCTGCGGTCGAAGCGCAGGGTGCGAAGGCGTTTCACGCCGGCACCGCAACCAGCGAGAACGGCGCACTCGTTGCGAAAGGCGGGCGCGTGCTCAATATCTGCGCGACCGGTCATTCGCTGCGGGAAGCGCGCGACCGAGCCTATGCCGCAGTCGCCGAGCTCCGCTTCGATGACGGCTTCTGGCGCCGCGATATCGGCTGGCGCGAACTGGCGCGGGTTAACCCTGAAGACTGAACCGTAGCGCCGTTTCAGGCCATGTTCTGAACCACCAGCGCCGCGAGATCCGCCTCGGGTCGCGCGCCATAGTGCGAAATCACTTCTGCCGCGCAGATGGCGCCCAGCCGCAGACACTCTGCCAAGCTGTGCCCGCGCACATGGCCGAACAGGAACCCGGCGGCGAACAGATCGCCTGCTCCGGTCGTGTCTACCACCTTAGCGACTGGTGCGGCCGGAACCTGGACGTGTACGCCGTTCGATACCGCATGGGCGCCGTTTTCGCTGCGAGTCACCACCAGCGTCGGAACTTTTGGCGCGAGCTGCGCAATGCCTTCGTGAAAATCTTCGATTCCGGTGAGCGCGGCGAGCTCGTTCTCGTTGGCGAAGAGGATATCGATCTGGCCCTGCTCGATCAGCGCACGGAAATCGTCGCCGTGGCGGGCAATCACGAACCCGTCTGACAGCGTGAACGCAATCTGCCGTCCCGCGCCGCGCGCAGCCTCGATCGCGCGTCGCATCGCGAGGCGCGGTTCTTCCGGATCCCAGAGATACCCTTCGAGATAGAGCACCGCAGCAGAAGCAATCGTGGTCTCGTCCAACGCGGAGGAAGGAAGATACTGCGAGGCACCTAGATAAGTGTTCATCGTGCGCTGGCCGTCGGGGGTCACGAAGATCAAGCAGCGGGCGGTCGCCGGGTCATTGCCCCGCGCTGGCGTGGCGAAATCGATCCCGCCCGCGCGGATATCATGCGCAAAGACCTCGCCGAGCTGGTCGTCCGCAACCTGGCCGATGAACGCGCACTTCGCGCCCAGCGCAGCCAGCCCGGCCAGCGTGTTGGCAGCCGAACCTCCGGAGATCTCGCGCGCCGGGCCCATCGCCTCGTAAAGCGCATGCGCCCGCTCGGTATCGATCAAGGTCATCCCGCCCTTGGCTAGCCCAAGCCGCGCCAAATCCTCTTCGGATGCCGGCGCCATCACATCGACGATGGCGTTGCCGATGGCGATGACATCAAGGCTTGCAGAGAAGGGGATCATGCAGGAACTCCGGAAAGGAACAAGGCTGCCACCGGCCGTAGCGAGGGCGATGCACCGGTGCAATGCCACGCCGCAGCGAAAGACCCCGGCGTTGACAGGCGGCGACGCAGCGGCGATTCACCCAGTCCATGAACGGACGCATTCTTCTGGCCCTGCCCGCGCTTCTGGCGCTCGCTGCGTGCGGCGGCGATGAAGCCTCACTGCATCCACTCCCGGCCCCGCCGAGGCCCGCCCAGTTTCGCCCTGCTCCGCCGCCCGCGCAACAACAGTCCAACCAAACGCCAGGACGCCGCACTGCGCATATCCTATCCGCTCCGGGACTTGAGGGCGTAATCGGTGCCGATGGCGACGCACTGACCCGCTTGTTCGGCCCGCCACGGCTCGATGTACGCGAGGGGGATGCGCGCAAACTGCAGTGGAGCGGCACCGCTTGCGTGCTCGACGCGTATCTCTATCCAGCCGACAGCGGGAACCGCCCCACCGCGACTTATGTCGATGCCCGGCGCGGAGATGGCCGCGATGTTGATCGCGGCGCTTGTGTGGCGGCACTCAGACAGACGCCGCCACGCCGCTAAGGGCTTCAGTCTTCGGCTGCGAATGTGATCTCGGCATGGGCGCGGAGGCGCTCGACGAGTGCCTCACCCAGCAGCGCGCCCGGAGTCGCAATCCCGCCCGGGGCCTCGCATGAGAGCAGCGCCATGCCCGTCTCTGCGAGCATCCGGCTGGTCGAGCCATAACCCGGATCATAGCGCCCCTTGACGCCATAACGCAGCGTTCTGCCATCGGGCATCTCGCCGATGAACAGCACGTCGTAAAAACCGTTCTGCCGTTCCTCGGGGCTAGGTCCCTCGCCAGGAGCGGGGTCGTTCGGCCCGCCGATCATCGGCGTACGGGCGATGTGATCGGCGATTGCCTGACCTTCCGCGCCGGGCCCAGTGAGTATCATTTCATCATAGACGAAATCTGCACCGTAGGGCTGACCACGCAGCAGATTGGTGCGATGGACATTCTTCGTGTTGATCACCGCCATTATGAACGGCGCGGCCCAACTGCCAGTCGCCTCATCCAGAAACGGCTTGTCGCCGTTGGGCTGGGCTGGGCCTTCGAAGCCGGGGGTCAGCCCGAACGGGCTCGTCATGATCGGAATCAGCGCGGGGTTTGCGCCCAGAGCCTTCAGCGTCGCGCCGAGACTGGCCGCAGTGCCGCCCGAAAAACCGCCCTGCATCGCACGCACCCGGCACTTCACGCGCGGCGCGGGTGCGCCGAAACGCGCTTTCGCCTCCTGCTGCAGCATGAACACGCCGAGATCGAACGGAATCGAATCGAAGCCCGAGGAGAAGCTGATCCGCGCGCCGGTGGCCTGGGCCTGCTCATGCAGCGCATCGACCATCTGGCGCATCCACACCGGCTCGCCGCACAAGTCGGCATAATCGGTACCCGCTGCAACGCAGGCCCGCAGCACCGGCTCGCCATAGAGCTGGTAGGGTCCGACAGTCGTGATCACGACCCGCGTCTGCTCGGCCATGGCAGCCAAGCTTGCGGGATCTTCCGAATCGGCCACAACGAGCGGAGTATCTGCCCGCGCGCCGATCAGATCCCGCACTTCGGCAAGCTTGGCGGCACTGCGGCCAGCCATGGCCCAGCGCGGACCCTCCGCACCGTAGTGATGGGCCAGATATTCGGCGACGAGGCGTCCCGTATAACCGGTTGCACCATAAACGATGATATCAAACGGCCGTTCGGCCTTGTTCGTCGTCATATCTCTCTCCCTGATTCTGGTGTCGTTACGCTACATTCAAAGCCGCGGCAGTGTCACCCCGCGCTGCCCCATGTATTTGCCCGCGCGGTCCGCATAGCTCACCTCGCAGGGCTCGTTGCCTTGGAGGAACAGAAACTGGCACGCGCCCTCGTTGGCGTAAATCTTCGCAGGCAGCGGCGTGGTATTGGAAAACTCCAGCGTAACATGCCCCTCCCAACCAGGCTCGAGCGGTGTTACATTCACGATGATCCCGCAGCGCGCATACGTCGATTTGCCAAGGCAGATCACCAGCACATCACGCGGCACGCGGAAATACTCCACGGTGCGCGCCAGAGCACAGGAGTTGGGTGGGATAACGCAGACATTGGTCTTGCGATCAACAAACGAGTTGGAATCGAAATTCTTCGGGTCGACCACGGCCGAATCGACGTTGGTGAATATCTTGAAATCGTCTGCAACCCGCGCATCATAGCCGTAGGACGAGAGGCCATAGCTGATGCACCCTTCGCGCCTCTGGCTCTCCACGAAGGGCTCGATCATGCCATGTTCAAGCGCTTGGGTGCGAATCCACTTGTCGGACTGAATAGCCAAAACTGCACTCCACAAAATCGGATAGGAATTTGGTCAGGCCAGATTGGCCGGGCCGAAGGCGTGGGGCAAGAGGCTGGAGAGCGCCATACGCAGCAGCGTGCCGTCTGCGGCCCCGATCACTTCAGGATCGGTCTCGCCCAGCGCGGCCAGTTCGTGCAGCATCTGGCGGCAACGCCCACATGGCATGACCGGCCCGGGTCCAAGCACCAGTTCGCCCGCCGCATCGGGCTTGCCGCCAGCGACCGCGACAGCGATCAGTCCGCCACGTCGTCCGTCACCCATGGCCTTTGTCACCGCGTTGGCCTCCGCACAGAGCGATAGGCCATAGCTGGCATTCTCGACATTGCTGCCGGTCACGATGGCCCCATCGGCAAACATCAACGCTGCGCCAACATGAAAGCCCGAATAGGGGGCGTAGGCTTGCCGCGAAGCGGCTCGGGCAGCCAAGGCCAGCAACGCCGCATCACCGGCTTCGAGGCCGCTCATCGATGCACCACCACCCAGCGCACCGCGCCTGCCACGCCGCCGATGCGCAGCCGCGTTGTCGCGGTCCACATCACCCACGATGACCCGGCGTAGTTGGGCTGAAGAAAGTCCTGCCGGACCCAAAGATTGCGATCAACCATGGTGGCCAGACGATAGCGGCTTTCAAAGCTGCGCGACACCATCAGGATCGCCGGCTTTTCGGTGTGCTTTTCGATCTGGTTGAGGAAAGTGGTGAGTTCGCTCTGCATGGCCGCTTCGCCCGGCGGGTTCGGGCACGAGCGCGAGTCCAGATCAAGCGCAATGGCCGGGGGCAGCAGCGCCGAATCGCGAGGCACGATGGTGACGAAATTGGCCGCCTGCGCGTCTGCCGCCGCACACATATCGTAAACGTGAACCGCGCCGACCTGAAGCGCCTGCGCGCGCGCGGCGTCAAGCCCGGTGCCGAAAGCCTCGTCGCGCCGACCAGCACCTTCACTTGCGGTAAGATAGACAAAATCGGCTCCGCGCGCCTTCAGCAAGAGCCATTCGATTGGGCCGTCATGCGCATCGAGCCAGGCACCCTGCACTGGAAATCGGGCGCGATCAGGGGTCCAGCGACGCGATTCAAGCCAGCCCAGAACCGGACCGACAACAAGCAGCAGCAAGGCGATTGCCAGCCCCACGCGCCGCCGCGCCGGTAGTCTGTCCTTGCTCATGTTTCGGCCTTGCCGGCGTTGTGGTCTGGCGTTCATCCCCTGATATGCAGCACGCATATCAGGGTGAACAGCCGCCGTGCGGTGGCAAAATCGGTTTCGATCTTGCCCTCCAGCCGCTCAAGCAGCATCTCGGCTGCTTCATTGTGCACGCCGCGCCGGGCCATGTCGATCGTCTCGATCTCCTGCGCGGTTGCGCGGCGGATCGCCTGGTAATACGAATCGCAGATCGCGAAATAGTCGCGGATCGGGCGACGAAACCGGCCGAGCCCGAGCACTATGGTTTCCAGCTCCGCGCCGTCATTCGCCGCAATCGCCAGCGCCAGCCGCCCGTCGTCCACCGAAAGCCGCAACCGATACGGCCCTTCGAACCCGGCCGCAGCGGCGCGCACCGGGCGAAAGGTGTTTTCCTCGATCAGATCGAAGATCGCAATGCGGCGTTCCTGCTCGATATCGGCATTGCGCCACACGATCGTCGCGTCGTCGAGCTCGATATGCGAGATGCGCGGGTCCGCCATGGGACACCGTGTCTTGCAGACGCGTTTCCTGCGGGCAAGCCATTTGCATTGTAAATAGATCGCTGCAGGGCGTTCCCTCCCCGCTATCCACAGGCATGAATGGTCTCGGTGCGCTTGCCGCCCCGCCCGTGCTCGGCCACAAGCATGCCATGTCCGTTGCCCAACCCATTTTGCTGCGCGAAGCTGATCCCGCGCTCTCTCTCCCCGCCAACGTCGAGGCGGAAGCCGCGTTTCTGGGCGCGGTGCTGATCGACAACCGCATTCTGGAAGAGCTTACCAGCCCGCTTGCCGCGGAGCATTTCTTCGCCCCCGTGCACGGCCGGGTCTACGAGCGGATTCTCGCGCTGATCGACCGCAAGGCGATTGTTACGCCCGTCACGCTCAAGCCCTATTTCGAAGCCGATGAGGGCCTGCGCGAGTTGGGCGGAACGGCCTATCTCGCCCGCCTTACCGCCGATGGGCAGGGGCTCCTTGCTCCGCGCGAACTCGCCGAGCAGATCTACGATCTGGCGCTGCTGCGCGAACTGATCACGGTCGGGCGCAACCTTGTCTCCGGCGCGATGGACACCAGCGAAGCCGTTGCCCCGCTCAAGCAGGTCGAACAAGCAGAAGCCGCGCTCTATGCCGTGGCCGAGGGCGCGCAAACCGGCAGCGAAGCGCAGAGCTTCGGCACCGCGACGCGTACCTCGCTCGAGATGATCGAAAAGGCCCTGCTTTCGGGCGGCCACATCTCGGGCAAGACCACCGGCCTCACCTCGGTCAACGAAAAGATCGGCGGACTGCACGACAGCGATCTGATCATCCTCGCCGGGCGCCCAGGCATGGGCAAGACCGCGCTGGCCACCAATATCGCGTTCAACGCAGCGGACCGCCTGCGCCGCGATCTGGCCGACGGGATCAGCCTGAAAGAATCCGTGGGCGCCGGCGTTGCCTTTTTCAGTCTCGAAATGAGCGCGGACCAGCTTGCCACGCGTATTCTCGCCGAACAATCCGGCATTAGTTCCGAAGCCCTCCGCATGGGCCGAATCAGCCGCGAGGACTTCCAGCAGCTCTCTTTCGCCAGCCAGCGACTGGCCGAATTACCGCTCTATATCGATGATACCCCCGCGCTCTCCATAGGTGCGCTGCGCACCCGCGCGCGGCGGCTCAAGCGGCGACATGACATCGGCCTGATCGTGGTCGACTATCTCCAGCTGCTGCAGGGCTCCGGCCGCGCCAGCGACAACCGTGTCAATGAAATCTCGGAAATCAGCCGCGGCCTTAAAACATTGGCCAAGGAACTCGCGGTCCCGGTAATCGCGCTCTCGCAGCTCAGCCGCGCGGTGGAACAGCGCGACGACAAGCGCCCGATGCTCTCCGACCTGCGCGAATCGGGCTCGATCGAGCAGGACGCGGACATGGTCTGGTTCGTATTCCGCGAGGACTACTATGTCATGGCCAAGGAACCCAAAGTCCCGCAAGGTTCCGACGATGCCAAGACGCAGGAGGCTCATGCCGCATGGCAGGCCGAAATGGAGCGCGTGTTCGGCCTTGCAGAGCTGATCGTCGCCAAGCAGCGCCACGGCTCGACCGGCAAGGTGCGCCTGAAGTTCGAGGCCAAGGTGACCCGCTTCAGCGATCTCGCTTCGGATCAGATGGGTGCGTACAGCTACGGCGACGATTGAGCGCGCACCTTTGCGAAACGCGCGAAAGAATGCGTTTCGGCTGCGGCACCGATCCGCTTCGCTTCCCGGCCACCCACGATAGTGCCCTGAATGGATCGCTGGACTGGGGGAGTGGGCCGGTGCCGCAACACAAGACTGCAACCGCATTTCCTTGACTTTTCGGCAACCTGATCCTAGCTCACCGTTCTTCCTTCCATTCCTGCATTGCGGAGTGCCCCTTATGGCGCGCGTTACCGTCGAAGATTGCGTCGACAAAATCCCCAACCGCTTTGATCTCGTGCTGCTTGCTGGCGAGCGCGCGCGCGCGATTTCCGGCGGCTCGGAGCTGACCGTCGACCGCGATCGTGACAAGAACCCGGTCGTCGCGCTGCGCGAAATCGCGGAAGGCACCGTGCGCCCGACCGTGCTGAAGGAAAACCTCATCCAGTCGCTGCAGCGCGTGCTGCCTGATGATGACGATCAGGTCGACGAAATCGGCTCGCTCTCGCAGTCGGCTGAAGCGCTGCGCATCACGGCAGCTGCCCCCGTGCGCAACACCTCGCTCGGCGCCGATTACGACGGCTGAGCTTGCACTTCTCCCCTCCCGCTAGCGGGAGGGGTAGGGGGTTTGCCCCTTAGGCGTCTCGCCGCACCCCTCTTGATAACCCCCAATGGCCGCTTGCGCTGCGCGTGTTGCAGCGCCACATTCGTGCGCATGGCCTTTCACCTGCCTGCCAATCGGCGGTCCATACTGGCAAGCGATGACCGGCACGAGCGGTCGGTGAAAGCCGTTCTCGGCCCCACCAACACCGGCAAGACCCACCTCGCCATTGAACGGCTCTGCGCGCACTCTTCGGGCGCGATAGGGTTTCCGCTGCGCCTGCTGGCGCGCGAGGTCTATGACAGGGTCTGCAAGATCAAGGGCGCGGACAACGTCGCGCTGATCACCGGCGAGGAGCGAATCGAACCCAAGAATGCACGCTGGCACCTCTGCACCGTGGAAGCGATGCCCAGCCGGCCTGATCTGGCCTTCATTGCGCTCGACGAGGCCCAGCTCGCTGCCGATCCAGAACGCGGCCACATTTTTACCGACCGTCTGCTGCACACCCGCGGCCGCGAGGAAACCATGCTGCTCGGCTCCGCCACGCTGGAACCGATGGTCCGTGCGCTCGTGCCCGGGGTAGAAGTGGTCAGCCGCCCGCGCTTTTCCACGCTTAGCCATGTCGGCGCGAAAAAGCTGAGCCGTATTCCGCCGCGCAGCGCCATCGTCGCCTTTTCGGCCGAGCAGGTCTACGCCATGGCCGAGATGCTGCGACGGTTTCGCGGCGGCGCAGCGGTAGTCATGGGCGCGCTCAGTCCGCAGACCCGCAATGCCCAGGTCGCGATGTACCAGGCGGGCGAGGTCGATTACCTCGTGGCGACGGACGCGATCGGCATGGGGCTCAATCTCGATATCACCCACGTCGCCTTCGCCGGACTTTCAAAATACGACGGCCACCGCCAGCGCCGCCTGACCACGGCGGAAATGGCCCAGATCGCGGGTCGCGCCGGGCGGCATCACAAGGATGGCACATTCGGCACGCTGGCCGGAATGGGTGGGCACGCTGCCGATTCCGGGCCGGAATTTACCGACGAGGAAATCTACGCGATCGAGGAACACCGCTTCCCCCCGCTTACTCGCCTGTTCTGGCGTGAGGCGGAGCCGCGCTTTGACAGCATCGGCACGCTGATCGACGATCTCGAGAGCCCGCCCCCGCGCGCTGAACTCGCAGGCGCACCGCAGGCCATTGATCTTGCAGTACTCAAACGGCTGGCAGACGAGCCGGATATCGGCGCCACTGTGCGCGGCCGGGGGTCGGTCCAGCGTTTCTGGCAAGCCTGCTCACTCCCCGATTTCCGGCAGCAAGGGGCTGAAACGCATTCCCGCTTTGTCGCGCGGCTCTGGCAGGATCTGCGCCATGGTTATCTCGGCGCGGACTATGTCGCGCAGGCGATCGCGCAGCAGGACAATCCTTCGGGCGACATTGACACGCTGCAGGGCCGGATCGCTGCCGTGCGCAGCTGGGCCTATATCACGCAGCGGCCCGACTGGGTGCTCGCACGAGATGAAATGTCCGCACGCGCGCGCGCTGTCGAAACGCGCCTTTCGGATGCACTGCACGCCCGCTTGACCGAGCGCTTCGTCAATCGCCGCACCACTGTGCTGATGCGCAAGGCGGGCAGCGATGCCGCGCTGTTGCCGGTGCGGGTGAGCGAGGCTGGTGCAGTCCTGGTCGACGACGAGCCGATCGGGCACCTTGAGGGTTTCCGCTTCGTTGTAGATCCGCTGGCCCGCGCAGCCGACCGCAAGCTGCTCCTTGCTGCAGCCGAACGGCATCTGCCGGCCCTGCTCGCCGCCCGGGCAGACGCGCTCGTCGCGGCAGCGGGTGATCTTGCAGGCCTCATCCTCGATGGAGGTGTGATCCGCTGGAATGAGATCACAGTTGCGAGGCTTGAACCGGGAAGGACGCTGCTGGAGCCCCGCATCAAGCTCGATCAAGCGCTCGATCGCCTACCGACGCGCCAGCGTGCCGCACTGATCGCGGCAGCTGACGGCTGGCTGGTCCACCTGATACAGACCAAGCTGCAACCGCTTTGCCGCCTCGCTGAAGCCGCCCGGGCCCCGGAATCGGGCCCGGATCTGCGCGCGTTGCTGTTGCGCCTCGTTGATGCTGGCGGTGTTTCGCCGCGGGAGGATGCCGGACTGGACCGGCTCGACCCCCGCCAACGTGATACGCTGCGCCGCTTGGGCGTAAGGACTGGCGCGCTTGATCTTTTTGTGCCGGCCGCCCTGCGCCCTGCGCCGCTCACGCTCTGGTGCCTGCTGATGGCCGTGCGCGGCCAGAAGGCTGATGCACCGCCGCCGGGTATGCCGGCTGTCCTTGCAGTCAAGCAACCGCCCGCCGGATATCGGTGCGCGGCTGCCCAGGCCATCCGCGTCGATCTTGCAGAGAAGCTTCTGCAAGCGGCGCATCGACGCCGCATCGCCGCGGCAGGAAGGCGTTATGACCTCGATCCGGCGCTTGCTCGCTCGATGGGGCTGACGACAGCCGGGTTTTCGGCTCTGCTGCGTGTTGCCGGGTTCCGGGTGCACATGACCCGCAGTTTGCCTGATGGGGCATTCGGCCCACCGGCACCGCCGCTGTGGCATTGGCGGCCACCCCGCCCTGCGCCCGCAAAGACCGCTTTGCCATCCCGCATGCCGGCGGCTGGCGCCTTTGCTGCGCTTGCCGAGTTGATCCGCTGATGGCGTCGGCCGAGACCTTGCGCATCGACAAACTGCTCTGGTTCCTGCGCTTTGCCGGCTCTCGCAGTCTAGCGCAGGAGTGGGTGGCCGAGGGTCATATCCGGTTAAATGGTCGCCGCATCGAGCGTGCCAGTGCGGCGGTCCGCTGCGGTGATGTGCTCGTGCTCCCGATGCGTTCAGGGGTCAGGGTCATCGCTGTAGCGCATCTGCCAGGACGGCGTGGGCCTGTCGAAGAAGCCAGTGGCTGCTATGTGGTGCTTGACGCAGCGGGTGCACCACCTCTAGCACGTCCCGAATCCGAACCTGAGGGGTTGCCACTGCTATGACGTATGTCGTTACCGACGCCTGCATTCGCTGCAAGTTCATGGATTGCGTCGAGGTTTGCCCGGTGGACTGCTTCTACGAGGGTGAGAACATGCTGGTGATCAACCCCAGCGAGTGCATCGATTGCGGCGTGTGCGAACCCGAATGCCCGGCCGAAGCGATCCTGCCTGATACCGAAAGCGGGCTGGAGCAGTGGCTGGAGCTCAATACGAAGTTTTCGGCGGAATGGCCGAACATCACCACCAAGAAGGATGCGCCGGCTGACGCTGATGATCACAAGGGAGAGGCGGGCAAGTTTGAAAAGTACTTCTCAGCCGAACCCGGTGAAGGTGACTGATCTCGCCCTCTAGCGGCACCCCGCCGCCAGATCATGGCATTTTGACATGGCTTGTTTACCCTTGCCTCTGGCATTTTTGTGACAGAGGTGCTATATACATGTGCAAGGGCCGGACGGGACAACCCGCCGGGCGCCTGAAAACACGCTAAGGCAGGACATACGGCAAACGGATCGCAGTGCTCGAAGACCGCGCTTGATAGACGGTCGTTTGCCGGACCTCTCCCCCAAAGGGCCCGGAATGCTGTCCGGGGGCGCCTTCGCCCCAGCTTGCTTTTGTCCCTGCTGCGCCGAAAGGATATGCAATGGCAACCAAGGCACTTGCCTTCGATGTTGGGGATTACGTGGTCTATCCGAAGCACGGGGTCGGCCGTGTAGTGGAACTGCAGAACGAAGAAATCGCGGGAATGAAGTTGCAGCTTTATGTGCTGCGCTTCGAAAAGGAACGCATGACCCTGCGCGTTCCTGTCAACAAGGTTGAAGCGATCGGGATGCGCAAGTTGTCTTCGGACAAGACGTTGCGCGAGGCGCTCGATACCCTCAAAGGCAAACCCAAGGTGAAGCGCACCATGTGGTCGCGCCGTGCTCAGGAATACGAAGCCAAGATCAATTCAGGCGATCTTGTCTCGATCGCCGAAGTGACGCGCGACCTGTTCCGCGCTGACGACCAGCCTGAACAGAGCTATTCCGAGCGCCAGATCTTTGAAGCGGCGTCCTCGCGCCTCGCTCGCGAGCTGGCCGCGATGGAAAAGACCGACGAGCCCGCAGCGCTCAAAAAGATCCTGGCGATCCTCAATGAGCACGCGCCAAAGTACTACGAAACGGCCTGATCAACCTTGATCAACCAAATGAGGCCGCCGGCGCAATCCGGCGGCCTTTTTCGTGCGCCCGGCAAACCGCCAAGCCGGATCGGCGAACGACATGGAAGTGACAGCAAAGGTGCGTTACATCAGCAACACACCACAGGGAGCTTGTCATGCTAGAGGATATCGCCCGATCACTGGCCGGACTTGCGGTCACCGCCGTGGTCCTGTCGCTTTCAGGCTGCAATGCCGGATCGGTCACGATCGACGGCATGAAAGGCGTGCCGCTGGCGGAACTCGATCTTTCAGGCCCGCCTCCCGAGCAAGTCGCCCTGTTCGGGCCCGACACGGTGAACATAGTGCAGGGCGAGCGGCTCACTATCCAGATCGACGGCGATGCCGCGGCCAAGGAGAGGCTCCGTTTTGTTCTCAAGGACGGCAAGCTCTCGATCGGCCGCGAGGGCTGGACGCTAGGCGGTTCAAGCGGTGGGGCCAAGATCGAAGTGACCGTTCCCGGCGTCCGGAAACTGGTCTTGGCTGGATCCGGCACGATGCATGCTGACGCCCTTCGCGGCGAATCGACCAGCGTCAGTATCGCCGGATCCGGAGATATCGATGTCCCTGCCGTTGATACCGGTGAGCTCAAGGTTGAAGTTATCGGCTCAGGCGATTTCAAAGCTGCAGGGAAGGCCAGATCGCTGAAACTGACCATTGCCGGGAGCGGAACGGCCAATCTGACCGGGTTGACTGTCGAGCAGGCCAAAGTCGATGTTGCTGGCTCTGGTGATGCAAACTTTGCCTCGGACGGCGAAGTCATCGCCAATATCATGGGCTCGGGTGACATTCGCGTAAAAGGTCGCGCAAAGTGCAAGGTCACCGCAATGGGGTCGGGCACGCTGGTGTGCGCGCCCTGAGCCCTCGCCGGTGCTTCAGGCGTACAATGGCGGATATTGCCGCCTAAGATGTCGCAATGCGCCGCCGGGCGCGATAAGGTCAGGAGCACTTAGTGAAAGGTCTCCTGCCCTTGCCCCGCCCTCTTCCCCTCCTGTTTCCCCTTGTGGCGCTTGCTTTGACCGGCTGCCTCGCCAAGACCGCCGTCGGGATCGTGACTGCGCCGGTGCGCGTGGGCGCGAGGGCGGTTGATCTGGCGACAACCAGCCAATCGGAAGCAGACGAGAACCGTGGCCGCGCGATGCGCAAGCGCGACGGCAAGGTCAAGAAACTGCAGCGCGAGTACAATCACCGGATGGATGCCTGCAACCGCGGGGAAAGCGCCGCCTGCGCAGATGCATCACGCATCAATGGCGAAATCGAGGACCTGCGCTCGCGGTAGCGTAGCTCAAACTGCCGCTCGCCGCAGCCGGTCATTAATCGCCTTGCCGATTTCGGCATCGGGGATTGGTGCCACCGCAATGCGCGGTTCGCGCGCGGCGGCTGCCAGGTGAAGGCACGCGTAAAGCTGCGCCGCCGCTTCAGCAAGATCACCCCGCAGCGAGAGCGAAACGGCGCCCAAGACCGGGCCGAAGCCGATCAGAAACTCCCCCGGCTCGGCAGCAAGCGCCTCCAACCGCACCGGCTTTCCCGGCGCATAATGGCTCGCAAGTTGTCCCGGTGCCTCGATCCGGACCTCGCCTGAGTTCACGACTCGAGTTTGCGCACCAAGTATGGCCATGATGGCGGCCTCGGTGATTGGCCCCGGCCGCAAAATCTCCCATTCGCCCTCTGGCCGCACTGCGACAATGGTTGATTCGAGACCCTGCTTGGTGCTGCCGCCGTCGAGGATCAGATCAGCCCGCCCCCCCAGCGATGCGACGACATGCGCTGCATTCGTCGGGCTGATCGCTCCACTGCGATTGGCTGAAGGGGCCGCCAGCGGCAACCCTGCCGCGACCAGCACTGCGCGCATGATCGGATGTGCCGGTACGCGTAGTGCCACCGTCGAGAGGCCAGCGCTCACTGCGGCCGTCAACGGCGCGTCTATCCGGCGCGGCAGCACAATGGTCAGCGCGCCGGGCCAAAATGCCTCCGCCAATGCCCGGGTGCGCGGGCAGAACTCAGCCAATGCTTCCCCTGCTGCCAGATCGGGCAGGTGCACGATCAGCGGATTGAAATCTGGTCGTCCCTTGGCGCGGTAGATGCCCGCGACAGCTTTGGCGCTATCAGCCCGGGCGGCGAGGCCGTAGACAGTCTCTGTGGGTACGGCCACGGTCCCACCTGCCACCAGCACGCGCGCGGCTTCAGCCACGCCGGCAGCATCTGCAACGCGCACGTTCGGGGGCTTTGTCGTCTCCATAGGTTGCCGCTATAGGCCTTGGCAGAGGCTGCCAAGGAAAACAGCGCATGAGCTTTATTGCCCCCACCGACGACCAGGTTCTCGCCATGCGCTTCTGCGCCGGGATCGACGAACTGGCGGCCCATGAACGCTACGGCGCGGCCACGCCGGATGTGGTCGAGGCAATTGCTGAAGGCATCGGTGCCTTCGCTGCAGGCGAGTGGGCCCCGCTCAACCGAATCGGCGATACTGAAGGCGCGCGGTGGTCCGATGGCACGGTTTCCTCGCCCGCCGGATATGCGCAAGCCTATCGCGGCTTTGTCGAACAGGGCTGGGGCTCCATAGCCGGTCCTATCGCCTATGGCGGTCAGGGCCTGCCTTTTACCTTGGCGACTTGCGTGCTCGAAACGCTCGGCGCGGCCAACATGGGCTTCACCCTACTGCCCATGCTTACCGTCGGCGCAATCGAGGCGCTAGATCACCACGGCAGCGAAGCACAGAAGGCGCTCTATCTGCCAAACCTTGTCTCAGGCGCCTGGTCTGGCACGATGAACCTCACCGAGCCGCAGGCCGGCTCCGATGTCGGCGCGCTGCGCACCACCGCAACGCCAATCCCTGATGGCCCGCACGCCGGCAACTACCGCATCGCCGGCACCAAGATCTATATCACGTGGGGCGAGCACGAGCTGGCCGAGAACGTGATCCACCTCGTCCTCGCCCGCACGCCAGACGCCCCCGCGGGCTCGCGCGGGATCTCGCTGTTCATCGTGCCCAAATACCACGTGAATGCCGACGGCTCGCTTGGGGACCGCAACGACATCCGCTGCGTCTCGATCGAACACAAGCTCGGCATCAACGTTTCACCCACTTGCGTCTTATCCTATGGCGACAACGACGGATGCATCGGCGAGCTTGTCGGCCACGAAAACGAGGGCCTCAAGGCCATGTTTACGATGATGAACTCGGCGCGCATCAATGTCGGCAGCCAGGGCGTCCAGATCGCCGAGCGCGCGCTGCAGCAGGCCCGTGCCTATGCGCGTGACCGTATGCAGTCGGCCCGTGCGGGATCGAATGACAAGTCCCCTGTTCCGATCATCGAGCACCCGGACGTGCGACGCATGATCTTGCGCATGCGGGCGCTCACCGAAGGATCCCGTGCGCTGCTTTACTACACTGCAGGCCAGGTTGATCGCGGCCTGCTGGGGGACAAAGCTGCGCAGCAGCGCGCCGAACTGCTTGTTCCACTGCTGAAGGCCTGGGGCACCGATGTCGGCTGCGAAGTCGCCAGTATCGGCATACAGGTCCACGGCGGTATGGGCTTTGTCGAGGATACCGGCGCGGCGCAGCATTACCGCGACGCTCGTATCGCCCCGATCTACGAGGGCACCAACGGCATTCAGGCCGCTGACCTCGTGACACGCAAGCTGGGCATGGAGGGCGGCGGCGTGCTGCAGGCGCTGATGGCCGATATCATGGCTGAAATGCAGGATGTACCCGAAGTCGCAGCGCTCGCCCGCGATGCCGCCACTATCGCCGCATGGATGGCCAGCAGCGATGCCAGCCTTGACGACCGGTTGGCGGGCAGCGTGCCCTTCACCACAATGTGCGCAGTCGCGGTAGCGGGCTGGCAGCTGGCCCGACAAGCGCGTGCATCCGGCTCCATCGAGAAAACCGCGGTGACCAAGGTCTTCAACCGCACTATTGCGCCTGAAGCACAGGGACTGGGCGCCGCCGCGATGACTGGCGCTGCGCTGCTCTATGAACTCGACAGCGCAGCGCTGACGCGGTGAACGAGGGTCCTGCGGTGCTGGGCGGGATTCTGGGCCGGATTGCCGATGCTCTTGAGCGGCTGGCCCCGCCCGCACCGCCTGCAACTGATTGGCATGCCCATCCGGCCTATGTCTGGAGCGGGTTCTGTGCGCGCGCAGTTGATCCGCTCGAGGCCCCGCCAATCGCACTGATCCGAGGAGTCGATGCGCAAAAGGCCGCCGTCGCCGAGAATGTTGTACGGCTCGCGCGCGGTGCCTCCGCACACGATATGCTGCTGTGGGGTGCTCGCGGCATGGGCAAGTCGGCGCTGGTTCGTGCCGCCGTTTGTGCCGCGCACGAGGCGTATCCCGGCCGCATTGCACTCGTGCAAGCCGCGCCCGACGAAAGCCTGTCAACATTGCTCGCCGCGCTCCGCCGGACAGACCGTCGATTCCTCATCCTCCTCGATGATCTCGGCTTCGATGCCGATGATGCAAGTTCAGCACGTCGCCTACGTTCGTGGCTGGAAGGCGGGGTCGAGGCACGGCCTGGCAACGTCCGCCTCGCGGTCACCTCAAACCGGCGCGCCATTGTCGAACGGCACATGACCGAACAGGACGATCCTATCAACCTGCGCGACGTAGTCGATGATCGGCTCGCGCTCGCTGACCGGTTTGGCCTCTCGCTAGGCTTTCACGCCTGCTCGCAGGCTGATTATCTGGCGATTGTTGCGGGCTACGCGGCCCACTACGAGCTGGCATTTCAGGCCGAGGATGCCCTAGCCTGGTCCAAGCAGCGCGGCAGCCGCTCAGGCCGCGTTGCTTGGCAGTTCGTGAACGAACTTGCGGGCCGCGCGGGCCGCAGCTTTTAAGGCTGCGGCTTCAACAGATCCGAGGTCGTGCTGGGCCGCACAATGTACTTCGCATCGGCCTTCGGTGCGGGCGGCATCGGAGTTGCCGCAATCGCGGTTATCGCAGCCGCCGGCTTCGCGCCGGGCGCAACAACCCGCCAGATCACGCCGCCAGTGTCATCGCTCACCAGCAGCGCGCCGTCCTTGGCAAACGTCACCCAGGTTGGGCGACCGTGAGTGGTTTTTTCCCCGGTCAGGAACCCGGTCAACACCGGCACCGGCGGCGCTGGCAAGGCATTCCCGTTGTTGTCGAACCGCACGAAGACAACGTCATAGCCTGAGAGCGGTTTGCGGTTCCACGAACCGTGGCGCGCCACGAAAGCACCGCTGGCAAAGCGGTCTCCCAGCAAGTTGCCGCCGCGCGAAAAGGCTAGCCCCAACGGCGCGACATGGGCGCCGAGACCGTATTCCGGCTTGCGCACATACTCGAGCAGGTCCTGCGGCATCGGATCGGTCACCCGCCAATCGATATTTTTCTTCCAGTAGGCCCAGGGCCAACCGTATTGCGCACCCAGCGGCACGTTGGTCAGGTAATCGGGCACAAGATCCGACCCCAGCATGTCGCGCTCGTTGACCGTTGTCCAAAGCTCGCCGCTGCGCGGATTCCAGTCGAGGCCGTTGGGATTGCGCAGTCCCTCTGCAAAAGTACGCGAGTTGTGCTTGGCAAAATCGTACTCATAAATCGCTGCTCGCCCGCGCTCGATGTCCAGCCCCCGTTCGCCGATGTTCGAGGCTGAACCGACAGTGACATAGAGGTGCGTACCATCGGGGCTGAGCAGCAGGTTGCGCGCCCAGTGGTTGCCGCTTCCAGGCAAATCCATCAGCTTCTCAGGCTTGCCCTGCAGCGTGGTCTGCCCCGGCGTGAACGGCCAAGAAACGACCGCGTTGTGGTTGCCGATGTAAAGGCGACCCTCGCGCAGTGCCATACCGAAGGGTGAATTTAGCCCGGGATTGCTCATGACGAAGCGCTGGTCAGCCACGCCGTCACCATTGCTGTCGCGCAGGACGACGATCTTGTTGGGCGAAATCTCACCCGCTCCAGCCGATGACATGAGATAGCCCATAACGAAGCCCGTAATGCCCCCAGGTCCGCGCTGGGGCGGGCCATTTGTTTCGGCCGCCAGCACATCGCCGTTGGACAGAACATAAAGGCTGCGCGGGTGATCGAGCTTGTCTGCAAAGCGCGTTACGCTCAATCCCTGCGCGGGGACCGGGGACGCTCCATCGGCCCAGCCGATCGGCTTGGCGATACCCATTGTGGGGAACCACTGCGGCGCAGCTTCAGCCAGTTCCGGCTTCGGTCCAGTGGTCTTGTCGAGATCGAACTGGGCGGTATCGCCGCGCAGCAACCAGAAAGCCAGCAAGCCAAGGGCAACGAGAATGATGATGAGCCCAGTGAGGGCTTTTCGCATGACAGTCATGCGCGTGAGCCTAGAAGCTGGAACGGTTTCCCGCAATGGTCCAAGCTAGCGGGTAAGCGCCGCACGCGACCGGACGAATGTCGCGCCACGCGACTTGGGCAGCGCGTGATGCTATCAGCATCACATGTACGACTTTCAACCCCAGCACGGCCAGCTCAAGCCCGCGCACTATCGTGATCTCACCGAGGCCGCACTCGCGATTACACATGGCGAGCCGGATACGATTGCCAACATGGCCAACTGTGCGGCGCTGCTCGCCGGGTTCCTGCCAGATCTCAATTGGGCAGGCTTTTACCGGATGGTCGGCAACGAGCTCATACTTGGCCCCTTTGCGGGCAAACCTGCCTGTATCCGCATCGCGCTTGGCCAGGGCGTGTGCGGCACGGCGGCGGCGACAGGCGAGATGCAGCTGGTTCATGATGTCCACGCATTTCCCGGCCATATCGCCTGCGATCCGGCCAGCAGGTCCGAACTTGTCGTGCCTGTCACACGCGGCGGCGCGGTGATTGCGGTGATCGATCTCGACAGCCCGTTGCTGGCACGCTTTGATGCTGAGGACGCTGCCGGCGTTGAACAATTCGCCGCCGCCATCGCCAACCGCATCTAGGCTGAGGGCCAAGATTTCCTGCCGCATTGTCAGTATGCCCCGTTTCGGCACAGCGGCGCCAGAGGGGTTGGTCGCTGGCGGACCACGATGCTAAACAATGCATTAATGCCGGGAATCCGCAGCGTATTCTGTATTGAGCGTTCGGAACCCGGCACATAGATGCTGACAGGGGATCAAGATGGCCAAAATTCTTCGTGCCGTATTGGCTGCCGCCATGGCCGCCGGTGCCGCCGTGCCAGCGCTGGCGCATGAGCACCAACAGGACGCGGCACAGGCAAGCTGGCCGTCCGGTTATCCCGGTGCATATCAAGGTTCTTA
>JBJXEK010000109.1:0-8249 GCA_046155055.1 Novosphingobium sp. | reverse complement strand
TTCGGTGGTCGCCGAGGGGATTACTGCCGAGGAAATCATCGCCTACACCAAGCAGCGGCTGGGCGGGGTCAAGGCTCCGAAATCGGTTGAATTTGTAGACTCGATTCCGCGCACGGCTGCAGGCAAGATGGACAAGAAGGAACTGCGCAAAAAATACTGGGGTGATGCACAGCGGATGGTGAATTAGGCTATAGGTTCAAAATCCCGGGCATGACACCGGGCGGTGGAGAGGGTTGAAGACTATGCGCGTTTCGTTTTTGCGTAAGCTGGTTGCGGTATCGACACTGGCGTTGGCCGTGGGTGTCATCGCGACGCCCGGCGCGATGGCCGGTGTCACCGATGCCATGCTGCGGGCCGTGCCCGATACCGAATGGCTGAGCTATGGCCGCGACTATGCCGAGCAGCGCTTCTCTCCGCTCACCTTGGTGAACGAGTACAACGTCGACAAGCTGGGCCTCGCCTGGTCTGCCGACATGGATACCGCACGCGGGCAGGAAGCCACGCCGCTGGTGCATGACGGGGTGCTCTATGTCACAACCGCCTGGTCGATGGTGAAGGCCTATGATGCGGCAACCGGCAAGCCGCTGTGGGCCTACGACCCCAAGGTGCCGCGCGATACGCTGGTGCGTGCTTGTTGCGACGCAGTGAACCGCGGTGTTGCGCTTTATGGCGACAAGGTGTTCGTGGCCGCGCTCGATGGCCGTTTGATCGCGCTCGATCAGAAGACCGGCGCGGTCTTGTGGTCGAAAGTCGTGGTGCCCAACCAGACCGACTACACGATCACCGGCGCACCGCGCATCGTGAAGGGCCGCGTGCTGATCGGCGCGGGCGGCTCGGAATACAAAGCGCGGGGCTATCTCTCCGCCTATGACCCCGAAACTGGCAAGGAAGTCTGGCGCTTCAACACCGTGCCCGGCAATCCGGCGGCGGGCTTCTCCAAGGAAGGCCTCAACAAGGCCGCGCACGAGGCAGCGGCCAAGACCTGGGGCAACAAGTGGTGGGAACTCGGCGGCGGCGGCACGGTCTGGGATTCAATCACCTATGATCCCGAGACAAACCTCGTGCTGTTCGGCACCGGCAATGCCGAGCCGTGGAACCCGGCAGCCAACGGGCGCGAGGGCGACAGCCTTTATACCTCCTCGATCGTCGCGGTGAACGCGGATACCGGGCAGTATGCATGGCACTTCCAGGAAACCCCGGAGGATCGCTGGGATTTCGACTCCGACCAGCAGATCACCATTGCCGACGTGAACATCGGCGGCGAAAAGCGGCATGTCGCTATGCACGCCCCCAAAAACGGGCATGTCTACGTTCTCGATGTGAAAACCGGCAAGTTCCTCTCGGCCAAGGCGTTCGTGCCCGTTACCTGGGCCACCGCGATTGACCCGGTAACAGGCCGCCCGACGATCAACCCTGACGCGCGCTATGAAAAGACCGGCAAGCCTTTCATCAGCCTCCCCGGCGCAGTCGGCGCGCATAGCTGGATGCCGCAGAGCTACAGCCCCAAGACGGGCTATCTCTATATCCCGACCAACCTCGCCGCATTCCCTTATGCGGCGGCGAAAGACTGGAAGCCGACCGCAATCGGCTTCCAGGTCGGGCTGGACACGGCGATCACCGCGATGCCCGCCGATCTCAAGATTCAGAACCAGTTCAAGGCGACGACTTCCGGCCAGCTCGTTGCGTGGGATGTGGCCAATCAGAAGCCGGCGTGGAAAGTCGATCAGATCGGCCCATCAAACGGCGGGGTGCTCTCCACTGCAGGCAACCTTGTTTTCCAGGGCACATCGAGCGGCGAGTTTGTCGCTTACACCGCAGACAAGGGCCAGAAGCTGTGGTCGTTCCCGGCGCAGAGCGGAATTCTCGCTGCACCGATGACGTACGCGATTGGCGGCGAGCAATATGTCGCGATTCTGGTCGGCTGGGGGGGCGTGTGGGATGTGTCAGCAGGTGTGCTTGCGAACAAGGGCGGCACCGTGCGCAACATCAGCCGCCTGCTGGTGTTCAAGCTCGGCGCTTCGGGCCAGCTGCCCGCACCCCCGCCGATGAATCAGATGGTGCTCGATCCGCCGCCGCTTTCGGGCACGCCTGCGCAAGTCGCGCTGGGCGGGCAGCAGTATGGTCGTTACTGCGCAGTGTGCCACGGCGATGCCGCGGTGTCGGGCGGGCTCAACCCCGATCTGCGCCATTCGGCCACGATCGGTTCGGCCGAGGCGGTCAAGGCAATCGTGCTGGGCGGGCAACTCCACGAGCTTGGGATGGTTTCGTTCAAGTCGGCATTGAAAGCACCTGACGCGGAAGCAATCCGCATGTACCTTA
Source organism: Novosphingobium sp. (assembly GCA_046155055.1). GTDB lineage: Bacteria > Pseudomonadota > Alphaproteobacteria > Sphingomonadales > Sphingomonadaceae > Novosphingobium. The sequence goes on along the minus strand of JBJXEK010000109.1, from coordinate 5,930 downwards.
TCAAGCGGGCCAACGAGGACAAGGCGCTGGCATCGCGCTAGGGAATTGCTATATACTAGAACAATCAGACAAGGACGGAGAGAGCCATGACTCAAGTGTATTCCAACCTGATCAACGGTGAACTTGTAACCACCGAAACGCTGCTCGATGTGGTCAACCCGGCCAACGAGCAGGTCATCGGCCGTGTGCCCGCTTGCGGCGCTGCCGAGCTGGACAGTGCCGTTGCCGCCGCGCGCGCCGCTTTCAAGACCTGGTCGAAGACCCCGGTCGATGATCGCCGCGCCGTCATCCAGAAGATGGCCGCCGCGATCGACGCCAATTTCGACGAGCTGTTCCGCCTGCTCACCAGCGAACAGGGCAAGCCGCATATGCAGGCCCAGTTCGAAATCGGCGGTTGCTCGGCGATGATGAACGCGCAGTCGACGCTTACGCTCGAAGAGACGATCAACGAGGACAGCGACGAGCGCTTCAGCCGCACACGCCGCGTGCCGGTCGGCGTGGTCGGCGGCATCGTGCCGTGGAACTTCCCGATCCTGATGGCCGTGCAGAAGATCGCGCCTGCCATCCTGTCGGGCTGCACCATCGTGCTCAAACCTTCGCCGTTCACCCCGCTGACCACGCTCAAGTTCGCCGAGCTGATCAAGGACATCGTGCCCGCCGGCGTGGTCAACATCATCACCGGCGAGGATGCGCTGGGCCCGATGATCACCGCGCACCCGGACATCGACAAGATCACTTTCACCGGCTCGACCGCGACCGGCAAGAAGATCATGGAAGGCGCTTCGAAGGACCTCAAGCGCATCACGCTCGAGCTTGGCGGCAACGACGCCTCGATCGTGCTGCCAGATGCCGACGTGGCGAAAGTGGCCGAGCAGCTGTTCTGGTCGAGCTTCACCAACGCCGGCCAGATCTGCGTCGCCGCCAAGCGCATCTATATCCACGAGGATATCTACGACGAGATGAGCGCCGCGATTGCTGCCTATGCCAAGACCGTCACCGTCGGCGACGGTGCCAATCAGGGCACCGGCGTGGGCCCGATCCAGAACAAGAAGCAGTTCGACCGTGTGTGCGAACTGATCGAGGACGCCAAAACCAACGGCTACAAGTTCCTCGTCGGCGGCGAAGTCGATCCTTCAGGCTCTGGCTACTACGTGCCGATCACCATCCTTGATAACCCGCCCGAAGACGCGCGCATCGTGGCCGAAGAACAGTTCGGCCCGGTCATGCCGCTGATGAAGTTTTCGTCCGACGACGAAGTCATCGCGCGCGCCAACAACTCGGAATACGGCCTCGCCGGTGCGGTGTGGACCAAGGACACCGACCGCGGCGTGGCGATTGCCGAGCAGCTCGAAACCGGCACGGTGTGGATCAACGAGTTCCTCCACCTCTCGCCCTTCGCGCCCTTCGGCGGACACAAGCAGTCCGGCTTCGGCGCAGAATATGGCATCGAAGGCCTGAAGGAGTTCACCTACAGCCAGGTGATCACAGTCAAGAAAGACGCGCTCGTCTGACAATCTAAAACCCTCTCCCCTTCAGGGGAGAGGGGTGGGAGAGGGGGCAGTGCACGGCACAAGCCCCTCTCAACTCCGGCTAGGCGCTGCGCGCCAAGCCTTCGTATCTCTCCCCTGGAGGGGAGAGAGCAGAGAGGTATTGCCCGTGCCCATCGATATCTCGAAGATCAAGGCCATCGACGTACACGTTCATGCCGAAATCTCGTGCCATGATCCTGAAGATCCGGTGATGGGCAAGTTTTTCGATGCCGCCTCGGCCTATTTCAAGGCCCCGCGCGACCGGCCCAAGATGCCCGAGATCGTCGAGATATACCGCGAACAGCAGATCGCTTTCTGCATGTTCACGGTCGATGCCGAAAGCGGCATGGGCGCCAAGCGGGTGTCGAACTACGAAGTTGCCGAAATGGCGCTCAAGAACGATGACATCTGTATCGCATTTGCTTCAATCGATCCGCGCAAGGGCAAGTTCGGCGCGCGTGAGGCCCGCGATCTGATCGAGAACTACGGGGTCAAGGGCTTCAAGTTTCACGGCATCGTGCAAGATTGCCACCCAGCCGATCGCGTCGCGTACCCGATTTATGAGGTGATTGCCGAATACGGTCTGCCTGCGATCTTCCATACCGGTCATTCGGGCATGGGCACGGGCATGCGCGGCGGCGGCGGTATGCGGCTGAAGTATGGCCAGCCCATTCTGATCGATGATGTCGCGGTCGATTTCCCCGACATCAAGATCATCCTCGCCCACCCCTCCTGGCCGTGGGTGGACGAGAGCCTTTCGATGGCGCTGCACAAGGACAACGTGTTCATCGATCTGTCCGGCTGGAGCCCCAAGTACTTCGCGCCGCAGATCATCCAGTATGCCAACACGCAGCTCAAGCATAAGATGCTGTTTGGTTCGGACTTCCCGCTGATCCACCCACAAAAGTGGATCGATGCCGCGCTCAAGGTGGGCTTCAAGGACGAGGTCCTGCCGGGCATCATGAAGGACAACGCGCTGCGCGTGCTCGGGCTGGGCTGATCGGGCATGGCCCCTGGATCTAAAGGCGACCCGGTTGACATCCGCGGCTGGCAGCGACTGGGTGAGGCCATTACCACGTCGGGCCGGATCGAAGAGGGAGATGTCGCGAGGCTTGCGGCACTCGGTGTCCGGCAAGTCATCAATCTCGCGCTGGATAGCCACCCCGATGCCTTGGCCGATGAGGCGGGCAAGTTTGCCGCTGCGGGTCTGACCTATACCCATATCCCAGTGCCGTTCGACGCGCCGGATGAAGCGCACTTTGCGGCGTTCCGTGCTGCGGTGGAGCAGGGGCCGCAGCCGCTGCACGTCCACTGCATAATGAACTGGCGGGTGAGTGCCTTCTTCTACCGCCTGCACCGCGATCATCAGGGTATGCCCGAAACGGAAGCGCGGGCGCTTATGGCGCAGCAGTGGGTTCCTGATGCGCAGGGCAGGCCTGAGTGGCAGGCGTGGGCCGATTTCATTGCCCGCCGTTCGGCGCGCGCCAGCTGATGGCGGGGTTCGTACTGATCCATGGGTCTTGGCACGGCGGCTGGTGCTTTGATCCGGTCGCGGCAATATTGCGCGCGCGGGGTCATAGCGTGGTTGCACCTACTCTGCCGGCGATGGGCGGGACTGCAGAGGAAATGTCCACGATCACGCTCGGCGATTGGGGTGAATTTGCTGCGCAGCATTGCCGTGATCTCAAGGCAGAACTGAGCGGCGAACCGGTCGTGCTCGCAGGCCACAGCAGGGGCGGTCTCGTGGTGAGCACCGCGGCCGAGCGCGCGCCCGAAGCGATGGATGCGCTGGTCTATGTTTGCGCGATGATGCTGCCTTCGGGCGTTTCGCGCGCAGAGTTCAAGGCGCTGGAAGAGCCCAACCCCGCTTTCGATGCGATCATCAGCAAGGTTAATGGCGGGATCGCCACCGTGGTCGATCCGGCGCGTGCCGCTGCGGTGTTTGCCCAGCGCTCGCCGCCCGATTTGGTGGCCGCTGTTCTTCCCCGGCTGGTCGCCGAACCGCACGGGCCGCGCGGGGAATTGCTGCAACTCACCGCTGAACGATGGGGCTGTCTGCGGCGCACCTATGTCGAGTGCTCCGCGGACCGGACGATCCCCATCACCAGCCAGCGCCGGATGCAGGCGATGAGCCCGGGTGCGCGGGTGGTGACGCTGGATGCCGATCACAGCCCCTACCTTTCGCGCCCGGCGGAATTGGCCGATGCGCTGGAGTCGGCTATTCCGACCTGAACTGGCCCGACTTGATCTGGAGTGTGCTATGCGTGAAGTGAGGCTAAGCCCGCAGGGGGACTTCGACAATGCTGCGCTGCCTGCGCAGCATATTGCGGTCCATCCGCTGTCCGCCGCGATGGGGGCTGAGATCTCCGGCGTTCACCTCGGCACCCTTTCCGATGCTGCCTTTGACGAAATGCGTGAGGCGCTATGGCGGCACAAGATGGTGTTCCTGCGCGATCAGCATCTGACCCATGCCGAGCACGCCGCGTTCAGTGCGCGCTTCGGGCCCTTTGCGGTCGATGCCTACACCAAGGGCGTTGAGGGACACCGCGATGTCCATCCGCTGATCAAGGAGGCGGATACAGTCAGCAAGGCCCTGTTCGGGAGCGGCTGGCACACCGATTCGCCGTTTCTGGAGGAGCCACCCTCGGTCACCATCCTGCGCGCGGTCGAAGTGCCGCCTTATGGGGGCGATACCAATTGGGCGAGCACCGCGCTGGGCTGGCGGATGCTGAGCCCGGCGATGCAGGCCATGCTGCGCCCGCTGAGGGTTCACATGTCGGCCGAGGCGAATGTCCACACGCAGGAGAAGGTCAGCGGCAAGCCGATGGCCTTTGCCAACGACACCCGGCGGAATGCGGCGCTTGACGGCCAGTTTCACCCGCTGGTGCGCACGCACCCCTATACCGGCGAACTCGCGCTCTATGTCGACGAGGTCTATGCGGTGGGCATTGAGGGCATGACCGAGGCGGAAAGCCGCCCAATTCTGGATTTCCTGACCCGGCACATCACGCAATCCGCCTTCACCTGCCGCCTGCGCTGGGAGCCGGGGATGATCGCGATGTGGGATAACCGCGCCGCGCTGCACACCGCGGCGAACGATTACGATGGATTTCGGCGCGAGATGTACCGCACGACGATGGCGGGGGAGCGGCCGGCTTAGTCGCTCCTGCTATGCCCCGCTCCGGGGATGAATTGAAACTAAGCCCCGAAGAAGTTGAGTTCCAGCAATATGTTGTTGGGATCGGGGGTGAAGATCTGGCGCAGGCCGATGGACTCGACCGTGTTGATCTGGTGCGAGAGGCCCATCACACCGATCCGGCGGACCACTTCGTCATAGCCGCTGCAATTGAGTGCGACATGATGGATCGCACCGGTCAGCGCGCCAGGTTCGACCATGCGGTCGAAGGTTCGTGGGCAATCGACCGAGTTGATGTGAACAATCGCCTTGCCGGCCGCATCGAACATCCATTGTGCGTTGTCCGGCGTCAGCGGCGGGGGTGCATTGCGGCGCTCCAGACTGAGCAGCGCTGCATAGAAATCCGCCGTCTCGCCCAGCTTGTCGGTAATGATGTTGACGTGATCGAGCGCGTTGACGTGCATGGCAGAATTTTCCTTCAGGCCGGGCGTCCAACCCGCAGAACCGTAACCCTACACCGGCCTCGCGCGAAATGCATGGCATGAGACCGCATCCCCTCCATTTCACCGCAGGCGACACCGGCGCCTGGACTGTCACGGCAATGACCACCGTATGCGGCGAGCCGCTACCAGCGGCCAAAGCGATTGCCATCAGTGCCGTCGCCACGCCGGGCTCGCCCGAACCGTGGGTTCTGCGCGGCACGTCCAGCAACTTGCGCTATACCTCACTTGCCGGAGCGACGCAGTTGCGCGCGGTTCAGTCTTCGCTGGGCCGCCCGGGCGCGCGTTGCGCCGCGCTGATCCCAATCCGCAAGCGCCCCGAATGGTGGGCGCTGGCGCAGGACCAGCGCGACGCCGTGTTCCGGCAAGCCCGGCATCACGATATCGGCGTACCCTATGTGGCCGCGATCGCCCGGGCGCTGTATCACTCGCGCGAACTCGGCGAGCCGTTCGACTTTCTCACTTGGTTCGAGTTTGCCGCCGAGAACACCCCGGCGTTTGACCGTCTGCTCGTGGACCTGCGCGCCAGCGCAGAGTGGGCCTATGTCGACCGCGAGATCGACATCCGCCTCAGCCTTGATGAGGATGCTTTTTCTAGCTCTTGAACACCACTGTCTTGGTGCCGCTTAGCAGCGCGCGGTCTTCAAGATGGAGCCGCACGGCTTCGGCCAGCACGCGGCGTTCGACATCGCGGCCCTTGCGCACCAGATCTTCCGGCGTGTCGGCGTGGGTCACGGTCTCAACATCCTGATGGATGATCGGGCC
>JBJXEK010000108.1:0-22268 GCA_046155055.1 Novosphingobium sp. | reverse complement strand
GCCGCCGGCTCCGCCGCCGCCGCCTGCTCCGGCCCTGCAGCCGCCTCCGCCTCCGCCTACGACGACGACGACGACGCCGCTGCCGCCGCCACCTAAGGGTGGCCCCAATCTTGGCGTGATTCTTGGCGGTCTCGTTGGGGGTGGTGTTATCGGTGCCATCATTGGATCGAACCAGAACAATAACGATACCCCTGGCGGCTGATCGCGATTGAGTGTTTTTAGCTGCCAGTACGGCAGCTAACCGCTACGGCTCGGCCTCCAAAGGCCGAGCCGTTTTCGTTTGTGTGAAGGGCGTAGCACAGTGCTGATACCAACCTGGCAAAGCGGCAGTGCCGCAAACGCAAATCGGGCGAGGCCTGTTATAGCGTAAGGGTAGGTCATCTATCAGGCTGCGGCCGCAACGTCCGGGGCGTATCTGTGCCTAAGACTTGGCCGAGGAGCGCGCCTATGATGGCAGGACGTTGCGCGTGTTCGCGATCTTCGAGAAGGCCAGCCGCAAAGAGCTTGGACTCATCGCGGCACTACACAATTGCAGACTGCGGGAGCCGCGGTCAGCGGCCCCCACGGGACCGCTGACCCCGAACTTAGCGCCAAGCTCCGCTGGTGTCGGAGGTCAGGCCGATAGCGCGGACCAGCTTGGAACACAGTCCATGCATACGTCACGCTGCGATAGCCTTGCCGCGTGCCCGGCACCCAGCGCGCAGGCTCAGCCGCTGTGCGTGCGGTCATGGAATCCCTGTCGGCAAGACCGCCCGGCTTGATCGGCATGGTCACGTGGCGCACCGGCAAAAAAAGAAGCGCCGGGACCGCGCATTGCGATCCCGGCGCCCGCTCTGATCGGGGACTGCGATCAGAGGATGAAGGCATCGGCGTTCAGCGTGGTGACGCCGACCACGTCGATCTGCATGTCCGCGGTGCCATCGCCGTTCACGTCGCCATAAACCCGCACGAACGAGGGGTTGTACGTCGTCGCTTCGAAGAACTGGCCCCACGCGTTGCCCGCATGGGCCGTTTCCGGCAGGGCCATGCCCGCCCACGTGAACGCCTGGTTACCCGCCAGCCCGGCATTGGCATCGATCAGATTGAGGTCGATCTTGTCGAACCCCTTGGAAAAATCCAAGATCTTGTCGATCCCCGAACCGATGAAGCTGTCGGCAGTGGTGGCAAACACGAAGGTATTGCTGCCCGTGCCGCCGATGAGCCGGTCGTCGCCGCCGTCGCCATAGATCCGGTCGTTGCCATCGCCGCCGTCGATCACATCGGAGGACCCGCCGCCGTGGAGGACATCGTTGCCGTACTCCCCGTCCACGGTGTCATAGCCATCGCCACCGTTCATAATGTCATTGCCGAAGCCGCCATAGAGCTTGTCGTTGCCGCCATCGCCATAGATGAAGTCATTGCCGCCATTGCCATTGATCGCGTCGTTGCCGCCGTTGCCCGAAAGCCAATTGTTCCCGTCGTGCCCGATGATCACGTTCGCAAGGTCGTTGCCGTTGCCAGTCAGCGTAACATCGGGGTTCGGGTTGACGATCTTCAGGTTTTCGACATTGGCCGCCAGCACCGTCACCGAAACCGCCGATTCCAGCGTGTCGATGCCGCCGCCCGACTGCTCGACGATGCCGGTAACCGCCAAACCCTGGGCCGAGCGATAGAGGTCATTGCCGTTGCCACCGGCCAGCGTATTGCTGCCCAGGCCGCCATCGAGACTATCGTTGCCGTCACCGCCCGACAGATAGTCATTGCCCTCGCCGCCGATCAGCGTGTCATTTCCGGCCTCGCCATAAAGCTTGTCGTTGCCATAGCTGCCGTCGGCCGTGTCATTGCCCGCGCCCATCGACAGAGTATCGGCGCCGGTGCCGGTGGCTGCCCAGTTGGCATTGGCATCACCTTTGACCGTGACGTTCTGGAAGGTCTTGTTATCGCCCATGAATTGGAAGCGTTCGATATTCTGGTAATTGGCGAAATTGTAGCTGGTGAAGTTTGCCCTGATCACGTCATTGCCGCTGGCACCATATTCAACGACCGTGGCACCCGCCACAATATCGTAGATATCGTCGCCGACGCCGCCGAAGGCGGTGTTGCCCGATCGGACATCGAGCCGATCGTTGCCGGATTCGCCGTAGAGCATGTCGGCCTGCCCGCCGATTCCGATAATGGTATCGTCGCCTGCGCCGCCGTAGAGCTTCAGCACGCCGTCATCGTAGGTATTGGGCATGTGCTTGATGAAGTCATTGCCTTCATCGCCATAGACCGAACCGGTGCCCGAGCCGCCGGCATAGATCGTATCATTGCCGGTCCCTGCGCGAACATAGACCACCCCATCAACGTAGAACGTGATGCTGTCATTGCCGCCATTGGTATAGATATTGAAATCATTGCTGTCGTCGAACTTGTAAGTCCCGATGCTCACATTGTCTGCTGCATCGCCGTAGACCAGTTTCTTGAGTGCCATGTCGTGTCCCCTCGATTTTGTTCGGCATCATGCCGATGAACCGCTTGTGGGGTCGGCGCGTCACGGGATGATCACGCGGCAGGGGGAAATGCGTCTCAATTGTAACGGCAGGGTACTGGGATCGCTTGCAATGTACGGCGCAGTCAGCGCGCCACTTTTAGCTGGATGATGCGCCGGGCGTTGTTGTCCGCCGGATCGGTGAACCAGGTCACTTCCACCATCTGCCCGTCGCGCAGCGCCAGGCGCGGTTCGGCGAGGTTGGAAAAGGTCGCGGGCGAGAAGCTTTCGCCACGCTTCCACGCAAAGCGCTCGGCGCCGATGTCGAAGCCCTCGCTGATGATCGTCTTGTAGGCCAGGCTGGACTTGGACATGTCGCGCACGCGGGTGGTGATGCTCCAGTGCTGTGTCACCGCGCCGCGCGTCAGCTCCCTACCCACACCTGACTTGGAGCCGGATGCCGCCATCGTGCGGATGCGGTGGATATCCCAATTGAGAATCCCGTTGATCCCGATCAGCGCAACGAAAGCGATGAACAGAAACATCGCGGAGACCAGCGAGAACGGCTGCTTGCGGACGAAACGCTCGAACAGGAAGAGGCCGAGCGGGATCAGCCCAAGCAGACTGAACGGCTCGATACCATATGGCGTCGCCGTGCCGTCGAACACCACGTGCACTGCCTCACTCCCCGCCAGGCACCAGCATATAGCCTTCGCCGCGCACGGTTTTCAGGACCGACGGCTTGGCAGGATCGAACTCGATCTTCTTGCGCAGGCGGGCAATCCGCATGTCGATACTACGGTCGAACGGATCCCACTTCTTGTGGTGGGCCAGTTCAAGCAGCTGGTCGCGGTTGAGCGGGCGGCGGGCATGGGTGAGGAAGGTGTAGAGCAGGTCATACTCCATCGCGGTCAGGTCGACCCTCTCGCCATGCTCGTCGAACATCGCCTTCATCTCGGTATCGACCACGCAGCGCCCGACTTTCACGCGCGCTGCAGGGCGTCCGCCTGCCAATTCGGCCGACATTGTCCGGCGCAGCACCGCCTTGATCCGCGCGCGCAGCTCAGCCGGCTCGAACGGCTTGGCGAGGTAATCGTCGGCCCCCATCTCCAGCCCGACAATCCGGTCGGTCGTGGTGCCCATTGCGGTCAGCATCAACACCGCTGCATGGCCCTCCCCGCGGAGCCAGCGGGTGAGCGACAAGCCGTCCTCGCCCGGCATCATCAGATCGCACACCACCAGATCGGGGCGGAACTTTGGAACCAGCGCGCGCAGCGCAATCCCGTCCTCTGCCGCGGCGACATCGTAGCCATCCTTGCGGAGCAGATCGACAAGCAGGTCGCGGACATCCGGATCATCATCGCAGACAACGATGCGCGCACGTGTGGTCATGAGGGCTCTCCCGCCGGCAAAGTGACGACAATCGCGCAGCCACTGCGCACCGCAGGGTCGATGGCGATCGTGCCGCCGTGACTTTCGAAAATTCCGCGCGCCACCGCAAGCCCGCTGCCGCCGCCCGCGCCAAACGCCTTGGTCGTGAAAAACGGTTCGAACACCCGCGCCTGCACTTCAGCGGGAATGCCCGGCCCGCTGTCCGCGATGCGGATGGTGACCGCGGTGCCGCTGGTCGTACTCACATGCAGCGCTCGCGGCCCGTCATGCCCCTCCAGCGCTTGCTGCGCATTGAGGACAAGCCCGACGAAAGCCTGGACGAGCTGGTCATGATCGCCGCGAATGGGTCTCAGCGCCGGATCGAATGCAGTGGTGACCGCAATCCCCGCGGTGCGCAGATTGTAGCCGGAAAATTCCAGCACGCCCGCCAGCAGTTCACCCAGCTCGACCTCGCCCTGCCGAGGACGGGTGTCGCGCGCCATTGCAAGGAAGGTGCGCACGATCCGGTGACAGCGACCAGCCGCCTCGCGCAGCTTCAGCACGGTTCGCGCCTCGGCGGTGCCCGCCAGCGCTTCTTCGAGGATCGCGGCGCGGCCGATCACGACCGAGAGCGGATTGTTGAGCTCGTGTGCCACGCCGCCAAGCAGTGTGCCCAGCGCGGCCAGCTTTTCCTGTTGATGGATGTGGTCGCGCTGCCGGGCGACTTCGGCTTCCATGGCACGGCGCTCGGTCAAATCGCGCACGAAGGCGGCATAGACACGCTGCTCGCCTTGCAGCACTTCCTCGATCTGGATCTCGACCGGGAAATGATGGCCGTCGCCATGCAGCGCCTCCAGCTCCAGCCTCCGCCCGATCACCTTGCGTTCGCCGGTCGAAGCGTGATGTGCCATGCCGCGATCGTGCGCCGCGCGCAGATGCGCAGGCACGATGGCATCGCCGATAGAACGGCCGACCATCGAGCCTGGCGCATGCCCGAAGATCGCCTCGGCCGCCGGATTGACGCGCAGGATGCGGCCATCGAGATCGGCAATCACCACGGCATCAAGCGACGCGTCGATCACCGGGCCGACAAGCGACTCGGTCGAGAGCAGGGCAAACGGGCTGCCTGAGGCGTTGCCTGAGGTGTTGCCTGCGTCGGGCCCCATCGCTGCGCTCATTCTAGGCATCCTCCCTGCAGACATCGAAATGGTTCGCATTGGTCTGGTCTCACGCGCTGTAGATCAACCTGCCAGATCGCATGGAAATGTAACGGGGCGGCCACGCCTCGCCGGCTGGTTTGTCTCAATTGTCACAGTCACGGCCCGAGCATCGCGGCCACCAGCGCGCGCAGCGCCGCCGGGGTGAATGGCTTTTCGAGCACCGGGCACTGCGCCGCCTCAAGAAAATCGGCGGCATTGCCGCTCAACGTATCGCCGGTCACGAACGCGACCGCGCCCACAAGATCAGGGCGGTGCACCTGAATCCAGCCATGCAGCGCCGGACCATCCAGATCGGGCATGCGGATATCCGAGAGCACCAGATCGAGGGCTGTACCTTTGGCCAGCGCGGCCTGGCCCGCCATGCCGCCAATCGCAACGATCGCCTCCAGACCCATGCGCGCCAGCATGTCAGCGAGCGTTTCCGCCACATCCTCCTCATCATCGATGATCAGCACGCGACCTCGTGCAGCCGCTGGCGAGGGACTGTCGGGCGCCGGACGGACGGCCGCTTCGGCCCCCGCGGGCAGGGTGATGACAAAGGTCGTGCCGACCACCGCGTCCTCGATCACGATCGTGCCGCCATGCGCCTCGATGATCCCGCGCGAGTAGGAGAGGCCGATCCCCGTGCCGGTGCCGACCGCCTTGGTCGTGAAGAACGGATCGAAAATGCGGTCGCGGCTCGCCGCCGCAATGCCCTTCCCCGTGTCGGCCACCGCGAGCCGGATTGTGCCCTCGTGCCGGGATGTCGTGATCGTGATGCGGCGCTCGCCTGCACATTCCTCAAGCGCCTGCCGCGCGTTTGTCACGAGGTTGACGATCACCTGGTGCAATTGGTCCGGGTCCGCCGCAATCGGAGGGAGCGCCTCGCCCAGTTGCAAGTCGAGCGTCACTTGCGCGGCGCGCAGCTGGTATTCGGTCAGCTCGGCCGCCGCCCTGACCTGATCATTGATCGCGACCGAACGGTAGTCGGGTGCCTTTTGTCGCGCCATCGCGAGGAAGCTTTGCACGATCCGTGCGCAGCGATCGGCTGCACGGCGGATCTTCTGGATGCGCGGCGCATGGTCGCTGCCCTCCAGATCCTCGCCCAGCAGCGCGGTCTGCCCGATCACCGCCGCGAGCGGGTTGTTGAGCTCGTGGCTTACCCCGGCCAGCAGCGAGCCAAGCGCCGCGAGCTTTTCGGACTGGTGCAAGGCATCGCGCGAACGGGCCAGATCGGCCTGTGCGCGGCGCTCCTCGGTCATGTCGAACGCGATGTTGCCGATGAACGCGAGCTGCCCCTCTGCCCCCAGAATCGGGAAGAAGGCAAAGCGCAGATCGCGCATTTCGCCCGATGGCATCGCAAACACCGTATCGATCTGTTCGAACTGGCGGGTCTCGGCAACGCGCGCAAACATCGGCGCAATGACCGAGCGGCGTTCCGGAAACCGGGCGTTGATCGCCTTGGCACCCTTGGCGAGCAAGGCCTCGGGTGTCTCGCCGAAATAGCGTGCGCTGGCATTGTTGACCATCAGATACCGGCCGGCGGGATCGATCAGCGCCATCGGGTTGGGCGCATTCTGGATAAAGGCCTCGAACAGCGCCTTGGCTTCTTCCAGCGCCGCCTGCGCCTTGGCGCGCGCATCAATATCAAAGTTCATGCCGCCGATATGGGTAATTTCGCCCTTGTCGTTGAACACCGGAAACCGGCTCACCAGCTCCTGCCGGTTGAACTGCAGGTGATTGCCCTCCAGCAGCACCGCCTGCCCGGTCGACAGGATGTGGTCGTCCATCATCTCGAGGTATGGTCTCATCGCATCGATGTGCAGATCATATTCGCGCTGCCCGATCATCTCGTCAGGGCGTTTCCCATACTGCCCGGCACGATGCCGGCTGACATAGACCACCGTGTGATCAACCTTCTTAAGGTAGATCGAGGTCGGGATATTGTCGAAGAACGCAATCAGCTGGGATCGGGATTCCTCAAGGTCGGCCTCGGCCCGCCGTTGGCGTGTCACGTCGACGAAATAGGTTCCGATCAGATCGGCCCTGCCTTGCGCACCGATGACCGGAAACGCGGTCAGCTGGAGGGTCACAGGTTCGCCGGACCGCGCCTTTGACCGTGTCTCCAGCATGCGCGTCTCGCCCGGTTCCAGCGGCTTGGTAAGCAGCGTGGCGATGAGTGGGCCGGCGCCGGGATGGAAGGATGCGAGCATGGCCACATCCCCGCCCACCAGTTCGCTCTGGGTCTTGCCGTAGAAATCGGCGGCATAGCGGTTGATCATGGCGATCCGACCGTCAGGCTCGAAAAAGCCGAGCCCGATCGGTGCGTTGTCGAGAAAGGCCTGCATCTGGGCCTGGCTTGTGCGCTGCTGCTGAAGGCGCGCTAGAACCGATTGCCAGATCCTGGGCAGATTGGGCGGCGGGTGCCCTCCCCCATCCGGGACCTCGGCGCGGCCATCAGTTTTGTCCGCCTGCGCGAATGCCAGCAGTTGCAACGCCGGGCGGTTGACCAACCATCCCATGTAGAGAAAGATCGCGATCGTCGGCAGGCCCAGCGCGAGCACGAGCGCGAGGAACGGCTCGTTGGCACGCAGCGCCGCCGCCCAGATCGCCGCGTGATCGATGCTGGCGGTCACTTTGGCAGGCCTACCGCCCGGCCCAAGCGTAGCCGGCTCAAGCCGCAAGTGCACCCCGGTGGGCGCGGCCGCCGCAAGCATCGCCCGGACCCGCGCCGCATCGCCACCAGCGGCCGCCGCATCGCCTTCCAGCAATATGGCCGCGCCGCGCACGGACCGCGCAGCCTCCGCCTCGAACTGATCGCGCGTCAGCCACACGCCCCGAACCACCATTACGATCATGAAGCACGTCGCCATCGTATAAGCAGCCACGCGCAGCGCAGTCAGCAAGCGCTGTGTCCCCGGCGTGAAACCTGCCGGCCCGGCCCCGGTGCCAGCAGCATCATGCATGGCAGCGCATTCCGTTCAGACTCGAACTCTGTGCCGTCCCCATCGCCATCCTCCGCCAGGATCGTTCCCTCGCTCGATCCTACCGCAGCCGTGTAACAACGCCACACCGCCATGCGGGGGTTTGTGTAACAGATGTCACAGCAAGGTTCTCGATAGCACTCTCGCACCATTCAGGCGGGCAGGATTTGTCGGGACATGGTCTGGGGCGCCGACCCTAATGGATTGAGCGGCTTGGACTGGACCCGGCCACATCAACCAATGTTGCGCATTCTGCAGCAGTCGGCACTGTGCGGTCAGACTGCAAGAGTGCAGACCACTGCGCCTGGCGGACCTGGTGGCAATTGCGGATTGCAGCGCGGGCGCGTTGCCCGATCGCCGTCACGCCAGCCGACCGGAGATCGCAAAGGGCAAGTTCGATCGATTCCTGATCGGTGAAATCGACCACGGCACCCGCCCCCGCGGCTTGTTCGACAAGTCCGTCAACCGGCGCGACCATGAGGGGGCGTCCGGCCTCACGCGCTTCGGTCGCAACCATGCCATAGGCTTCCCACCGCGATGGCACCGCGACCACATCGCAAGTTCGCAGGAACGCGGCAACATCCCCAACTTTGCCGGTGAACCGGATTGCCGGGCAGTCTGCCGCCATGGCCCTCAGTCTTGCCTCGTCTTCGCCAAACCCGCCCAGAATGAGATCACAGTCCGCAAACCAGCCCTTGCGAAATGCGGCGATCAGGATGTCGAACCCCTTCTGCTCGCAAAATCGGCCATAAGCACCAATGCGCAAGCGCTGGCCCGGCTCTGGCAAAGGCAATTCGGCGAGTCCGGGGTTTTCGGCATAAGGATGGATCACCGTGATCCGCCCCGCAGCGATACCCGCGGCTTCCTGCAGCCACTCCGATTGCTCCAGCGAGACGCAGACGATCTGATCGACAAGCCGCATCGCCAGCCACAACATGGCGCGAAAGCGCACCTTGCTGGGGACATGGATCGCTTCCCAGGAGCGGGTGTAGCTATGCTCGACATGGACGATCCGGGCTTTGGGGTTGCGGAGCTTCAGGCCCGCGAGAAGGATAAGCCGGCGCCAGTTGGGCGGAAAATGCGTGATGATCACATCGGCCGCTATGTGCGGCGCGGCGATAGTGGCTGGAGGCAGGATGGTGGTCGTTGCCTCGGCGATTCGCTGCAATTCAGCTGAATCGAACACACCAAGCGCGCGCGTAACCCCGCCCAACGAACAATCGTCGAGCAGATTGGCGACACGGACGCGCTTTTGGGGCGGTCTGCCGGAGGTCACGCGACCAGATTCCCACCTGCTGCGCGCCCGGCGAACCGGGCAAACAGGTCAGGCCCGATCAGGCGACCCGCCATGGCGACCGCCAATGTGGTCAGCGACTTCACTGGTTCCTCGAGCAGCGGCCGGAGGCTGCTGGCTGCGGCACCGCGCAGCAGCGCCATGGCCATCCCTGCATCGCCAAGCTGGATGGCGCGGCGGGCCAGATAGCGCAGTTGATAGGCCCGTGCGCGATCGGTGTGGCGCGCGGTGAATTCCGGGGCCCAGCGTGCCATGCGCGCAACCACGCCCTGCCAGGATTCGTATTGGCGCAGGATTTGCGCGGACAGCCCGCTTCCGCCGATCCGGTACTCGGTCAGCACGGGTGCGATCCCTTCAAAGCGCACGCCGCCCGTCAGCGCCAGCCGCAACCACATTTCAATGTCTTCTGACTGGCGCAGCGTTTCATCGAACCAGCACGTGCGCGAACGTTCAGCAGGGTCGGCAAAGGTAACCGTGTCGAGTGCCGTGCGCCGCAGCACGGGCGCAGACCCGTTGCCGACCGGATTGCGGCAGAAGATATCCGCGGCGGTCACGCCTTTCAGCTTCGGCCGCTGGACAATGCGCAGCGGTTGCCCGCCGCTGTCGATGAAGCGCGATGGGGCATAGCTGACACCAACATCAGGCGCGTTGTCGAGGTGGATGACATGGAGCATCAGCTTCTCGGGCAGCCACCGATCGTCAGAATCGAGCAGTGCGACGAATTCGCCCCCAGCAGCCGCGATGCCGGTGTTGCGCGCGCCGGCGAGGCCGCGGTTGGATTGCGACACGATAACGATGCGGGGGTCGGCAAACGACCGGCAGATTTCCAGCGATGCGTCGGCACCGCCGTCGTCGACAATAATCAGTTCGAAGTCGGTGAAGGTCTGCGCCAGCACCGACCGGATCGCCTCGGCGACATAGGCCTCGACATTGTAGACAGGCATGACGACGGAGACGCGGGGAACGGCACGGTTGTTCGGGGAAGTGGCATTCATGGCTCGGGCTTTCCGTAAAATGGGCTGGAGATCAGGCGAAGAGGTGACGGCGCATCGCCGCCGGAATCAGCGGCGCAACACAGGCCGCCAGCACCGTGGCGATCCCCCGCTGACGTTCGGCCATGAAGCTGCGCGCATCGAGGCGAAGGCCGCGCACTACAAAACGCAGCGCTTTCAGCGGACTGCCCCCGGAGCGCAACAAGCGGCGCGCAAGGTAGCGGCAATACAGGGCTTCAAGCGAAGTGCGGATCGCGGCATCGTCGATGTAGCGATCGACCAGAATGCGCCAGCCAGCATGCATTTGCACATGATCCATGGACAGCCCATCCGGACTGAAGCGATAGCCGGTCAGCACGCTGTCAATGCCATCGACCTTGCCGCCGCGTGAAACCAGCCGGGCGACGAATTCCTGATCCTCGGCGAACTTGAGCCGTTCGTCGAAACCGCCCGTGAGCAGGAACCAGTCGCGCCGCACAACCAGATTGGAAGCGGTACACACCGGGTTTTCGCCCAGCACATCGGCAAGGCGCGGAGCGTGCGGGGTGAGCGTTGATACCGTTCGGGCGCCGTCCAGCGTATCGGCATCCTGCGCAATGAAGGCGATCCGGGCATAGCTCGCGGCAAGCTCGGGCTCATCACGGTGCAGTGCCATGTGGCAGCCAAGCTTGTCACCGGCCCACAGGTCATCGGAATCCAGGAACGCGACGAGCGGCGCGGTCGCCGTTTCGACCCCGAGATTACGCGCCGAAGATACACCGCTATTGCGCTGCGAGATCACCCGAACGCGCGAATCCCGCGCTGCAAGGTCGAGTAACATGGACAGGCTCTCGTCCGATGAGCCATCGTCGACTGCGATGATCTCGAAGCAGGGAAATGTCTGGCCGAGTACGGAGCCGATGGTCGCAGAAATCGTTGCGGCGGCGTTATAGACGGGAATGACAACCGAGATTTCCGGAACATTATCGGCAAATGCGTCTGTCGAACCGGCAGGCAGGAAATCGGGAAGAATCATGAGCGGGACTCCGTGCGAAGGGCGTAATGTTGGCGCTGATTAAGTGCGGGGATCAGGATGCGGACGCCGTTCCACAGCGCCCCGAGGGTCTGGCCTGCGATCAGGCCGATGACGGCGAACGTCAGCCCGCCAAAGTGCGCGCCAAGCCACAGACCACCCAGTGCGAGCACACAGGTCAGCGTGCTGCCCGCCGCATCGGTGCCCACGCGGCCTTCGGCACGCAGCCAGCAGCCGGTTATCTGCGCAACCAGCAGCGGTAGGCCGGCCAGGCAAAGAATGGCGATAAGCGGTGCGGCAAAAGCCCAATGCGCGCCGAACACCAGCGGCACATAGAGCGGCGCGGCCAGCGCCTGCAGCGCGATGATCGGCACGAAAACAGCGGCTCCGCCGATAACCAGACGGCGCAGCATCCCCATGCGGGCAGCGCCGGCCTTCGCTGCACAGAGCATCGGAAAGGCGACTGAACCAAACGCCGACACCAGCGAGCTGATAATCCCGACGCCGGCGTTGAATGCAAAGTAGTAGGTGCCCAGCGCCGAGGTGCCCAGCATCGCGGCGATGACCAGGTTGTCGCCCTGCGTGCGCAGTGCGGTCATCCCGTCGGCCAGCATGATCGGGCCGGCAAAGCGCAGCATCTGCGAAGCCGGGAGCAGACCAGCCGCGTGATCGGGTTGCCAGGGCGCGGCGCGGCGCGCCAGGATCAGCCAGATCGGTGCGGTCAGCAGCTTGGGCAAAACGATGGACCAGGGGCTCGGCCAGATGAGGAGCAGCGCCGCAGTCAGGATCTGGTCCGCAATGGCCTGCCACGCTCCGATCCGGGCAAGCCGCGCGACAAGGCCAGCACGCATGGCCAGATAGAACTGCACGTGCCCGCCCGCCATGAACGGATAAACCAGCGTCAGCACGGCGAGCATCCCGCCCGCGATCGGCCGGCCGAACACCAGCGCCAGCGCAGCAGCCACCAGCAACTGCACGATCATCAGCGCGCCGGTCCAGGCGGCGTAAAACCGCTGGACCGAGTTGCAGGTGGCCGCGAGCGCGTCCGCATTGGCCTGCACGATCTGCTGCCCGGTGCCGATCCGTTCGAGCACGCGAACCAGTTCGAACACGGTCAGCGCCAGCGCTGCCTCACCCACGATTGCAGGCGCAAGGCTGCGCGCGATCACCACAGTCGTTAGCAGCCGCACGAGGCGCGTGGCCACTTCCGCGCTGCCATAGCTGCCGAGGCCGCGCGCAAGCTGCGCGAAGTGCGGGCCGATGTGGTGTTCGGCTTGATGGATCAGACGGAAAAGCAACTGGCGCACTCCGAAAACGGGAATGCCCGGTTGAATTCAAGGTCCGTGCCAACTGCGGGAACGCCCGTATTCCGGGGTTACGGGATCGTCATTCCGGTCATCGCTGCGCGTTTTGCGAATCTTGGCAAAAGCGTCTCCCGCAAAATGCGCAATCCGTTGGGCGGATCATCGCAATCTGCAAAACCCGCCATCGCGGATCGCACCTATCCCTCTGAAATACATAGATCATCATGATTGGCACGACTGGTGCAAAGCCATTTGCTTTCGCACCGGCAGTGGCGCCAGCAGTGGCCCCTGCAACGACCCAATCGCGTCTGTCTGGCGCAGCAGCAAGCAAGGTATATCAATGGACATTCTGATATTCGCGATCGAGGATGGCCGGTATGGGCCTGCACGCTTCCCGCAGATGTTGCATGAGGCTGGCCTTTCGGTGGCCGCTCTATGCCCGAGCGACAATCTCTTGGCGCACAGCGGCTTTCTTGGCGCGCATCATGCGCTGCCGCCGTCCCGCAATATCCGCGTCATCGCAAAGGCCCTGGCCGCAGCGATCACGGCATCGCCGCCCAGGCTCGTCATCCCCGGCGACGAACAGGCCGTGATCCTGCTTCAGGCGTTTGCCGAGGGTCGCTGCGCTTCCCTGATCGGGTCAGAGGCCAGGGCCATCATCGCCGCGTCACTGGGCGAGCCGCGCATGTTTGCCGCAAGCCTCTTCAAGTCCGATACGATCGCACTCGCCCGAAGCCTTGGCGTTCGCGTGCCGGAGAGCGAGACGGTGGTATCGGTCAGTGAGGCCCACTGCGCGGGTGATCGCATGGGTTACCCGGTCTATCTCAAGCAATCGTTCAGCTGGGCAGGCCTGGGCGTCGCAAAGTGCGATGATGCCAAGGCCTTGCGCGCAGCCTGCGAGGCCGCGCGCCCACGCGGCATGATGGTGCGCCACGTCGTTCGCAAGGCCCTTGGCCGCGATTGGTATCCGGCGGTCACGGCCATGGATGTCCAGTCCGGGATTGCAGGCAAAACCGCGATGTTCAGCGTGCTGGCCTGGAAAGGCCGTCTGATCGGCGGCCTAAGCGGCATGCGGCTGGCAAAAATCGGCCCCTATGGACCAAGCACGGCGGTCCGTCTCGGCCATGATCAGCGCATGGCCGATTCTGCGGGCAAGATGGTCGCTGCGCTAGGGCTAACCGGTTTCGTCTCGTTTGACTTCATGATCCCGGATGACGGCAGTGAACCGGTTCTGATCGAGTGCAATCCGCGTCCGGTGCCGGTGCATCATCTGGGCCGCGAGGTCGGCGTGGATCTGGCTGCCGCGTTCGCGCGCTTGTTGAACGGCGAGAGCGTGCCGGGCGGCCCGCTGTTTGCTGACCGCGATCTCGACGTGGTGTTGTTTCCTCACGCGCTCAATCGCGCGCTGCACATAGAGGGCAGCCATCTCGACATGCCCCATGAAGATCCGGGTCTGATCCGACACGTGGCGGGCAGAATGCAGGCGGAACCGGCCGATCAGCCAGAGCGCCTGGCGGCGTGATCGTACCTCACATATGTACCAATATGGATTTTTACTAAGTACCTAATCCGACTGTCACTGCAGGATCAGGCTTCCCGCCCACTCAGCTCTGTGAGCTGGGTGGGCTTTGTGCTGCCATTCCAAATATTCGTTTATATATATGTTTTTACTATAAATAATGATTCCTGTTTCGCAACGCGCTGTGCGA
This sequence comes from Novosphingobium sp., assembly GCA_046155055.1. Taxonomy (GTDB): domain Bacteria; phylum Pseudomonadota; class Alphaproteobacteria; order Sphingomonadales; family Sphingomonadaceae; genus Novosphingobium. The sequence continues at coordinate 7,954 of JBJXEK010000108.1, read as the reverse complement.
AGTGCAAAGGGCCAAACGTTGCAAAGTGCTATGCTTTCCGGCTGAGCTCGATCTCTACGCGGCCAAGGCGTTGAAATACAACTAAAAACCGAATTGGCACACTCCATGCGATGGCTTCTGCATCACAATGCAGGATACGCCCCATGCTCAAGCGATTTGATACTGACACCTACTTCGAGCAAACCGAAGCCCGGTCCGTGCCCGCCGCGCGGTTCAAGCCGTTTGGCGACACACTTCGCCAGATGCCGCGGGCGCGGCTGTTCGGTCTTGACCTGATGGTCTCCACCCGCGCCCATGTCGCCGAAGAGCTGGTCGCCATGGCCAAGGCCGGGGAATGCGCCACGGTCCAGTTCATCAATGCGCATTGCATCAATGTCGCGCAGACCAACCGCACCTACCGTGATGTTCTGAACCGTGCCGATTTCCTGCTGCCCGATGGCAGCGGCATGGCGATTGCGGCCCGTCTGTCGGGAACCGCACTTGGCGAAAACCTGAACGGCACTGATCTGTTTCCTGAGCTTTGCCGCTGCGCCGCTGAACGCGGCCAGTCGATCTTTCTGCTGGGCGGGAAACAGGGCATCGCCGCATCAGCGGCGCAGGCCATGCAGGAGCGCTACCCGCAGCTGCTAGTTGCCGGAACCCGCCACGGCTATTGGAGCGCGAGCGAGGAAGACCGCGTCGTGGCCGAGATCAATGCCTCGGGCGCGGCCATCGTTCTGGTCGGGCTTGGTGTGCCGACGCAGGAGATCTGGATCGACCGCATCCGCGACCGCCTCATGGCACGCGTGGTGATGGGTGTGGGCGGACTGTTTGACTACTACTCGGGCTCGATCCCCCGGGCACCGACTGCCATACGCCGGATCGGCTGCGAATGGGTATGGCGTCTCGCGCAGGAGCCGCGCCGGCTGTTCGCGCGCTATGTGCTCGGCAACCCGCTGTTCCTTGCTGCCGCGGTGGTTCATGCTTGGCAGGCGCGGGCACTTTCCGCTCGGGCATCGCTGGCGGTGAAGCACGGGATCGACCGTGTCACCGCAGGCCTGGCGCTGCTGCTGCTGGCACCGCTGTTCCTGCTGGTCGGCGCAGCAATCCGCCTCGAAGACGGGGGACCGGTGTTCTTCCGTCAAACCCGGATCGGCGCCAATGGCCGGCCTTTCCGGATGTGGAAGTTTCGCTCGATGGTGATCGATGCCGAGGCCCGGCTTGCCGCCATTCGTGGGCGATCAGAGCGGGACGGAACCTGCTTCAAGATGAAGCGCGACCCGCGCATTACCCAGGTTGGAACAATCCTGCGCCGCCTGTCGCTCGATGAGCTGCCGCAATTGATCAATATCTTTGCCGGCGACATGTCCGTCGTTGGTCCGCGCCCTGCGCTGCCGCGCGAAGTTGTTGGCTATCATGCCGATGCCCGTGCGCGGCTGATGGGCAAGCCTGGCCTTACCTGCACCTGGCAGGTTTCTGGACGAGCAGACATTCCGTTTGAGCGGCAAGTGGAGCTCGATGTCAGCTACTTGCGCTCGCGTTCGCTTCTGGCCGATCTGGCGCTGATCCTGCGCACGGTGCCAGCCGTGATCACGGCGCGCGGCGCCTATTGAGGAATGAGCGGAGCGGCGATCGCCACCACGGCGGCGATCGTCGCTTCGATGCATTCGTGGAAACGGACGCGAGCGTCGGCAGACCATAGATCACTATCGGCGCACTGCATGACTGCGCTGGCACCGAAATTGCCGCAAAGACCCCTGAGCGAATGGCGGGCGCGCCGGATCGCATCCGTGTCGTTCGATGCCACGGCGTCCAAAAGGCGCGCGCTCCATTCGCGCAGATCAGCCGCGGTTGCCTCGCACAAGGGGACAACGATTTCGGGCGGCAGGGCTTCAAACTGGCTCAGGGTCAGCTCGGGATCAATCAGGTCCATGCACGCCCAGTCTTGCTTGAATGCGACGAAGTAGCCACCGCGCAAGTGCTTGCGGTCCTGCCTACAATCCTATTGCGCGATACCGTTTGCAGCGGAAAAAGCCAACGCTTTGGCCATGGCGCGATGGAGATCTTCGATCACGATGGGCTTGGCAACACTGTCGTTCGCCCCGGCTGCCATCATCGGCCCCAGCTCTTCGGGCCGCGTGAAAGCCGTGAGAGCAATAATCGGGAGAGTGGAGAGCGAGCCTTGCAGGGCCCTGATCCGGCGGGTGGCTTCGGGCCCGTCCATCACGGGCATGGCCATATCCATCAGTACCAGATCGTAAGTGTCACCCGATTCCACGGCGGTAAGCGCCTGCTGGCCATCTTCGACAACCCTGACATCGCAGCCAAGCTTGCGCAGGCAGCCTTCGACGACAAGGCGATTGGTGGCCAGATCCTCGGCAACCAGCACGCGTGGTGCCCGGCCGCCCGGCCCCGCAAGGGACAGGACGACCGGGTTTGCGACCCGTTTGGGCACGGGTATCTCGGCGACCGGAATCTCGAACCAGAAGCAGCTCCCTCGTCCGGCATCATCCACGCCCAGCTTGCCGCCCATCACCTCGATGATGCGCTGGCAGATCGCCAGGCCCAGACCGGCACCGCCGGGCTCGCTTCCCAGCAGGTTGAGCTGGCTGAAATCGGTGAACAGTTCCGCCCGCCGATGAGCGGGAATACCGATGCCGGTATCGACCACTTCGATGCGCAGTCGCCCATGGGGCAACACACGCGTTTTGAGCATCACCCCGCCTTCGCAGGTATACTTGATGGCGTTGCTCAGCATGTTGTCGATCAGTTGACGCAGCCGCACGCTGTCGGTCTCGATCCAGGTCGGCGTATCCGATGCCAGAACGATATCGAGCGAGAGGCTCTTGTCGTTCGCAAGGTGCCGCCAGAAGTCCACCCCGTCTGTCAGCACATCGATCAGATTGGTCGGCCCAGGATTGAGCGTCAACTTGCCGGCTTCGGCGCGGGCGAGATCGATGATATCGTTCAGCAGCACGCGCAGCTGGTCCCCGCTCGAACGCACCAGCGCCAAGGTGCGCTTCTGCTCGGCTGTCAGCGTGGTTTCGTCGAACAGGTTCAGCATCCCGATCACGCCGTTCAGCGGCGTGCGGATGTCGTGGCTCATCATGGCAAGAAAGCGCGACTTCGCGTCGTTGGCGCGGTCGGCTTGCTCGCGCGCGATGAGCAGTTCCTCGTTTAGCTGTTCAAGGTCCTGCAGGCGCTGCAGTTCCCTGGCGCGCAAGGTTGCCGCTTCGTTGTCGGCGCGAACCTGGCGGGTAATGTCCTGCACGGTGACGAAGATCATAACCGGGCGGCATTGGTCGTCGACCTGGAACTGCGCCATGATGCACAGCGAGCGCACGTTGTCGCGGCTGTCACCGTTGGGGCAGCGAACCTCGATACGGTATTCGCGGAGGGTCTCCTCGCACGAACCTGTCTGAACGTGATTGGCCCGCCCGTCGCACCGGTCACAACGCCCACTGTCCAGCCCCACGAGAAGTTCGCGGTGCATCCAGTGCAGCATGCGCCGGCGGTCCTCGCGCAGCAGGCAGCGCACGAGCGAACGATACGTCCGCACAGCCGACCCGGGCTCGATCCCGATCATGACCTGTACTTGGGGCGATAGTTCAAGCTGCCGGCTGCGGATGTCCCACAACATCGTGCCGAATCCCGCAACCCGCTGCGCATCGAGCAGCTGGCGCGTGCGGCGTTCAAGGCTGGTACTCAGACTTTCCTTGCGGGCAGTTAACTCTGTGTTGGCTGCCGCGAGTACCCGGCTCTTCTGTTCCAGCAGGTGCTCCGCTGCAGCCCGCGCTGCTTCTGCACGCGCAAGCCGCCGTTCGAGCAACGCGATCTGCGCTGCGCTGTCGGCAGGCTCGATCGCATGCGCGATCGAGGTTGGCACCGTATACCGTGTCAGGGGTGTTCCGGGCATCGGCGCGGGTTTACAAAACGGGTTCGCGCGATGGCGCACGCACGAGGAAGCGGGCGGCGTGGGGTCCGGGCGACCCGGGGTCGCGAATGACTTCGAGATCATCGCCGTAGTACGCGATGTAGCCGCGCACCAAGCCATGGGCGATATCGGCAAGGGGCCGGTGCGAGCCATAGCTGACGGTCAGCTCCTCGCCGTCGATATCGACGACGATGCTGGGCGTGCGCGCATCGGGATAGAGCTTGGTGACTTCGCGGTGATGTTGCCCGTCGACAGCGCGCAGGAACGTGACGGCGTCGGTGTAGCCCTCGAACATTTCGGGGTAGAGTTCCATGAACCGGCTCGCGAGCCAGAAGCCATAGCTGTCCGCAAGGACCGCAACCGGCTCACCCGATATCTCGGCTAGCGCGCCCATTAACGCCAGCGCATCGGTGTGCGGATAATTGCCGACGGTTGTATAGATACCGTCGCTCGGAACATTGGAGCGGGTGATCACCGCATCGGCGACTGCGGGCGAAAACGCCTCCTCGATCCACCGGACCAGTTCGGCAATGATAACACCCTTCATTCCACATTCCCGGTTCTGGCAGTCACAAAGCGCTGTCTGGCTTGGTTAAGCAAATTACGTGCCATACAAAGGATGGCGCTGACACCTTGGCATATCAGCAGATCAAGGCTGCGAGTATCTGCGTTTTGCAATTACAAACTTTGCAAAATGCAACGATCTTGGCATTCTGCAAAGCGAGGGATCCCCCGGTCGTGAACGCGATCAGGCACTCTTCAGCATTCGGCGCAGAAGCGGTTGGCGCAGCCATAACAGTCCAAAGCCAATGAAAGTCAGGACCGTGGCCGCCAGCGCGCCCACCAGAGCGATCATGGTTGAAGGACTCGACGGTGATTTGGGCAGCGAGGGCGCGGCAAGCACCTGCACCAGCGGATACGATGCGAAGGGATCCTGCTTGTTGGTGTCAAGCCGGGCCAGCGCCGATGAGAAAACAGCCTCGGTCACGCGCTGATCGCGCTGAAGATCTGCCAGCTGCTGGGCTTGCAGGATCCATTGCGGCGCGTCGGCACGGGCGCGCACCAGATCGCCGTGGAGCTCATTCAGGGCGCTGCGCGTGCCCGCCGCCTGCGCATCGCTGGCGCTCATAGCCTGCATCAGCGTCGATCGGCCGTCGCCCAGCTGCAGGTCGGTATGGCGCAGCAGCACTTCCTCCGGCAGGCCGGTCAGCTCCTGGCCGCGACGCACCAGCGCGCCGCGCAGCTGCGCGCTTTCCGCGTCGGCTTGCGCGCGAACGCTGTGCTGGGGGCCAAGCGTACCGGCCTTGAGCTGCGCATCCGCGTTGGCGGCGGCATAGCGCGACGCCAATTCGGCAAAAACGGGATCACCCTTCAGCCGCATGATCACATTTGCGCCGCCGGGGCTGGCACCGAGCGTTCCCGAAAGGCGCCCGGCCATGCCGCCCTGTATGCGCATCTGCACGCGCAAATCCCGTTCCTTGTCACGGAGCGTATCGACCGAGGCGATGCGGCTATTGAACTGCTCGAGGGTGGCAAGGCCGTGGCTGGCCTGGAATTCAATCAGCTTGCGCTGCGCCGCTTTGACCTTCTCGGAAAGCTCGCTCACGCGGGTCAGGTCGGTTTCCTCGCGCTTCTTGGCTTCGTCTGCGCGCAGCGCGGTCAGCTCCTCGACGAAGGCCTGCTGCAGGGCCATGGCCCGGCGGTGGGCGCCTTCGGCGCTGCGCGCGGTGATGCTGATCGAGATGAGATTGGTCTGATCCACGAGCTTTATTGTGGGAGACGGAAAACCATCCTCGCTTTCGTGCGCGATGCGCGCGGCCGCACGCAACGTGACATCGGCCGTAAGCAGCTGCTTGTAATTCTCCGTCGGGCTCAGCGTGGGGCTGGAAAACGCGGAACTGGTCCCGCCCTGTGCTTGCCCGATCGATTCCACGTTGAGCGAACCGCCAGTGCCCGATCCTGGCAGGATCAGGCTGAACTGGCTGGTATAACTACGCGGCATCGCGACCAGATAGAGCGCCGTAAGGATCCAGATCGAGGCGACCACAGGGGCAAGGATCACGAAATACCGCCGATAGCGGCCGACCGACGGAAGGCCGTTGCGCACCACGCGCCAGAGCCGCTTGAGGCGGCGCTCGGCGACGATGTCCTGCACCGCGCTCATGGCTTGAGGCTCTTTACCAGAACGGCCGGCCCGAGAAGGCTGCCAACAACGCCGACGGCATCGACAATGGTCATCGCCGTGCTGTCATAGCAGGCAATCGCATCACCAGGCATAAGGTAGGGATCGACCTCGTCGCGATCGGCATCGCGCACGAGCGCCTCGACTTTCCGGGCAATCACAACGGAGTGGCCGTTCAAGGGATTGTGCGAAATCAGCACCGCACTGCGTCCGGCGTTCATCGCCGAACCGCCGACACAGTTTGCCGAAATCAGGCCCTGCAGAAACCGCGTGCCGTAAGGCAGGCTGGTCGAATCCCGGCCGATCGCCGAAGAGGCATTGCTGGCGGCCGGGCGCGAGAGGTTCGACATGTAGACGCGGATGCCGGGTGCCGTTACCGGGCTTGGCCGGACCAGCCGCGGCTGGAAGCAGCCTGCCGACGGAATGATGATACGGTCACCGCGGGCGAGCTGCGGATCGACCGGCAGGCCGCCGCTGCCGTCGCTGCCTTCCACCCCGCCCAGCACCGGGCTAAGGTCGATTCTGGCATAGCGGTCACCGCGCACGAGGTAAACCGCATCGAGCGCGGCATCCGGCCGCAGTCCGCCAGCCGCCCGGATGGCAGTTGCCAAGGTGCGGCCGTTGTTGAAATCGCCCAGCGCGGGATTGGCAACCGTGGTTGCGCGCGCATCGTTCGCCCGGTCGCCGGCAACAATTACGCCCGGCTCGAACACCGCGCCTTCAACCGAAACCGCAACGCCTGCCCGCTCGGTCGCCACGAGCCGGAGGTTGTTGGCAATGTCGCTGATCAGGCCCGCCGCAACGAGCCTCCCGCGTACATCCTTGGCCACGGCGGCACTGCTGCGCCCGGCCGCAGAGACCGCCACAATGCCGTTGATCGTCAGGCTGCCATTCGCCGCGATCACGTAGTCGTGTGAAAGGACATCCTTGTCGCCGCTCACGTCGATCCGCAGGCGGTCACCAGGCCCCAGAATATCAGGAGATGCGGCGAGCGCCTCGGCTGGCTCGGCCACCAATGGGCCGAGTGCGGCAGGCAACGCCGGCATCTTGCAGCGATCCGGGACGGTGGATGGCTCCACCCGCTGCGTGGGCTGATACTGGGCTCCCGCAAGGTTGCGGGGCTGCGGCATCGTGGCGCAACCGCTGGTCAGGACCAGCGTCAGCATCGCAAAGGTCCGCGCCGATCCAGCGGTGCAATTCAGTCGTGTGGGGGTCAGCGGTGGGCGGGGCGGCAATGGCATGGGAATCTCCGGGGTTTGCCCCGACATGGCAATCCTTGTGCCAGTTTCTGAAATGGGCCGGAAATCGAATGATTCCGACGAATGCGCTCTGCTTCCCGTTCTGCAACAGCGCAATCGTTGCATTTTGCCTCGATCAGTCTTCGCATTTTGCAAAGAACTCCAGGCGCAAAACGCGAAGGAAGTGCTAAGGGATTGCTAGTATCCCTCCGCTTATACCTTTTGGGGATCTGGCACGCATCCTGCTTCAGGACCACTGAAACCTCCAAACGCTGGTACAGCCCATGACTCGCAAACGCATCCTGATTGTTGAAGACATTCCCGCCCTCGCCCTGATGTACGCCGGCCATCTCGAGAAGGCAGGCTATGAGGCGATCGTGGTGGGTACAGGTGCAGCGGTATTGCGCGCCCTCGCGGAAGGAGACGCGTTCAGCGCCTTGCTGCTCGATCTCCAGCTGCCCGATATCGACGGTCTGGAACTTCTGCGTACCAACGTCGATCTGCTGGCAAAACAGCCTGTCATCGTGGTTACTGCAGACGGCTCGCTGTCGCGCGCGATCGAGGCGATGCGGCTCGGTGCCTATGATTTTCTGGTCAAGCCGCTGGCTGCCAAGCGGCTCA
>JBJXEK010000107.1:0-5119 GCA_046155055.1 Novosphingobium sp. | reverse complement strand
TCCCTGCAGAAACACTGGCGCGCCATGCCTGGCGGCAGGGCGGCACGCTCGATCTGTTTGCCGATGTCGCCCGCTCTGCCGATGCGATCGGAGCTTTTGCCGGGGCGGACGAGGCCCGCGCCTATCTCGCCTTCTGCGCGCGCAGCCGCGACATTTACCGCACGCTGGCCGCGCCGTTCATTGCGGCAGAAAGGCCCTCGCCGCTCGATCTGATGGCGCGCGTGGGGCTGCGGCGCATGCCGGATATGTGGCGCACAATGCCGATGCGGACACTGTGGAGCGCGGTCGGTGATGATTTCCGGGATCCGCGCCTGCGCCAGTTGTTCGGCCGTTATGCGACCTATGTCGGCGCTTCACCATGGTTGGCCCCGGCCACACTGATGCTGATTGCGCATGTCGAACAAGACGGGGTGTGGCTGGTGAGGGGCGGCATCCATCAGGTCGCACGCGCCATCCAGCATCTGGCCGAGCGGCAGGGCGCAAGGTTTCGCTTCGGCGCGGACATGCAGCAAATCCTGATCGAACACGGCCGCGTTGCGGGGGTCTTGCTGGCAAACGGCGAGCGGCTGGCGGCGGATGCCGTGGTGTTCAACGGCGATATCTCCGCGCTGACCGACCAGCTGCGCCCGGTTCCGGCCACCGCGCCCGAGGCGCGCTCGCTCTCGGCGGTCACTTGGTGCCTTGCAGCGCACACCAGCGGCTTCGATCTGGCGCATCACAACGTGTTTTTCGCCGAAGATTATAGGCGCGAATTCGACGCAATCTTCCGCCAGCGCAGCATTACAGAAGCGCCCACCGTCTATCTTTGCGCGCAGGACCGGGGCGAGGCAGGGACATATCAGACCGGCGCGCCCGAACGCCTGCTGGCGCTGATCAACGCGCCTGCCGATGGCGACCGCGCACCGCTTGGCGAGGACGCCATCGCTGATCTTTCTGCGCGCGCCTTCGGCTTGATGCAGTCCTGCGGCCTCAATATCGCAGCCAGCGGCGATCCGGTCGTCACCACACCGAGCGGCTTCAACGCGCTGTTCCCGGCGACGGGCGGCGCGCTCTATGGCCGCGTCAATCACGGCATGATGGGCAGTTTTGCCCGGGCGGGCGCGCGCGGCAAGGTCCCGGGACTCTATCTCGCCGGCGGCAGTGTCCATCCGGGGCCAGGCATTCCAATGGCCACCATGTCGGGCCGCATCGCCGCCGCTCGCCTGCTGGCGGATTTGGCCGGCGGCGCGGGCCGCCGCCGCGCGATCCAGTTACCGGTGGACAGCTTGGTCAGATAGGGCTCGGGGTCAAGTCTACCGGTTTATCGCGCTTGTTCAGGCAGGGTCAGCGGATTGAGCGCCGTCAGGCTGAGCACAGCAGTGGCAGCCTTGAACAAGGGAACCGGAGGCCTTCCCGACAGGACGTGAACCCGGTCGGCAAAGGTCGAATTGCCGGCGTAGAAGCGTTCGATCATGGCGGCGTCCAAACGATAAAACCGTTGCAGCAAAAGATACCGCTTATCCGGCGTCACGCTGGCAAACAGCATCTTGGTCAGCATGCGATAGAAACCGCCGCCGCGCCAATGCCGCGTGGCCCAAGCCTGGCTCCACGCCGCAAGTGCGCCGCCCGAGACATCGCGCTGCCGCGCGAGGTCTAGCGCAAAGGCCAGCGCGGAGGGAAACGAGTATCCAGTCAGCGGGTGCAGCAGACCGGCACGCACTCCGGCCAGCGCAACGCCCGGCTTTTCGTGGCCGGCGCGGAACGCTGCCCAATCGCCGCGCCCGACAACCGGCAAGACCCCGCTTTCCTCCCCCAGAATTTCAGCCACCTGCCACCCGGCAGCGGCGCAATAGGCCCCGATTCGCTCGCGCAGCAATGCTGCATCCACGTCCGGCCCGTCGGAATAATAAGTATCCTCTACAAAGACTTCATTCGCGGAGAAGGGCAGGCAATAGACAAAGCGATAGCCATCATGCTGCGCCACAGTGGCATCCATCACGATCGGGCGATCCAGCCCGTGCGGCGCAGCGGTGCGAACCAATTGTCCCAGAAACTTCTGCCAGCCGCCGGTCATATGCGGCAAACCAGCGGACCCGCGCGCATCAATCACTGCGCCCGCCGCGATCGTGCGGCCATCGTGCAGCATGACACGGTCAGCCGCGACGCTGGCAATGTCGCAGCCGCACAGCACCATCTCGGCAGGCAACGCACTGCGCACGGCCGCATCCAACCGCGCGCTCGTGATGCTGTGATAGGGCGTGCGCAAGTGCCGGCGGACTGCCGGAAAGCGCACCTCGTAATCGTCCCAGCGCGCTGCGATCAGCGGTTCGACCAGCGCGGTGCCGCCTTCGGGAAGATCGGTAGCGAAGAACGACCAGACGTGATTGCCGCCCAGCCGCTCGTCCCGTTCCACCACCATGACCCGCAGTTCCGGCCGCGATTTGGCCAATGCCAGCGCGATCAAGCCCCCCGCAAGCCCCCCGCCGAGCACGGCAATATCTGCGCCAAGATCATCCATCCCGGCTGAACCTTAACAGGGCACTGAAGCAATGCAACTGACGCGCGAGCCAAGTCCGATGCTGCAATCGCGCCTAGCCAAGAATACCCGGCAGATCGAGCTGCTTGTCCCGCGCGCAATCGATTGCCAGATCATAGCCGGCATCGGCATGGCGCATCACCCCGGTGGCCGGATCGTTCCACAAAACACGCTCGAGGCGGCGGGCGGCCTCGGGCGTGCCGTCGGCGACGATGACCATGCCGGAATGCTGCGAATAGCCCATCCCCACGCCGCCGCCGTGGTGCAGCGATACCCATGTCGCCCCGCTGGCGGTGTTGAGCAATGCATTGAGCAGCGGCCAGTCAGACACCGCATCGGAGCCATCGGCCATCGCCTCGGTCTCGCGGTTGGGGCTGGCGACCGAGCCGCTATCGAGATGGTCGCGGCCGATGACCACCGGCGCTTTCAGTTCGCCTGATGCCACCATCGCGTTGAACGCAAGGCCCAGCCGGTGCCGATCGCCGAGGCCCACCCAGCAGATCCGCGCGGGCAAGCCCTGAAACCGGATTTTCTCGCGCGCCATATCGAGCCAGCGGTGCAAGTGGGGATTGTCGGGGATCAACTCCTTCACTTTGGCGTCGGTCTTGTAGATATCCTCCGGATCGCCCGACAGCGCCACCCAGCGGAACGGCCCGATCCCCCGGCAGAACAGCGGGCGGATATAGGCCGGTACGAAGCCGGGAAAACCGAACGCGCCGATCACGCCCTCGTCCTGCGCCACCTGCCGGATGTTGTTACCATAATCGGTGGTGGCCACGCCGCGCTTCTGGAACTCGAGCATGGCTTCGACGTGGCGTGCCATGCTGGCCTTGGCCGCCTTGGCGACAACTTCGGGCTCACGCTCACGCTTTTCGGCCCATTCCGCCACAGACCAGCCCGCCGGGAGATAGCCATTGACCGGATCATGCGCCGAAGTCTGATCGGTCAACAAATCGGGCAAAATGCCCTTGGCGAGCATTTCGGGCAGGATTTCCGCAGCGTTGCCGAGCAGGCCCACCGAGACCGGTTCTTTGGCCGCGTTGGCTGCATTGATGATCGTCATCGCCTCTTCCAGCGTGGCGGCGCTGCGGTCGAGATAGCCGGTGCGCAGGCGCATCTCGATGCGGCTGGCCTGGCATTCGATGGCAAGGCAGCTCGCGCCGGCCATCACTGCGGCCAGCGGCTGCGCGCCGCCCATGCCGCCAAGCCCGGCCGTCAGCAGCCAGCGGCCCGCAAGATCGCCGCCGAAATGCTGGCGCCCCATCTCGACAAAGGTTTCGTACGTGCCCTGCACGATGCCTTGTGTGCCGATGTAGATCCACGATCCCGCCGTCATCTGGCCGTACATCGCCAGCCCCTTGCGATCGAGCTCGTTGAAATGCTCCCAGGTCGCCCATTTGGGGACCAGGTTGGAATTGGCGATCAGCACGCGGGGCGCATCGGCATGGGTGCGAAACACACCCACCGGCTTGCCAGATTGCACAAGCAGCGTCTCATCGGCGTTGAGGCGGCGCAGCGTCTCGACAATCTTGTCAAAGCTTTGCCAATCGCGTGCGGCGCGGCCGATGCCGCCATAGACCACCAGTTCCTCCGGGCGCTCGGCGACATCGGGATGCAGATTGTTCATCAGCATCCGCAAGGGCGCCTCGGTCAACCAGCTCTTGGCGGTCAGCTCGGTGCCGGTTGCGGGGCGGATAACGCGGCTGTTGTCGATGCGGGGATTGGTGGTCATGGCTGTCCTTTGGCGAAGGCGAGGCAATGGGCCAGAATGGCGTGAAGCGTGGGGGCCAGCGCGGCGGAGCGTGCAGTGTCGATCGGGGCAGGCCAGTTGGTCTCATCCGGCTCTTCGGGTTCGGCGAGGTAGCCGCGCATCGCCAGTTCCATCTGGATGGCATGGACGCCGTGCTCGGGCCGGCCATAATGCCTGGTCGTCCAGCCGCCCTTGAACCGCCCGTTGAGCACATGGCTATAGCCCGAAGCGGCAGCGATCTGCGCCACACCCGCTTCCAGCTCGGCGGCGCAGCTGGCACCGCCATTGGTGCCGATGTTGAACTGCGGCAGTTCGCCCTCGAACAGGCGCGGGATGCGGCTGCGGATCGAGTGCGCGTCATAGAGCACCACACGGCCATGCACCGCCCTGAGCCGGGCAATCTCCCCCGCGAGGGCGTGATGATAGGGCTCGAAATAGGCGCTGCGGCGGCGCGCGATCTCCTCTGGGCAGGGCGCGGCGCAGAGCGGATCACCGGCACACGTGGTGGGTGGAACAAGGCCCGTCGTCGCCTGCCCCGGATACAGCGAGGCGCCCGAAGGATCGCGGTTGCAGTCGATCACCGAGCGGCTGATCCGCGTGGCAATCATGGTTGCGCCCATCGCGCGTGCAAAGGCATGTACTTCGGCAATCCACCAGTCGGCATCGAGCCGGGCGGCCCATGGAGAGGCAAATTCCAGTCCAGCCAGATCGCTGCCGCCATGGGGGAAGGCTATGATCAGGGGCAGATCGCCGCGATGTATGTCTAGAATGTCGCTCATGCACACACCCCCGGCAACGTCATGCCGATGGACCGCGCCAGTGCCCCCGAACGGATCAGCGCGTTGGCGGCTTCC
>JBJXEK010000106.1:0-5851 GCA_046155055.1 Novosphingobium sp. | reverse complement strand
CCGCGGTATTGAACGTCGTGGTCAGGATGATAGCAAAAAGGGTCATCGTCGTCTTCATGATAGTGTTCCTTGTCTGATTGATATGGGCGCAAAAATGCCCTTCCAGCGAAGAGACGCTGAAATGCGGGTTTGAATTCCCTGGTTGGGTTGGATTTGATTTGGCGGAGTTTACGTCGTTCCGAGACGGAAAATTCGCTGTTTCAAACCAAATGAACTGTCGTCTTAGGAGCTGCCAACAGCGCATTATTGGTGAAGGTTGCGTGCCTGCGAATAAACCATTCGGCCACGGCAAGGTTCAGGGCCCAACCGGCACCCATCAAAAGTGCCCTCGGAAGTGCACTCGGCACGCCGATCAGCATGATCCACGGCAGTTGCGTGGCAGCCTGGGTGCCGGCGCCAAGGCCAATGGCGTAGGCCCGCATCATCCATGCACGGTGCCTGGCAAGATCGCGGCGCACGATGGCCGCAACTCCCAGGATCATGGCCAGAACCATGCCCGCGCCAAACAGCAGCCGGAAAAAATAGAGCAGAAGGCCGTCATTCGGGCCGTATGGGTAGAACTGGTTCATCCACAGCCCCGACAATCCGGCCACGATGTCGGCAGGTGCCAGCAATTGCCCCGCCATCCGGTGCCAGCGCGGAAAGCGGCTGGAGAAGCCGGGCCAGAACTGAAACGCACCGACTGTGCAGAACACGCTGGCGCACACAATGTGCAGCTGCACGGGCAGCGGGTTCGCGAAGAAACGGGCGTTGGCGAGAGTCACGGGGCCGCCTGCCGCCAGCGACAGCAACCGTATCACCCCAGCCGTGACCGGAACGAAGCACAGCGCGAGCAGCCCCGCCGCAATGAGCCAGCCTTGGTGGATGGAAGGTGGTGGGCAGTGCATGATCGTCCTCCGATCCGGTCGATCTACTTATGCGCAGATCTGAAAGAAATTGCCGAAATCCGGCTGTGTGATATGCAAAATCGTATGAGTTGGCAGACGTCTCCTTTCGACTGGAATCAGGCCCGCGCTTTCCTTGCGACGGCCGAGGCGGGTAGCCTGTCCGCCGCCGCGCGGTCATTGCGGCTGACGCAGCCCACGCTGTCGCGGCAAGTGGCGGCGCTCGAGGAGGAGCTGGGCGTGGCCTTGTTCGACCGGGTCGGGCGGTCCCTTTCGATCACCCCGGCCGGTGTCGAACTTCTGGAGCATTTCCGCGCCATGGGTGAGGCCGCCGCCAGCATCGCGCTGACGGCTTCAGGCCAATCGCAGGCGGTAGAGGGCCAGGTCAGCATCACAGCCAGCGATGCCCTCTCGGCCTACTTCCTGCCGCCCATTCTGATGCGCCTGCGGGAGATCGCGCCGGGGATCGAGGTAGAGGTCCTTGCATCCAACGAAATGCGGGATGTGCGGCGACGTGAGGCCGATATTGCTATCCGCCATGCCCGCCCGGACCAGCCCGAACTGATTGGCAAACAGGTGCGGGTGTCCTCGGCCCATTTCTACGCCGCGACAAGCTATCTGGATCAGCATGGCAGACCACAAACTGCCGCAGATCTCCTAGGCATGACTTTCATCGGCTTTGCGCCGGTTGACCGGCTTATCGCAGGTCTGAACTCCTGCGGACTTGCCCTGACCCGATCTCAGTTCAAGGTTGTCACAGACAACGGCGTGGTGGCTGGCGAGTTGATCCGCCAGGGCTTTGGTATCGGGGTCATGCCAAAGGAGTTTGCGGGATTGCTGCCCGGCGTTGAGCCGATTCTGCCCGACCTCGTCTCCCTGCCGCTGCCGTTCTGGCTCGTCACGCACCGCGAACTCTTGACCAGCCGCCGCATCCGCGTGGTCTATGATCTTCTGGCCGAAGCCTTCTCATAACGCCGCCTGCCAAAGCTCTGCAGGCTGACACAAGGGCTGAAAACACTGACAATGCCAGCCGCCAGCGCCAGCGCGGCCGCCAGAAGCAAGGCGAGCCGCGGTGCCATGGCGGCTCGTACGACGGTGAACAGTGCTGTCAGCAAAACCCCGCCCGCGAGCTGTCCGATCAACCGCGCCATGCCCTGCAGCCCGCCTGCCGCGCCGCTGCGGTGCGGTGGGGCCGCCATGAACAGCCTTCTGTTGTTTGCCACGTTGAACAAGCCGAAGCCCAGACCTCCCGATATGGCGCACGCGCCAACTGCTAGTGGATACGCAGCGAGCGGGAGCAGGATTGCCGAAGCGAATGCCGTGCAGAGCAAAACACTGCCAGCAAGACAGAGCGCGTCCGTTCGTTCGGCATCGGCCCATTTACCCGCCCATGGCCCCACTGCGGCGACACTGAGTGGCCAAAGCGTGAGGCACACCGCCATAGTCATCGGCGTCATGCCGATTGATCGTTGCAGGTAGAATGGCAGTGCAATCATCCCCGCTGTCTGCCCCGCGAAGCACAGGATCGAACCGGCAATCGCGCGAACGAAGCTAGGCTGGCCAAGCAGGTCGAGCGGAAGCAGCGGCGCGGCAAGGTTGAACTGCCGAGCAATCAGCAAGGCCGCACAAACCGTCGCTAGGAGGATCCACCCGAAACCCGCCGGAACCTTCGTCGCCAGCATTTCGACCCCGGCCACGAGGCCGCCGAACGCGCCGACGTTGAGCGCAACGCTGGTCCAGTCGAGCAGCGCAGCGGTTCCGGGCGCACGGGGTAGCGCGCGGCCTGCCAGGAGGATAATCAGGCCAAAGGGCAGATTAATGAGAAACAGCCAGGGCCAGGGTGCGAATGCGAGGACAAGGGTTCCCAGGGTCGGCCCGGCAGCCGAGGTCAAGGCGACAGTCATGGCGTTCCAACCGATCGCGGCGCCAAAGCGCGAGGGCGGGACGATCGCGCGCAGCAAGGCGACGCCAAGGGCAAGGATGCCCGCCCCCCCAATGCCCTGGAGCACCCGTGCCGCAACCAACCAATCGATCGACGGCGCAGCCGCGCACAGGACCGAGGCGGCGATGAACAGACCGGTCCCGGCGCGGAAAACCAGCCGATGCCCAAGGCTTTCGCCCAGCGCGGCGGCGGGTAGCAGGGCCACCACGACGCCTAGCTGGTAAGCCGTCACGATCCGCACAGCGGCGGCCGGACCGATCCCGAGCGCGATCCCGATGCGGGGAAGCGCGATATTGGCGATCGCCCCATCGAGCACGACCAGCATCATCGCGCCGAGGACTGCGGCTATGCCCCATCTGCCAGCCGCAATGCCGGGGTCTTCACGCGCAGAGGTGCCCGTTATCATAGCTCGTCAACAGTCCACTCACCGTCCCGCTGAACGTACCGCGTCACCCGGTGCTCGATCAGATCCTCATGTTTGAGGTCCATGGCAGTGAAGCGAAACAAAAGGGCAGGGCCAGCAACGCACAGGGTGTCGTGGATGTCCCCGGGCAGATAGACCCGCGCCTGCCCGGGCGAGACCCGCGCGGCATCGCGCCGTACCAGCTTCATGCGTCCCGCGTCGCCCTGCATCTGGCCATAAGTTCCCATTTCGCTTGCGCCCTGCCGGACCGCGTAAATCACCCAACTGCGGCCGTGGTCGTGGGGCGGCCGATAAAGGTCGGTAGGCTCGACATGGGCGAGCAGCACGAAACCATGGACAGGATCGCGATACAGTTCTCGGCTGGCAGGCTGTTCGGCAAGCAAAGCCGCCAGCCACGGCTCGTCGGGCGAGGCTCGCGCGAGCGCCTCGATCTGCGCCTGGCAAGTCTCGATCAGCGCGCTGGACAGCGACCCCCAGCTGGCGCTGATGGTTGCCATTGCGTGCTCTAGCGTGTTCCGGGCCATGTGGTCCTCATTGGAAAAGTTCGATGCCGGTGGCCTAGCGCGGGCCAGACTTGTGCGTAAGGCGCATCATTTTCAGGGTATTCATGCATCAGACGCTACATATGGCTCAGTCCGTGCTATGGACACGCAATGTCCTATCCAGATCTCAACCTGCTGGTTGCGCTTGCGGTTTTGCTCGAAGAGCAAAGCGTTGCGCGCGCCGCACGCCGCCTTCAGCTCAGCCCTTCCGCAATGAGCCGAACCCTGTCGCGACTGCGCGAGACAACCGGCGATCCGCTGCTTGTGCGCGCTGGTCGCGGCCTCGTGGCAACGCCGCGCGCGCTGGAACTGCGGGATGCAGCCAATGCGCTAGTGACCGAGGGCCACACCCTGTTGCGACCGGCGGCCGCAATCGATCTGCGGGCCGTGTCACGGACATTTACCTTGCGCACAAGCGACGGGTTCATGGAAAATTTTGCATCGGCGCTGTTCGACCGAGTCAGCAAGGAAGCGCCGGGGGTTCGCCTCAACTTTCTGCAGAAGCTGGACAAGGACAGTACGCTGCTGCGCCAGGGATCGGTCGATCTGGAAACGGCGGTGGTCGAAGCGTCTATGGGGCCGGAGTTGCGGGCGCAGGCCCTGTTCCGGGACAGACTTGTTGGCGTGATTGGCCCGCGGCATCCCTTGGCCGGCATGACGATCACGGCAGAGGCCTACGCGATGGCCCATCACGTGATTGTCTCCCGCTCCGGCTTTGACGAGGACGCGGTTGATCTGCCGTTCCTGCCCATGGGGCTGAACCGGCAGGTCGTCAGCTCGGTGAGCGGGTTCGCCGCCGCGATGACACTGGCGCGGCAATCAGATCTGATGGCGACCGTACCTGACTTGCACACCGCAGCCCTTCGGGAGGGCATGCACACGTTCCCCTTACCGTTTCGGGCGAGCGGGTTCACAGTTTCAATGGTCTGGCATCCCAGGATGGACGCCGACGCTGTTCACCGCTGGTTGAGGGGCTGCGTCCGCCAAGCGTGCGGGCAATAGCCGCTTACATTCCCGACGTTCGAACGGTCAAAACGCCTACATCATAGCCGCCGTACGTTCAGGCGATGATCTTGACGCTGCGACGGGCTTGGATTGGCCCAACGGCGGATCGGCGGTTTTAGGGCGCATATAAGCACCTCAGGCGCTGCGTATAGTCTGCCCATCAGCATCTGTCGGTGCACGCTGACATGCTTAACCGTGGATCGCCGACCCAACATCTTCGCGTGTTTCAGCGCTCGTGGCGAGGGCGAGCTCGGCTGCGATGGAGGCATGAATTTTCCGACCAAAGTTCGAAGGGCTTGTCGCGTCGATCTTTTTCGAATGCAGCCGCCAAGCGAGGTACGCACCGGCTGTGATGTCATAGCTCATGCAGAACATCGGCCACCAATCTGGAACACCCGCATTTTCAATCAATCGACCATGCTGCCAATCAAGCAGGCCGTGCCCTACCAGCGCGGCCACGACGACCCAAAGGTTCGTCCTGAATCCCGCGACTGCGGTGAGAATAAATGCAGCAGAGGCACCAATTTCCCAACCTAATGCAGCGCCGCCGCCCATGACTGCGAACAAATCATAATACGATGCGACGACAACAAGGATCACTGGATAGAGCGAACGATCGCGGTCGAACCCGGCGACGGTTGTGAAAAGGCCGACGCAAAGGGCCATCGCAACACCAACAAGAAATTCCATGTCTATCTCCCTTCTATGTCGTCAGACAACCGTCAGCCCATGAAGTGAGCCCGCCAACAGCACTGCGAACCCGCCGATCTCGCCAACGGCGAGCAGGTAGATGAAGGCACTGACCATCTGGCCATGGACGTGGCGTGTGCCGATCCGGTGCGGACGCCGCAGCTGGTTGTCGGTATCCTGGAGTATCCCGTGCAGCGCGTAGCTTCCAACCGCAGCTCCGAAGAACACAACCGGTAGCGCGACCGCAGCGAGGTTGACGCCCGCCGGCCATTCGCTGAGTCGAGCAAATTCGGCGAGCACCAAGCAAGCGAATGCGTACATCAGCGCTGCGCGGTGGCAGATATCGACATAGGCTGGCGCTTGG
>JBJXEK010000105.1:0-3296 GCA_046155055.1 Novosphingobium sp. | reverse complement strand
CCCAGGGATCGACCACAAGGCTGTGGCCAAACGTTTCGCGCCCATCGGCATGGCGACCGGCCTGCGCCGCCGCTATCACGAACGCACTCGCCTCAACCGCCCGGGCGCGCTGCAACAGGTGCCAGTGTGCGCGGCCGGTGGGCACGGTGAACGCGGCCGGGATCGCGATGGCATCGCAGCCCCGGCGGCCCAGCTCCTCGAACAAGGCGGGAAAGCGGATATCATAGCAGATCGCAAGGCCGAGCCGCCCGAGCGGGCAGTCTACCGTAACGACCGCCGTGCCGGGCTCATAGGCTGCGGATTCGCGCCATGTCTCGCCGCTGGCCAGATCAACATCGAACATGTGGATCTTGTCGTAGCGGGCCGCGATCGCCCCGGCCGGATCGATCACGAAAGCACGGTTGGCCCAGCGCGTGCCTTGCGCCTGAACCGCAAGGCTGCCGATATGCACCCAAATCCCAGCGCGCGCCGCTGCATGGCGCACCGCTTCCAGCACCGGACTTTCAGCTTCCGAAACCACATGGTGTGCGCCGCGCGCCCGGTCGCGATCGAGCAGGCCCGACATTTCGGGGGTGAACAGCATCGCCGCACCCTCGCCCGCCGCTTCAGCCACCGCAGCGGCCATCGTCGCGGCATTTGCGGCGGGATCGACACCGCTGGTCATCTGGAGCAGCGCAACACGCACAGGATCAGCGGGAGGATCAGCGGCAGGACCGCTCATGCGGCGAGAAGCGGATCGAGCTTGCCTTCGGCCTCCAGCGCCGCGAGCTCGTCCGAGCCGCCGACATGCGTGCCGTTGATGAAGATCTGCGGCACAGTTCTGGCCCCCGGCGCACGCGCCAGCATTTCGGCGCGCTCCGGCCCGCCCATGGTGATATCGTATTCAGTGTAGGTGACGCCCTTGGCGCCGAGCAGCGCGCGGGCGCGGCTGCAGTAGGGACAGCCCCACTTGGAATAGATCTCGACGTTCGGTGTCTGGGTCGCCGGCTCGCTCATCTGGACCTCTTGAAAACCACAATTGGCTAACACACATGGAGGTTCGTGTCATGCGCCGCAAGTCGGGTGTGACCGATCAAGCCACCGGGGCGCCGCCGAGCGGGTCCCATATTCGTGCAGATTGCTCATGAAAGAGGATATTGCCATGGAACGTTTTGATTTCGCCCCCTACCGCCGCTCGACCGTCGGGTTCGACCGGTTGTTCGACTTGCTGGAACGCCAGGCGCGCGCCAATGCGGGCGACAACTACCCCCCGTTCAACATCGAGCGCCGCGGCGATGACAGCTACCGGATCACCCTCGCGGTCGCCGGGTTCAAGACCAATGACCTCGACATCACCGCGCAGCAGAACCTGCTGGTGATCAAGGGGCAGCGCGCCGAGCCGGAGGACAAGCAGTTTCTCCATGTCGGCATCGCCAACCGCGGCTTCGAGCGCCGCTTCGAACTCGCCGATTTCGTGCGGGTAGAGGCCGCTGATCTGGCCGACGGTCTGCTAACCATCGATCTGCTGCGCGAAGTGCCCGAGGCGATGAAGCCGAAGAAGGTGCTGATCGGCGGCAGTGCGAAGCCGCTCACCGTGGTGGACGGCGACACCAGCGCAGCCGCCTGAGCCGCTTCGCTCCCATCCCACTCCAGCTGGGGGCGGTCCGCAAGGTCCGCCCCTTTTTGTATCAGCGCCCCGGCGCAGAGATGGCCCAGCGCCACGGGGCTAGCGTGCGAGCCTTGTCGGCGACCGTATATGTCTGCGCGGCGGCGGTGAGATTGACTTCGACGCGGACCCAGTCTGCCCCCTTGATCCGGCGGAATGCGAAAACGGCCGAATTGCCTGTCTCGATGATCTCCAGATTGCCCGGCTCGTGCGCGCTCGAAAGCGCAGGATGCGTGTGCTTGAGCCCGAGCAGCATCTTGTAGAGCTCTGCGCGGCGGAAAGTACCCCAGACGATCGGGTCCTTGTCGAAGAACTTGAGCCGCTTGCCCAGCCCGTCCTCCTGCCCGCCGTAGACCAGCGGCATGCCCGGCAGCGTGGCGGCGAGCACGGCCATCGCATCGGCCCCCTCGCCATAAAGCTCGCGATCGGTGCCGTTCCAAGAGTTTTCATCGTGATTGCTGGTGAAGGTCATGCGGTAGGCGCCGGCAGGATAGCGGCGGGCAGGCGCAGTGTAGAGCCTTGCCAGATCGCGCGCATCCGCCTTGCCTTTCGCCACGTCGATCAGCAGGTGGTAGAGTTTCCAGTCGTACGTCATGTCGAAGGCGCGCGCCTGCATTTCGGGCGTGTCGGCCTCGGCGAGCAGGAACACCGGCTTCACCTTGCCCAGTTCGGCGCGGGCCTGGTCCCAGAATTCGACAGGCAGAGTCCACGCGACGTCGCAGCGGAAGCCGTCGATATCAGCCGCCTTCAGCCAATAGCGCATGGCGTCGATCATTCCGGCGCGTACTTCGGGCTTGCTGTAGTCCAGCCCGATAACGTCGGCCCAGACTTCCTCGTGGTGGTCGCTGAGATCGGTGTAGTGATAGCCTTCCAGCTCGCCATTGGCGCCCCGCTTGTACCAGTCGGGGTGCTCGCGCGTCCACACGTTGTCCCAGCCGGTGTGGTTCGCCACCCAGTCGAGGATCACCTTGAAGCCTTGCCGGTGCGCCGCCGCCACCAGATGCCGGAAATCGGCGAAATCGCCGAATTCCGGGTTCACCGCCAGATAGTCGCTGACCGCATAATAGCTGCCCAGCGAGCCCTTGCGCTCCTTTTTGGCAATAGGGTTGATCGGCATGATCCAGAGCACATCCACGCCCATGCGGCGGATGCGCGGCAGGTGCTTCTCGAACGCGCGGAAAGTGCCCTCCGGCGTGTATTGCCGGATGTTTACCTCGTAGATCGTCGCCGATTTCGACCAGGCCGGGTGAACGACCTGGCTGACGCCTTCGGTGATCGGGAGCGGCTGCGCCAACGCGGCCTGCGGCAACGCGAGCAGAATGGACAAGGCGGCAAGTGAGCGGGAAAGGGCCATGCCGCACATCCTAGTGCAAACGTTTTCGGCGGCTAGACGACATTCGTATACGTGGGCGTAACGTGGGCGTCCGCCCTCACCACGCCTCGGCGATATCCACCAGCGCGCTGCGATCCAGCACCGTCACGCGCCCACCCTTGAGCGCGACGATCCCGCCATCCGCCCATGCCGAAAGCTGGCGGTTGATCTGCTCGCGCGACATGCCGGCAAAATTGCCGAGCTCGCCCTGGCTCAGCGCCAGCTTGAGCCGGGTTTCCGAATCGTTACCGCCCATCATGAGGCGCAGGAGAAACCGGG
>JBJXEK010000104.1:0-4768 GCA_046155055.1 Novosphingobium sp. | reverse complement strand
TCCCGCTCCGATCGTTATTGTGCGCGCGTCAGTCCTACTTCTGGCTGGATTATGCCTGCTGCTTGCTGCCGTCCGCTCGGCTTTGCCGGGCCGCCCCGATCAGGGCGCGAGCCTTGCCGGAACCGTGTTGCTCGGACTGTTCCCGCTGGGTCTGATGGCTTTGCTGCTCCAAGGTATCGTCGCCAGCCGCACGTCCTCGTTCGCCGAAGTCGACAGCTTCGGAATGCTGCGCTGCTTCACCATCGCGCTTTCCGCGGCTCTGATCGTGGGCATCGGATTGATCGCCTGGATGCGGATTGCCGCGCCGACCGATCTTGTGCGGACTAGCTGGCTCACGGGGTGGGCCGCTGGCGCGCTGGGCACATTTGCCTATAGCCTCTTCTGCCCGGCCAGCTCGCTGGGCTTTGTCACGACGGTCTATCCTGCAGCAACGTTGATCGCTGCGCTGCTGTTCCGCCTTGTCATGCCTGGGCTGGTGCGCTGGTAGGGGCGGCCTTGGCGTTCCGGCTGTAAGGATCAGGCCATAGCTAGCGGTCAGGCCGAGGGGATTGATCGCCGGGTCAGTCAGGCGCCGGCCAGTGCCGCGATAACCTCCGCAGGCTCTGCACGATTGCGGAAATCGACATCGACGAAAGCATAGCGCACCACCCCGTCGCGGCCGACCGTGAACGTGCCGGGCACGGGTAGGAAGCCGCTTTGCGATCCATAAAGTGCATGGAAATCGAGCCCGCGTTTCCGATAGAAATCCAGCATTGGTTCGCCGGCGAAAAAGGCGAGGCCAAGCGAGAGCGCCACGCCGTGATCGACATCGCACAGGATTTCCGCGGTTGATGCGTGGTCCGCAGCGGCCAGGGTCGCCGCGATGGCACGCGCGCCGCCTCCGGTCTCACCGGTAATCTCGATAAACCGCGCGCCCGCGTCCGCCACAGCCGGCAGCATGTCGGCCCAGGCCGAAATCTCGTGGACGCAATAGGGGCACCAGCGGCCGCGGCTGAAATTGATTACCACCGGGCCTTCCTCAAGCACATCGCCCAGCCGGCGATAGCCGCCATCCACATTGGGCAATGAAAAATCGGGAAAGGTGTCTCCCACCACCGGTGCGGACGCGCCCACGCCGACCGCGCGCAGGCCGAACACGATCTCGTCGAAGAACGGGCCCAGATCGGGATTGCGGCGGCGGATCGCAGCCAGCTCGGGGCCAAGCGGCCTTGGTGGTGTCGTTGGAGGTATCATCACTGTCTCTTAGGTGGAATTACCGCGCCATGGAAATAGGGCCGGATGCATCGAGTCCATGCGCCGCCGCTATGGGCGGCCAGTGTCGTCAGGCCAGTGTCGTCAGGCCAGTGTCGTCAGGCCAGTGTCGTCAGGCCAGGGCGGGCAGCGCCCAGTCCTGCGTGCGCGCCGCGCGCAGGAAGGCATCGGCGGCTACCGAGCGGCGGCGTCCCGCAACCGAAGCCAGCACGACCGGGCTTTCGCTCTCGCCGAAGCCCAGCATGATCGGTACGAGCGGCGGGCCGGCAAGGCTGCGCGGCATCCACCCGCAGCCGAGACCGGCGATCACCATTTGCCTAAGCTGCGCTGCACCTTGCGCCTGATGCCGCACATCGATCGCGGCACCGGCCTTTCCGGCGATCCGGGCGAGCCTTGCGCAGCCATCGCCCGCCAGATCGATCCAGGTTTCTTCCTCCAGAACGCCGGGTTCAGCAGGAGGCGTGGCTGCAAAGCGGTGGTCGCTGCGTGTAACTATGCACCATGAATCAACGAACAATGGCCAGCAATCGAGCCGTTCCGGCGCTTCGTCAGGTACTTCGACAATGATCAAATCCAGCGAGCCCGCCATTGCCAGCTCGATCAGTTCGCCCGATGACCCGTTCGAGAGTGCGAGCTCCAGGCCGCCGAGGCTGCTGCCGAGCTCTGCCAGCACGCGCTCCAGTGCGGCGTGCTCCACCGTGCGCGCTATGCCGAGCGCCAGCGGGGCTATCTCGGCGCGGCCCATGCCGCGCGCCATCTGCTTGGCAGTCTGCGCTGCGTCGAAGCTGCGCTCAAGATGCGGCAGCATCGCCTTGCCCAGCTCGGTCAGATGGGTCCGTGCGCGTTCGCGGCGGAACAGCGGCGCGCCGAATTCATCCTCCAGTTTCTGGATCGCCTTGGTCAGCGAAGGCTGCGAAACGTGGCATTCGATGGCGGCGCGGGTGAAGTTCAGCAATCGGGCAGCGGCCAGAAAGTACCGGACCTGATGCATTTCCATCGCAGTGCGCGTCCTGTAACTTTGCCCATCTCGGCCAACCGCGCGGATTTCGCAACCATGTGGCTTGCCAACCCAACAGAGATGCGAGTTATCTTGATAACCATGGGCGTCCGTCACGCGTATCGCAAGCGCGGCCTGTGTCATATGATTTATGCACGGCAGGCATCAATGCCCGCGGGTAACCGCGTCTGGAGATTGCGATGAAGGATCTTACCGGCTGGATGCGCACGTTCATTACCGTGGCTGATGCAGCAAGCTTTTCGCGTGCAGCAGCCCGGCTCGAAATGCCGCAGTCCACGGTTTCGCGCCAGGTCGGCGCCCTCGAACGCCATCTCGGTGCCGCGCTGCTCAAGCGCACCACCCGTTCGATCGCGCTGACGAGCGAAGGCATGGCCTTCTACGAGGCCGCGTTGCGTGCGCTTGCTGCGATCGACGAGGCGGAAGCCTCGGTCGACCTCCACGGTGCGCTAAGCGGGCAAGTGCGGCTCACCGCGCCGCTCACGCTCGCCCAGTCGCGCCTGATCGCCATGCTCGGCCGGTTCCAGCAAGCCCAGCCGAGGATCGAAATCGACCTGCGCCTCTCCGATCACGCGCTCAATCTGGTCTCGGACAATCTCGATTTCGCGATCCGCGTCGGTGCGATAGGTGACAGCCGCTCGATCGCCCGACGCATCGGCACAGCGCGCCGCGTGATGGTAGCTGCGCCGGCGTATCTTGCCGCGCGCGGCGTGCCGGATGCTCCGAGCGATCTCGCCCGGCACAACTGCATTTCCTATTCGCTGCTGTCGAGCGGCAGCCGGTGGACGCTGGGCAGCCTCCCACCAGTCGAAATCACCAGCACCTTCCGCGCCGATAGCCCGGATGCACTGCGCGCGGCAGCGCTGGCTGGCATCGGCATCGCGGTCAACGCGCGCTGGCTGTTCGAGGAGGATCTGGCGATGGGCCGCCTCGTCGAACTCCTGCTCGATCACCCACCGCAGGATATGCCGATCCATCTGGTCATGCCGCCGGGACGGTATGTGGCGGCGCGCGTCCGCGTGCTGGCCGATTATCTGATTGCCGCCTTCGCTGCCGATCCTTTGCTGCGCACCGTGTAACGTTTCGCGCCGCACCCGCGAACCGGCAGAGCAGGGCCGCGGGCTCTGATCACGGGAGCAAGGCAATGGCGGACAATAAAGGGCAGGGGCCAAGGCAGGGGTCGGCTTCCGCATCCACGCCCGCACCCCCACCCTCACCAGCGCAGGCTAAACGCCCCCATGTCGTGATCGTCGGCGGCGGCTTCGGCGGCCTTGCCGCGGCGAAAGCATTGGCCGGCGCAGCGGTCGACATCACGCTGATCGACAAGCGCAACCACCACCTGTTCCAGCCGCTGCTCTATCAGGTCGCGACTGCCGGACTTTCGCCTGCCGACATCGCCGGTTCGATCCGCGCCATCCTGGCAAGACAGTCCAACGTGCGCGTGCTGCTCGACCGCGTCTATGGCATCGACCGGACCTGCCGGCGGGTCATTCTCGGCGAAGGCGAGCCGATTGCATACGACTGGTTGATCATCGCTACCGGCGCGACCCACAGCTATTTTGGCCGCGAGGAATGGGCGCCCTTCGCGCCGGGTATCAAGACTATCGACGATGCCACCGCGATTCGCCGCCGCGTCCTCCTTGCGCTCGAACGCGCCGAAACCGAGACCGATCATGACCGCCGCAAGGCGCTCCTGACGTTCGTCGTGGTCGGCGGCGGGCCTACGGGCGTCGAGATGGCGGGCGCGATTGCCGAACTGGCGCGCCAGTCGGTCAGCCGCGACTTCCGCCATATCACGCCGCATTGCTCGCGCATTGTGCTGCTCCAGCGCGGCGACCGTCTCTTGCCGTCATTCCCGGCAGCGCTTTCGGGCAAGGCGCAGATCGGGATCGAGCAGCTGGGTGTGGAAGTCTGGCTGGGTGCCGATGTGAAAGACATCGATGCCAGCGGCGTCACTGTCGATGGCGAGTTCATTCCGGCCACCACCACGATCTGGGCGGCCGGTGTCATGGCCTCACGTGCAGCGGAATGGCTGGGTTGCACCGCCGATCGCGCCGGACGCGTGAAAGTTGGGCCCGATCTGCACCCGGGCGGCGACGCGCACATTTTCGTGATCGGGGATACGGCAGCCTGCACCGATGCAGCGGGGCGCGATCTGCCCGGGGTTGCGCCCGTTGCCAAGCAGCAGGGCCAGCATGCCGCGCGTGTCATCCGCGCCGCGCTGGCAGGTCGCAAAGTCGCGCCGTTCCGCTACCGCGACTGGGGCAACATGGCGACGGTCGGCCGCAGCCGTGCCGTCGCTGATTTCGGACGTGTGCGGGTCTCGGGCCTGGCGGCCTGGGTGCTGTGGTGTGTTGCGCATATCTGGTTCCTGACCGGGCATCGCAACCGAATCGCAGTCGGCCTGACCTGGCTGTGGAGCTACCTCACCTACCAGCGCGGTGCGCGTCTGATCACCGGGGATGTCGCCCCAGATCTGCCCGCAACGCTGGAATTGATGCC
>JBJXEK010000103.1:0-22784 GCA_046155055.1 Novosphingobium sp. | reverse complement strand
AGGCCAACGCGACCGGTGCGGGCTGCGGGTAACAGAGCTTTTGCTCTGGAGGCGGGGCGTTTCCCCAAGTCCAAGGCCCAGGCACTTACCGCGCCAGCACACAGATCATCGCCCAAGGGCGCGCCGGCAGTCCGCTGTCACAGCGCTCCAGGATTTCCGCCGGTTTGCGAGCCGCCCGCGGGTTTCCGGGTCTGATCCATCAGGCCGAGCCGGGTCAGGCGCTGTCCCATCCGGCCACTCGCGCACGATGCAGCACAACGACGCCCTCCCCGCAGCGCCAGTGCAGGCGCCGCACCGGTCGCGCGATCACCCCTCCCTGCCCAGCACCCGCGCCGCCGCGCCGCCAAATCCAACAGGCCGGGCACAGCGCCGGGCATCCCCCACCACCCTCGTTATTCCCGCGAAGGCGGGGATCCAGAGCGGCGCAGCGCTGCGGCATCCTGGATTCCCGCCTGCGCGGGAATGACGAGGACCGGATGCGGTGCTCCCCCTGCTCAAAATGTGGCTTGCTGCCATAGACCTGCTAGGCAGGCCCGCATGACCCAGATCCACAAGCTGTCCGGTATCGTCGACGTCGATGGGCTCCCTTATGAGTGGGAGCTGCGGAGCGAGCCCCAGTGGAGCGAATCGCAGTTCCGCAACGGATCGGAGGGCTGGAAGGGCATGACCGTGGCCTTGCAGCGCAAGCACACCCAGCGCGAGGCTCTGCTGGAGTTTCCCCCGCCCAAGCGCTTGCTCAAGGGCATGCAGCGCGGCCGCCTGCAGATCAGCGATGCGATTGTGGCGCGCGGCATCCGGGCGGCGCTGGAGGCCGGGTGGGACCCTGAATCGCGCGGCAAGCCGATGGTGTTCATGGTCGATGCGGATGGCAACTAAGGTGAGCCTTCCGCCCAAACCCTGGGACGGCGAAGCGGTCCGCAAATGGCTCGCGAGCCGCACGGAGGCCGCGCGCCTCGATCAGATTGTGGCCGACAAGCAGGGGTATGCGGCGCAGGACGACTACGACAAGGCAGCGGCGGAAGAATGGGTCTGCCGAGCCTTGAGGATCGCGGCAGACAAAGATGATCGGGCCGTGTTCGCCGATCGCCTCAAAAACTTGCTCAGTCAGGATGAGTATCCGGCCACCGGCATCTATGATGATCGGCGCTTCGAACGCTATGTTCGCGCAAACCTTAGAAAACTCACCAGGATGACCAAGGCGGGCGAGGGGTTCGAGAACACCCTGCGCTATCAGTGAAGCGCTTTGCCTTGGCCGCAGGACGACTTATGGGAGCCGACATGCAAAACCGGCAAGATCACTTCGCATATTGTGTCCAGCTGTTCGGCGGCACCACGGCATTCTCGCGGCGGCTCGGGATCGACGAGCGCGCCATCCGGCGGTTCATGACCGGTGAGCGGCCCATCAGCGATGGGCTCCTGGCAGACACCGCGAAAGCCTTGCGCGATCTCGGCGCCGAAGCCGCCGCGGCTGCAGACCAGATCACTGCTGCGCCCAGCGCACCGTAAGGGGTCACAGGCTCCCGGAGGGGTCGGCGGCGCCGCCTTTCATCTGGGCGTAGGCCCGCGCCCGCGCCTCGGGAGCCAGCGACAAAAGGTACCGGCTTGCCTCCTTGTAGGTCAGAAACGGCCGGCCATCGGCCATGACGGGCGCGGTGCAGCCGTTGAAAATCCGGCGCAGAAAACGCCGCTCCGTCCTGCCCAGCGCTTGATCGGGTTCTGCAGTGATGGCGAAGTCCTGTCGTGAAGAGGGGGTGGGCAGCGTTATCATCGGCATGGCGTAGTGGGGTCAGAACAAGCTGGCCTGGGCCGCTCGTGGTTCCTCTCCCGCAATCTCGCGCATCAGATCATCCCCCAGCGCCACCTGCATCGCTGCCGCGCCCGCGCCGTCGGCGCTCAGCCAGCGCTCGCAGGCATCGCCGGGGTGCAGGATCACCGGCATCGCCTTGGGGTGCACGCGCCCCACCACGTCGTTCGGTGCGCAGGTCAGGAACGCGAAGCGCGGCCCATCCTCCGCAGGCCGCCACAGTCCGGCAAAGGCAAACAGCGGCTCTCCCGGCAGATCGAACCAGTGTTTGCGCTTGCGGCCTGTCTGCGGATCGGGCGCGGCAGACCATTCGGAAAACGCGGTGACGGGCACAAGACAGCGCCGCGCCGGGTCGGCCAGCGCGCCGCGCCACATCGGCGAGGCGAGGTTGCGCACGTTGGTGATCGGGCGCTTCACCTCGCCAAACGGCGGCCAGCCCCAGCGCATCATCTCCAGTTGGCGTCCGCCGCCTTCAACCACCACCACCGGCGCGCTCTGATCTGGGTAGATTTCGTCCATCGCGGGCAGGTTTCGCCCACCCGTCTCGGCGCGGAAAAGCTGCGCCATCGCTTGCGCGTTGCTGGTCATGCGGTAAAGGTTGCACATAGTGCGAAGAGCATAGCGGGAGACAACACGATGGCCACCCAGATCCGCCCCAACATCGATTGCAGCGATGCCGAATGGCATGCCCGGCAGGAACTCGCGGCCTGCTACCGCATCTTCGATCTGATGGGCTGGTCCGAATCGGTCTATAACCACATCTCGCTGCGCGTGCCGGGCGAAGAGGGTGCGTTCCTGATCAATCCGTTCGGGCTGCTCTATTCGGAAGTGTGCGCCAGCAATCTCGTCAAGATCGACATCGACGGCAAGAAGCTGGACAACAATCCGCATCCGGTGAATCTCGCCGGGTTTACCCAGCACGGCTATTTCCACCGCCACCTCGATTGGGCGCACGCGATCTGCCATGTCCACACCACGGCGACCATGGCGGTGTGCAGCCTTGAGGAAGGGCTGATGCCGATCAATTTCTATGCCTGCAATTTCATCGGCAAGCTGGCCTATCACGATTTCGAAGGCATCACCGTGCGCGCCGAAGAAGGCGAGCGGCTGCTGGCGAACCTGGCGGACAAGAACATCCTCATGCTGCGCAACCACGGCCCGGTCGTGATGGCGAAGTCGGTGCAGGCGATGTTTGTCCAGCAATGGGCTTTGCAGCGCGCGTGCGAGATCCAGATGGCGACGCTTTCGATGGGCCAGCCAGCGATCCGCATTTCGCAGGACGTGATCGACGTGCATCAGCGCGATCTGGGCATGGCGAACCCCCCGGGCGGCGGGCCCGGCGTCGGCGATTTCAATGCCTGGACACGGCGGATCGACAAGATCGACCGTTCCTGGCGGGACTGAGCGGCTTGCGGATGGGCCCGGGCGCACGCTAGGCAGAACCCGTCATGGCCATCCTCACTGTTAACAATCAGCCGCTCGAGATCAAGCTCGAGGCCGATACGCCGCTGCTGTGGGCGCTGCGCGATGCGGCAAACCTCACGGGCACCAAATACGGTTGCGGCACCGGCGAATGCGGCGCCTGCATGGTGATTGTCGACGGGCAGGCCATGCCGAGCTGCACCCTCACGCTGGGCGAGGCCGAAGGGCGCAGCGTCACCACGATCGAAGGGCTCTCGGCAGACCGCAACCATCCGGTGCAGCAGGCCTTTGTTGCTGAACAAGCCATCCAGTGCGGGTTCTGCACCCCTGGCTTGGTCATGGCCGCCGCCGCGCTGCTCGCACACAACACTGATCCGACCGAAGCAGATATCCGCGCCGCGATCACCAATATTTGCCGCTGCGGGGTTTACCCCCGGCTCGTCCGCACGATCCAGCGCGCCGGGAGGATCCTGCGCGGGGCGGAGCGTGGCCCGGCGCTGCCAGTGCCGGCGGTGGCGACGACGCCAGGGTTGTGAAGTGCCTCCAGCGGGCGCTTTCATGCCTCAGGCGGGCAAGGGCAATCCCTTGCCCGCCTGAGGCGAAGCCTTCCCCTAAAACGCCATCCGCACCGCCAGTCGTGCGCTGCGCGGTTCGGCGGTGGAGATGTTGTTGTCGGTATGTGCGGTCGGAAAGTACTGCGAATTTAGTAGGTTATCGACGTTTAGCTGCACCGAAATGGCCTTCGAGACCGTATAGAACACCGCCGTATCGACCCGCGTGAAGGTCGGCAGGGTCACGGTGTTGCTGACCGAGGCAAAGCTGGAGGACTGGTGCGTGACGCCGAGGCCGAAGCCTAGCTTCGGGTGGACATCGTAGCGGGTCCACAGCGCGATCTGGCTCTTGGGGAGCAGGGCCAGGGATTTCCCGGCGGTGGCCGCTGCGGTGTCGGAGCGGACTTTGCCTTCCTGCAGCGTGTAGCCGAGGCTGACCTGCCATTCGGGCAGAATCTTGCCAGCGGCCGAAACCTCGATCCCGCGCGTGCGGGTCTTGCCGGAAAGCAGCGGAAGGCCGGTGACCGGATCGTTGAAGCGCGAGTTTTCGCGGTCGAGCCGGTAGGCGGCGGCAGTGAGCGCTAGGGCGGGTGTTACTTCCCACTTCCCGCCGAGCTCGAGATTGGTGAACTCCTCGGGGGCAAGCGTGGCCTGCACCGCGTCAAGCGCGCTGAACTGGTCGCCCGATTGCGGCAGGAAGCTGCGGGTATAGCTGCCATAGAGCGACACGTTCGCCTTGGGCTTCACGATGACCCCGGCGCGCGGCGACCATTTGTGATCGGTGCGCTTCGCGCTGGTGGCGGTCAGCAGATTGTCGGCGCGGATCTTGAATTCGTCATAGCGCACGCCGCCGACGATCTGGAGGAAGGGCGCGAGTTCGATCTGGTCCTGCACATAGGCGGAAAGCGTCTGGACCTTCGCGTAAGTCGAGCGGCTGGGCGCGCCGAAGATCACCGCGGGGATCGTCAGCCGATCAGCGAGTGTGACTACGTTTGAGCCCTGGAACACGCCTTCCGAGCGGCGGGCGCGGGTGGCCTGATCGCCTGCTTCGATCCCGGCCAGCAAGGTGTGGCCGATGGGGCCGGTTGTACCTTGCCAGACAAGGTTTGCCTGCCCGATCCAGCTCTCGCGCAGCGAGGCGCTGTTGTAGGCGCTGAGCGCCACGGTGCGGGTTGCGAGATCGACGGGGGCACTCGCGAAGACATTGCCGTAGTACTTGTCGGTGTGGCTGTACTGGCCGGCGAGGTTCAAAGTAAGGCCGTCTGCCAATTGGTGCGCCACGCGGATCTCGGCGATGTGCGCCTTGACCGCGGCAATGTTGATGTCCTTGCGGCCGAAGAACGTGTCGCGATACCCTTCCAGTGGCACGCCGCCGAGCGAGGGGATACCACGGTCGGCGGTGCGGCGGTCATCGTCGTAATTGTAGGACAGGTCGATGCGGGTGTCTGCGCTGGGCGCAAAGGCCAGTGTGGGGTTCACGCCGATGAAGCGGCCGTGGAAATCCTGGCGGTGGTTTTCGAATTCCTCGTATGTGCCATTGAGGCGCGCGCCCAGGGTCTGCGAAAGTGGCTGATTGAGATCGGCGGCGAGCGCGAAATCACCGAAGGTGCCGACCGCGGCCCTGGCACCCAGGCTGCGTCCGGCGAGCGAGGGGGCCTTGCGCACGCGGTTGATCACACCGCCGCCGCCGCCGCGCCCGAACAGCAAGGCGTTCGCGCCTTTCAGCACTTCGACACGGTCGATGTTGTAGAGCGAGCGGTAGTACTGCGTGTCATCCCGCAGGCCGTCGATGTAGAAATCGGCGGTTGTATTCTGGCCGCGCAGTACGACCTGGTCGCGGTTGCCTTCGCCCTGTCCGAGCACCACGCCGGGCACATAGCGCAGCGCATCGCCGAGCTGGGTGACGCCCTGATCGTCGAGTTGTTGGCGGGTGATGACCGTGACCGTCTGCGGCACATCGAGCAGCGGGGTGGGGGTTTTCAGACTGCTGGCGGTGTCGATGCGGTATCCATCGGACTGACCTGTCACCACGATCACCGGGCGCTCGGGACTATCGCCTGCGTCGTCAGCCATCGGCAGCGCTTGGGCATGCGCCGTGACGGGCAGCATGGCGGTGGCGGCGAGCAGCAGGGCAGTGAGCGATTTCACAAAAACATCCTTCTTGAGAGCCATTCTCAAGAATCGATCTATTGCGAATCATTCGCACTGGCAAGACTGATATTGCGAATGCTTCGCGACAAAAGGATGCACATGCTCAGCGTTGCCGCGCAAAATGATGCGACCGCCGAATCGATCAGTAGAATCAGGCGGGGAAATCACGCCGCGATCAGGAAATGGGTAACGCGTGCCTGATCGTTCAGGCAGGGCGCTTCACAGCCGGGGGAGGGCGGCCTCGGCGAAAATCAGCGCGAGTGCGCAGCCCAGCACGATGACCGTGCGCATCGTTTCCACGAGCGGCCCGGACGGGGCGAATGCAGGAGCAAGGGCGATGATGCGTGCCATACGAGCGATATGCGCCCGCAGTGCTTAAAGACCGGTAAACCCGGTTACCCGTGCTGCAACCCGGTTCAGCCGATCCATTCGAGCAGTGAGGTGAGGCATTCGCGCGCCAGCAGCTTGCTGCGTTCAGGGCTCCAGCCCTGAACCGTATCGGGCAGGTCGTCGTTGTCCTTGAACGGCATTTCCAGTGTCATCGAGACTGCGCCGAAACGCTCGGCGATCTGGTTGGTGCCCATCGAGAGGTTGGCCGTACCCGGGCGCGCGGCGGGATACCCGCGCCGGGTCTGGAAATCCGGCGTGCGGCGTTCAAGGATCGCGCGGTAGCGGGTGTAGCCCTCGCCCTGGGCTTCGGTCCAGCTGGGGATGCCTTCGAACCCGGCGAAGAACACGTGAGGGATCGCCTCGTCGCCGTGAACGTCCATGAAAAAGGCCACGCCGGTCTCGTCCATTGCAGTGCGGATCGCCAGCACTTCGGGCGCGCGTTCGATCGCGGGGGCATTCCATTCGCGGTTGAGGTTCACCCCCAGCGCATTGGTGCGCAGGTGACCGCGCCGCGAGCCATCGGGATTGGCATTGGGCACGACATGGAAGCGGCAAAGCTGGCGCAGCCGCCGGGCGTGCGGGTCTGCAGCGTCGGTCAGCATGCCGAGCGCGCCTTCCATCCACCATTCGGCCATCGATTCGCCGGGATGCTGCCGCGCGATCAACCAGACCTGCTTGTCGCCTTCACCCATCGAGAGACAGTCGATCGGCTGGCCCTCCACGCTGCGGCCAAGCATCTTGTGCACAACGCCCTCGCTCGCCGCCACTTCGGCAACGAGATCGTGGTGGCGCTCCATCGAATAGGGCGCGAAATAGGCGAACCAGCAAGTGCCGGCGGTGGGAGTGTAGCGGATCGTCATGGTGCCACCGTCCACGGCGGCGTCATAGCGGGTATCCGCGCGACCCCAGAAGTCGCGGTCTTCGGAAACGCAGGCCCGGTAGCCGATCCAGCCATCGGGATAGGCGGCAGCAGCAAGGCCGGTGATCTTCAGCTCCAGTTCGCGCCCGGCACAGCCGCCGACGCGGAAATGGAACCATTGGAAGAATTCGGAGTGCGCGTCCTTGCGGATCGCGAGCCTTGCGCTGGCACCTTCGATGGCAAGGACCTGAATATTGCCGCTATCGAACGCTGCGTCGATACTGATCGGGCCGGGGGCCGTCTTGCCGGCTGGTGCTTTAGTATCTGTGCTCATTTGACCGTGATAGTCGCCCCGGACGTCCCGGGGAAGCCCGAGAAAAGCGCGTGGGCCATGCGAGGTGCGGCCTGATCGATTGCGGCAAGCTTGGCGCCGTCCTTTTCGGTGTTGTCGGCGCGGCCTTCCCACAGCGCTTGCCCGGTTGCGCGGCTGCGGATGGTCACAGCAAGGCGGGTGATCACCAGCGCGCGAGGTCCGCCACCAAGATTGAACCCGACGCCAAGCCCAACGCCGCTGTTCCAGCCGCCGGTGGCGCCGCCAACCCCGACCGAAACGGGACCGCGACGACGCTCGGTGCGCTCTGTCTGGCGCTCAAGGCGCACTTCGGCGAAGCAATCGGCCGCGCCGGGCGTGGCGCTGCCGAAATGCAGCGCGGCCAGTTCAGCTTCGACCGCCTGCAACCAGACGCGGGTTTCGAGGCTCGCGGGATCGGTTCCCGGTGCCCCGACAACGGCGACAGCGCCCCGGCCGAGCGTGACGAGGCTATCGGGCGTATGGAACCGCGTGACTTCGATTGGTGCGGCCATCGCGCTCGGCACGGCAGCGACCAGTGCCAGCGCTGCCAGAGGGCTGCGCGCCATCATGGCGTGACCATCGCGATCGGCTGGACGACCTCGCCTTCAGGAAATTTCTTGAGCAGAGCGCTGGCGAGGCGCACCGCCATCGCGCCGTTGTCGATCCCGCCGTCACTTTCACGCGCCTCGCCTTCGGCATGGCCTTCCCACAGAATACGGCCGCTCGTCTTGTCGCGAATGCGCAGATCAAGCCGGGTGGCGACAATGGCCTTGGCTGGCTTGCGGAGATCGATCGCGAGCCCCAGGCCAAAGCCGCTGCCGCGATTGCTGATTGTGGTGCTCATTTCGCCGCTGACCTTCTTGTGCGGGGCTTCCTCGGGCACGGCCACGCTGTGCGTCACGCCGATCTCGGCAATCTGGCCGGGATCAAGTGCCGTAGCGGTGTCATAGCCGCGCCGGGTAAGCTCGTCGATGACAGCGGCTTCATAAACGGGGAGCTTGTCGCCCCCCATCTCGTCACGCCCTTCCTCGTGGACCTGGCCGCTGACGACGATGCGACCCTTGCCGAGCAGGGCTTCGGCATCGGCGGCGCGGTAGGCGGTCACGTCGATCTTTTTCGAGGGCTGGACGGTCTGGCGTCCGCCGATGCGCTGGTCATAGGCATCTTCACCGCCGCCGCGATCGCGCCAACCGCCGGCTGGGCCATAGGGCCTGTCGCCCGGCATGCCTTGCGCCAGAGCCGGAACCGCCGAGGCGGCCAGCAAGGCGGCATGAAGCAAAACGGCCTTGGCGGAGGGGAGAGTCATGGGCAGCCTTTCCGGCGTTGAACAACGAATCCGAAACGCGAGCCTAGGGGCGAAGCGCTGTCATAGCCATGAACGAACGGCCATGAACGAACGCTTTGCGGATTCCCAGCGCCGCCGGGCCTGCTAGTGCGGTGCAGCATTCCGCAAGGGGAAAGTGATTCGCATGGCCAGAGTTCCTGTTCTCGTTACCGGCGGCGCCGGATACATCGGCAGCCACGCAGTGCTTGCGCTGAAGGATGCGGGCTGGCCGGTTGCGGTGATCGACAATCTCACCACGGGCTTCCGCTTCGCCATCCCCGACGGTGTGCCGCTGTATGAAGGCGATATCGAGGACGGCGCGCTGCTGGGGCGAATCATTGCTGAGCAGAACATCGGCGCAGTGATGCATTTTGCCGGGTCGATCATCGTCCCCGAATCGGTCGAAAACCCGCTGAAGTACTATCACAACAACACCGCCAAGAGCCGCGCGCTGATCGCGGCGGCCGTGGACAGCGGCGTGCATCACTTCATCTTCTCCTCGACCGCAGCGACTTATGGCATCCCGGAGGTCTCTCCGGTGACCGAGGACAGCCCGAAGCTGCCGATCAATCCCTACGGCATGTCGAAGCTGATGACCGAGACGATGCTGGCGGACACTGCGCGCGCGCATCCGCTCAACTATTGCGCGCTGCGCTACTTCAATGTGGCGGGCGCGGATCCGGAGGCGCGCACCGGCCAATCGACTGCGGGGGCGACGCATCTGATCAAGGTTGCGGTGGAAGCGGCGCTCGGCAAGCGCAGCCATGTCGGGGTGTTCGGCACCGATTTCGATACGCCGGATGGTACTGGGGTGCGGGATTATATCCACGTCTCGGACCTTGCCGCAGCGCATGTGCTGGCGCTGGAGGCGCTGATCGAAGCGCCCGAGCGCTCGCTGACGATGAACTGCGGCTATGGGCAGGGCTTCTCGGTGCTCGAAGTGCTCGATGCGGTGGACCGGGTGACCAACCACAAGATCGAGCGCAAGCTGGAAGGCCGCCGCGCGGGCGATCCCGATTCGCTGATCTCGGACAACCGCCGGATCAAGGCGACTTTGCCGTGGGTGCCGCGCTTCGCTGATCTCGATGTGATCGTGCAGCATGCGCTGGCGTGGGAACGCAAATTGACCGAGATCCGCGCTGATGGTTGACTTTGGCTTCCTCCGCGCATAACCGCCGCGTTCAATTTTCGGCCCGGTCAGCGTCGGGCAAAAGGATTCGCCATGAAGATTCGCAACAGCCTGAAGTCGCTCAAGGATCGCCACCGGGACAACCGCGTGATTCGTCGCCGCGGCCGCACCTATGTGATCAACAAGACCCAGAAGCGCTTTAAGGCGCGCCAGGGCTGATTTCGCACCCCTGCGGGAGCGGGGGTTTCGCGTGTTGGCACGGTTTTTAACCGGCAGCTTTAACCGGCAAGGGGCCTCCGCATTTGCGGGGGCGCTTTTGTCTGTAGGGCCCCTTTGGCTTCGAGGAATGGGTTTCGCAAGGGATCGGGCATGAGCGCAACAGTCGATGCCGTTGTCTGGGATATCGGCCATGTGCTGGTTGAGTGGTCCATCCGCAATCTCTACGAAAAGCTGATAGACGATCCGGTCGAGCTCGATTGGTTCCTGGACACTGTCGTGACGGTGCCCTGGCACTTCCGCCACGATGCGGGCGAGCCGCTACGGGACCTGATCGCCGAGAAGGTGGCCGAGCACCCCGAGCACCGCGCGCTGATCGAGGCCTATGCCTTGCGCTGGCTGGAGACAATTCCCGGGCCGGTTTTCGGTACGCCCGCGCTGGTCGCAGCGCTCGCCGCGCGAGGCGTGCCGCAATATGCCATTACCAATTTCGGCGCGGACACCTGGGCGATGTTCCGCCCCACGTTTCCGGTGCTGAACCCGATGATTGATATCGTGGTGAGCGGGGTCGAGCGGCTCGTAAAGCCCGATCCGGCGATTTTCGCGCTCGCGGCGCGGCGCTTTGGCCGCGCACCGGAACGGATGCTGTTCATCGATGATAATGCTGCCAATGTGGCGAGCGCCGCCACGCTCGGCTGGCGGGTGCATCACTTCACGCAAGGTGCCGATGCGCTGGCAACGGATCTGCGCGGGCTAGGGCTGATTTAGCGGAGTCCGATCAGCGAAATCTGGCGGCCGTAGCCCTCCTCTCCGGCATGGGTTGCGCGGCGGAACGAGTAGAAGCGATCGGCTTGCGCATAAGTGTCCTCCCCGAGCAGGGCGACCGTACCGATTCCAAAGCCCGCCAGCCGCGCCGCGAGATAGCCTTCCAGATCGAACCATGCATGACCGGTGCGCCCCGCCCTGAAGAAACGCTCGTTCCAGCCGCCCTCCGCGACAAAGCGATTCTCGAACGCGTGGTCCACTTCGTAGCTGGTTTGCGCGATGCAGGGACCAATGACCGCGGCGATCTGCTTGCGGTCCGCACCA
Source organism: Novosphingobium sp. (assembly GCA_046155055.1). Classification (GTDB taxonomy): domain Bacteria; phylum Pseudomonadota; class Alphaproteobacteria; order Sphingomonadales; family Sphingomonadaceae; genus Novosphingobium. Next base: position 11,497 of record JBJXEK010000103.1, on the reverse strand, counting down.
AGCGCTTCCATCGCCAGAATTGTCTGGTCGGTGACACCGGTGACCGCGCCTTTCCACCCGGCATGCGCCGCGCCGATCACGCCGGCAGTGGCATCGTGGAACAGAACCGGCGCGCAATCGGCGGTGAGCACGCCGAGGAGCAGGCCTGGCTGGCTAGTGACCAGCGCATCGGCTCTCGGGCGGTCGGCGTCGTCCCAGGGCTGGATCACTGTCACCACATCGGGCGAATGGATCTGGTAGCAGGTCAAAAGCCGCGCGCCGGGCAGCACGGTCTCGCGCGCCAGGCGGCGGTTTTCCGCGGTGTGGGCGGGATCATCCTCGCTGTAGCTGACGTTCAGCCCGGCATGCAGGCCCTCGCTCACCCCGCCCTTGCGGCCAAGGAAGCCGTGTGCCGCGCCCGAAAGCGCCGGGTGGATGAGGACCTCGGGCTGCTCGCTCATCCCTCGAGGCTCTTGCCCACCTGTTCGCGCACATCGCGCGAGAGACCTGGGGTGGCCGCGATCCGCTCCAGCTCAGCGCGCATCAGCGCGGCCCGCGCGGGCTCGATCTTGCGCCAGCGGCCGAGCGGGGGCACGAACCGCGCGGCGAGATTGCCGTTCACCGGATCGAGCTGCAGGATGAGATCGGCGATCATGCGGTAGCCTGCGCCATCCGCCGCATGGAACGCGTGCGGGTTGGCAGCGAAGGCCATGTAAAGCGCGCGCACGCGGTTGGGGTTGGTCAGCGTGAAGTCCGCGTGACCGGCCAGCGCGGTTACATGCGCCAGCGTTTGCGGATGGAGCGCGCCCGCCTGGATCGAGAACCACTTGTCGATCACCAGCGGGTTGCCCGCGAACCGGTCCTGGAAATCGGCGAGTGCGGCGAGGCGCGCCGCGTCGCATTCGCCCCCGTCTCCGATCCCGGCGAGCACCATGAGCGCGCCCTGCCGGTCGGTCATGTTGTCAGCTGCCGCGTATTGCGCCTCGGCGCGGCGGGTAGCCTCCACCGGATCGGCGGCGGCGAGATAGACCAGTGCCTGTGTCTTGAGCTTGCGTGCGCCGCGCGCGGCGGCCTCGAGGCTATAGGGCACGGCGGTGCAGCGATCGTGCAGCGCATGCCATTCAGTGGCCAGATGCGTGCCCAGCCAGCGCTTGAGCGCCTCGCGTTCGGCGTGAATGCGCGCCGGATCGACCACGGCAAGCTGTTCGGCGAGATAGCCCTCCCCGGGGAGGATCAGGAGCTCGCCGCGCATCATGTCGTCGAGTGCGGTGTCGGCGAGTACAGCGGCGTAGACGGTGCCAATCGCGGCAAGCCCTGCCTCGCGCGCCGCATCGCTGATCTGGTCGGTGACGGCGGCGACGAGGTGCTGGACAATCAGCTGCTGCATCGCCTCGTAGCGCGCAAAGGGATCATCATCGTGCGCCGCGAGGAACACGAGCTCTTCGCTCGAGACGGTGGTCTCGATGGCGACAGGCGCCGAGAAGCCGCGGTTGGTCGAAAGGACGGGGGGCTGGGCAAAGCCGGGGAAGGTGAAGGTCTGCTCGGCCTCGGTCAGCACCAGCAGCTGCTCGCCGCGGTGCTTGTCCGAAGTGCGGTCGAACAGCGCGGTGCGCAGCGGGATGACCATGGGCTGTTTGTCGGGCTGGCCGGGGGTGGCAGGCACGCTTTGGCGCAAGGTGAGCGTTGCTGTGTCGCCTGCGTGAGTCAGCGTCGCTGTCACGCGCGGCGTGCCAGCCTGTTCGTACCAGCGGCGGAACTGCTTGAGGTCTAGCCCGGCGCCGTCTTCGATCGCGCGGACGAAATCCTCGCACGTTGCTGCCTCACCGTCGTGCCGGTCGAAGTAGAGGTCGGTGCCTGCCCGGAAGCGTTCGGGGCCTGCCAGTACAGTCATCATGCGGATGACTTCTGCGCCCTTATTATAGACCGTCGCAGTGTAGAAGTTGCTGATTTCCTGATAGGAATCGGGCCGGATCGGATGCGCGAGCGGGCCCGAATCCTCTGGGAACTGCGCGGCGCGCAGGATGCGCACATCCTCGATCCGCTTGACCGCCGCTGAGCCCATATCGGCGCTGAACTGCTGGTCGCGCAGCACGGTGAAGCCTTCCTTGAGGCTCAGCTGGAACCAGTCGCGGCAAGTTACGCGGTTGCCCGACCAATTGTGGAAATACTCGTGTGCGACTACGCCTTCGATCCCGTCGTAGTCGCCGTCGGTGGCGGTTTCGGGATCGGCAAGGATGTAGCGCGTGTTGAACACGTTGAGGCCCTTGTTCTCCATCGCCCCGGCGTTGAAATCAGCCACTGCGACGATGTTGAACAGGTCCAGATCGTACTCGCGGCCATAGACCTCCTCGTCCCAGCGCATCGAGGCGACCAGCGCGCGCATCGCGTGACCGGTGCGCGTCTCGTCGCCGGCGCGGACATAGATCGCAAGATCGACTTTGCGGCCCGAGCGCGTAACGAAGTGGTCGCGCGTGGCGACGAGATCGCCCGCGACAAGCGCGAAGAGATAGGAGGGTTTGGGCCAGGGATCGTGCCATTCAGCCCAGTGTGTTCCGTCCGCATTCTCGCCGGCAGCCACCGGATTGCCGTTCGAGAGCAGCACAGGGAAAGCCGTCTTGTCGCCTGCCATGCGCACCGAATAGCGGCTCAGCACATCGGGCCGATCGGGAAAGAAGGTGATGCGGCGGAAGCCCTCCGCCTCGCACTGGGTGCAGAGCATGCCGTTCGAGGCATAGAGGCCGGAGAGCTGGGTGTTGGCGGTGGGATCAATCACGGTTTCGATCGTCACCGTGTGGCGCGCGCCGGGCAGGTCGATCACCAGCGTGTCGCCGTCCATCCGCCAGTCGTTGTGCGCCGTGCCGTCGACCAGCACGCTGCTGGTGGCAAGCCCGTCCCCGCTCAAACGCAGCGGCCCATTGCCCTTGCGCTCGACCACCATGGTGTTGCGGACCCGGGTCGCCGTGAGCGAGAGGGCGAAGTCCAGGGCGATTTCCGGCACGAGCCATTCAGGCGGCTGGTAGTCGGCGCGCAGGATCACGGGTGCGGCGGCGATGGTGGCGGGGATGGCGGGCGGGCTGGATAAGTCGTTCATGGCCCCAATGTAGGGTGCGCGGGCCCATCGCGAAACGCAAAATCGGCAGGCGCGCAAACTTCACGGCAGGATATCTTGACGTAGCGCCGCGCGGCACGCACCCATGCGCGCCGGGCAGGAGCGAAAGTCCTTGGGGGCGGGTATATGGCTGGAATGAAGCGCATCGTCATGGCTGCCTTATTCGTGCTCTGCACGGTGCTGGGCCTGGCGCCGGAACTGGCCCATGCCGCAGGATTCGATGCCGGACATGCCACGCAGGCGTGGCTGGCGACCTTGAGCGGCCCGGCGCGCGTGCGCTCGGACGCCTATTTCGAAGGCCGCGTATGGCTCTCGCTGTGGAGCACCGTGTTCTCTGTCCTGATCTGCTGGTTGTTGGTGCGGATGCGTCTACTCGCCAAGGTGCGCGATGGCATGCAGCGGCGCGGCTGGCGTCCGTGGCTCGCGATCCTGGCCTGCGCGATGGTGTTCCTGCTGGCGGATGAGGTGCTCAGCCTGCCCTGGTCGTTCTACGCTGATTTTTGGCGCGAGAAGCAGTACGGCCTGATGAACCTTTCGCTTGGCGCATGGCTGGGCGATCAGGCGATCGGCTTCGTGCTGACGGCGGTGTTGGGCAGTGTGTTCCTGCTGATCATCTATGCGGTGATCCGCAAGTACCCCGAGCGCTGGTGGTTGATCGGCACTGGGCTGGTTGCCATCGCGATGACGGTTGCCACGCTGCTCGCGCCGATCTTCCTGCTTCCGCTGTTCAACACATCGACCGAGCTGCCGGACGGGCCAGTGCGCGCGCGGATCGTCGCGATGGCCGAGGCGAGGCAGGTGCCCGCCGACCACATCTATCTGATCGATGCGTCGCGCCAGTCAGACCGGATTTCCGCCAATGTCTCGGGCTTCGGCCCCACGGTGCGAATCTCGCTCAACGACAACCTTTATCGCAAGGCAAGTCTGGCCGAGACGGCGGCGGTCATGGGGCACGAGATCGGGCACTATGCGCTGGGCCACATCTGGAAGCGGATCATCCTGCTCACGCTGCTGTTCGGCGCGCTGCTGTGGCTTGCCGCGCAAGTCGCCCCGCCGCTCATTCGCTTCGGCGGGCAGCGTTGGGGGGTGCGCGGGCTGGGTGACCCCGCTTCGCTGCCGGTGCTGGCAGGGCTGCTGAGTGTGCTCTCCCTGCTCGCCACACCGGTGATCAACACGATCGTGCGGGTCCAAGAGAGCGAGGCCGACAGGTTCGGGCTCGATGCCGCGCGGGAGCCAGATGGCTTTGCCGGCGCGTCGATGAAGCTGGCGGGCTATCGCAAGATTGCGCCGGGGCCGCTGGAAGAGATGCTGTTCTTCGACCATCCTTCAGGCGCGACGCGGGTGCGCATGGCGATGCAGTGGAAGAAGGACCATATGCCGGACGCGCAGGAAGTGGTGCCGCCACATCTTCCCACTGCGCCGCTGCCGGAGACCAAGCCTTGAGGTTGTTCATCTTCGGCATGGGATACACCTCGCAAGTGATCGCGGGGCAGCTGCGTGCCGCCGGTTGGGAAGTGCGCGGCACGGGCCGCGGCGGCACCACACCGTTCGATGACCGGGCTGCCGTTCTCGCCGAACTAGACGCTGCAAGCCATGTGCTGTCCTCGGTGCCGCCCGGGCGCGATGGGGTGGATCCGGTGCTGGCGGTTTATGGCGAGGTGCTGGCCGGCGCACCTGCCGGATGGATTGGGTATCTCTCCTCGACCGGGGTTTACGGCGATACCGGCGGTGCATGGGTGGATGAAAGCGCCGAAGTGGGCTCAGGCCGTCGCACCGCGCGCGCTGCGGCGGACCTCGCTTGGCAGGATCTTGGACAGGATCTTGGACAGGCGTTGGCCGGCCGGGTGCGCGTGTTCCGCCTGCCTGGCATTTATGGCCCCGGGCGCAGCGCGCTCGACCGTGTGCGTGAAGGACATGCCAATCGGATCGCGCTGGAAGGGCAGGTGTTCAGCCGCGTTCATGTCGAGGATATCGCCGCCGGGGTGATCGCGGGGATTTTCGGGCCGGCGGGGATCTACAACCTCTCGGACGACGAGCCGACCAGCCAGAACACGGTGATCGAGGAAGCCGCGCGATTGCTCGGCGTGGCACCGCCGCCTTTGCTCACCCTTGAGGAAGCGGCGCTCTCGCCAATGGCGCGGGCGTTCTATGCGGAGAACCGGCGGGTCGCGAACGGGCGCGCCAAGCGTGTGCTTGGCTGGCGTCCGCGCTTTCCAACCTACCGTGAGGGGCTGCGCGCCCTGAGCGCCACGACGAGCCCGATCATTGCCAGCGCCGAGCCCGTGACGGCAAGCAAGGACCAGCGGTAGTCCTCGAACACCGTCGAAAGCAACATGGCGACCACGGGGACAAGCACGCCGTTATAAGCGGCGCGCCCCGGTCCAAGAGCGCGAAGCAGGCCGTTGTAGAGCGGGAACGTGACGACCGTGCCGATGATCGAGAGATAGGCGACCCCGCCCATATAGCTCGGCGTCCAGTCAAAGCGCGGTGGGCCGGACAGGACCCACGCGATCAGGGCATCGACACACGCACCGATCAGCATGGCCCAGGCCAGCAGGGTCGGCACGGGCTGGCCGCGTGCGGACGGGCTCGCCTGCACGACATTGCCCACCGAGGCGAAGAGCAGCGCGACCAGCACCATGACCCCGCCGATGAGCACATGGGTGCCCATCGCGTTGTTCTGCGCGAGCGCGAGGCGGTATTCGTGGAGCATCAGCAGCGCGATGCCGACCATCGCGATCACGGTGCCCAGCAGGAACCCCCGGGTGATCCGCTGGCCGAGGAACAACCGCGCGAGGATCGTGTTGGGCACCAGCAGCAGCGCGAAGAGCACCGCGACAAGGCCCGACGTGAGATACTGCTCAGAGCGGTAAACGAACTGGAAGTTGCATGAGAATACGCTGCAACCCATCACCGCCGCCACGCGCAGGCCGCGCGCATCGGGTACCAGCGGCAGCCGCTGCGCGAGGACAAGCGCGAACATGCCGATCGCCGCGCCGGTGAAACGCCAGGTGACCGACCAACTGGGCGGGACATTCCCGAGCTGGCCTTTGATGACGAGCCACGTCGAACCCCAGATCACCGCCGTGAGCAAGAAGGGGACGAGAATGCGCGCTTCGAGAAACCGCGCCTCGCCCGGCAAGTGTTCGCTGCTCACAACGCGGCGATGGCGCGAGCGAGCGCTGCGACTTCGTGGGCCGGGCTGCTCCACGATGTGATCAGTCGCGATGCGCCGGAGGCACCGGGGGGGGCGGTCCAGTCGTAGAATTCAAAGCCCTGCGCGCGGAGCGCTGCCTGCTCGGCGGGGGAAGTCACCACGAAAATTTCGTTGGCCTCGACTGGGTGGATCAGGCGGTCTCCGCAGGACGAGGCGATTTCCTGCGCTGCAGCATTGGCGGCGCGCGCATTCTCCAGCCACAAATCGTTCTCGAGCATGGCCAGCACTTGCGCCGCAAGATAGCGGCCCTTGGATTGCAAGTGTCCCGCGCGCTTGCGGCGCCAGCGCACCACGTCGATCAGGCCGGGCTGGAAGAACACGATGGCCTCGGCGCTCATCCCCCCGTTCTTCACGCAGCCGAACGTCAGCGCATCGACACCCGCGTGCGCCGTGACATCGGCGGGATGGCATCCGAGATGCGCGGCCGCATTGGCAAAGCGCGCGCCATCCATGTGAAGCCCTAGCCCGCGCGCTTTGGCGAGTGCGCCGATCGCGGCGACTTCAGCGACGGTATAGACGCGGCCATATTCGCTCGCCTGCGTGATCGAAATCGCATGTGGCTGGACTTGATGGATATCGCCGCGGATCGAATCGAGCATCGCGCGGATGGTCTCCGGCGTAAGCTTCGCGCCATCGCCGCCCGCCAGCATCAGCTTGGCCCCGTGGAGGAAGAAGCCAGGCGCGCCGCCCTCGTCCGTTTCGATATGCGCTTCGCGGTGGCAGATCACGCCGCCATGCGGGGGAACCATGGCGGACAGCGCAAGGCAATTGCCCGCCGTGCCGGTGGCGATCCACAGCGCAGCGCACTCCGCGCCGAACAGATCGGAAAACGCGGCATCGAGGCGGACCGAGAGCGCATCGCCGTCATAGGCCGCATCGGGCGCATCGGCAGCCTGCATCGCGGCCCAGACGCGGGGGTGGACAGGCGCGGCGTTGTCGGAGAAGAACTTCATGGCGCTGGCCATAACCGGCATCGGGCGTCGGTCAAGTTCGCTTGCATTGGGAGGCAGATAGCATGGATGATCTTGCCATCACCCACATCGATCAGGGCACGGAGGGCGAGTACCAGGCCCGCGTGACCGATAGCGCAGCGTTCGGGCGGCTGACGTATGTGCGCCGCGGCGATGTGCTGACCACCGAACACACGCTGGTCCCTACCGAAATCGGGGGGCGCGGCATTGCTGGCAAGCTGGTCGAGGCGCTCATCGCGGATGCGCGGGCGTATGGCTGGAAGATTGTGCCCGAGTGCAGCTATGTGGCGGCGGCGTTCAAGCGGCATCCGGATTGGGCGGATTTGCTGGATTGAGAGGGCGCTTTTGGTTCTGGTGTTGTTGCAATCGTTGGACCCCTGCAAAGTCCCGGGCGTTTAGAGCGCGCTCAATTCCGGTTGCACGACATCGGCGGGCGGGCACTCTTTCAGCAAGGGTACCAGTTCGCGGTTCAGGTCATCAAGCTGGAAGGCCCCGGCTTGCGCAAAACGCAGGCGGCCAGATCGATCGATGATGTAGTTGGTGGGAATCGAATTGTTGATCGGCGCGTAATGGCCCTTGAGCCCGCGGATCGGGGTGAGGTGCAGGGCCGCGAAGAGTTTCTTGAGCTGGCCAACCTCGACCGATCCTTCGGTAGTCACCGCAAAAACGCGCAGGCCATGCTGGCGCTGCGCCTCGTAGTAAGCGTCGAGCAGCGGCAATTCGCGCTTGCAGGGGCCGCACCAAGTTGCCCAGAAATTGAGCACCACGACTTGCCCGCGCAGCTGCTCCAAGGTCACTTTCGAGCCGTCGATCAAGGTCATCTGCAGCGGCGGGGTTGGTTCGCCGATCACGGGTTTGGCCGCGCCCAGCGAGGCAGCGGCTGCCAGAACCAGCACCGACAGTTTGATGCCCAGTACACAATCGGCCGGATTGCCGTCTCCCCCGGGGCCATGCTCTGCCCAGCAGCTATCCGGCACAAGGTAAGCCTGCGTCCTGCCCCTGCTACTCCATCAGGCATTCCGGCGCGACCACCACAGCCGGATGGCCAACCGCTGCCTGGGCCGGATGCACCACCGGTTCCTTGGCCCGCAGCGCGAAGGCGCGCAACACCGCGCGGTAACCTGCAAACACATAACCCTCGTTCAGCGCCAGCCATTCCGTGCGACGAGCGTGGTATGCCGCGGGAAGCGCGTACCACGGCAAATGTGGCTGCTTGTGGTGCACAAGGTGCAGGTTGTTGTGGAGGAAGAGCAGGCCAAGGCGGGAGCGCTCGACGATCACGGTCCGCGCGTCCGGCGCTTCGGCCCAGCGATGTTCGCAGAACGAACGCACGCCGAGCACGGCCATGGCGAGGTAGACCGCGCTGCAATAGGCTGCGAGCGGCAACCTGAAGACGAAATGGATGACCGCCAGAATCGCGGCGATGCCGAGGGCGTGGAGCGCCCAGGCCGTGCGCCATTCCCGTGCCGCTGCGCCGCGCAGGCGATGGCCGAGGCGCGCCTCGGCCAGCAGGAAACGGGCCGTTGCAATGGCGGGGCCCACCAACAGGCGACCGACCAGCGTGGCGTTGTACGCAAGCAACAGCCGCACCATGCGCGGCAGGAGCCGATGATCAGATTCCGTTACATAGAAGCTTTCGGGATCATCGAAAGGATCGGTGATCCGGCTGTCGACGTGGTGGGCGAGATGCGTCTCGCGGTAGCGGCGATAGGGGATCAGCAGGCCGAGCGGCAGGCAGACCAGTGCCTCGTTCAAGCGTGCGCTGCGTGTGGGATGGCGGTGGATCGCCTCATGCTGCAGCGAAGAATGGAGCACGATCGACAGGGTGAGAAGCGGGATCGCAAGCAACGGCGCGGTTGCATAGACCAGGCCGGCGGTTGCCCAGACGGCATAGCAACCGGCGATCAGGGCCAAAGTCTGCCATTCGATCCGACCATGATGCGACCGCGCGACAACGCGCTCAAATTCGGTGTGTGACTGCTGGTTCATCGCAATGTGAATTTTCCCGACCCTCTGCAGCGCAGTGTCCAACCGACTGAGTAGACATTCAAGGCGACAATGGTGACGCGGCGTTGCATTTGCGCACATAATGCGGCATGCGTTGACTAAAGTCACAAAAGGCAAGCTATGGACAAGCGCCAATTGGCCGAGGTGTTCCGCGCTCGGCTGCAGACCGTGTTCGACCGTTCGCGGCTCAGCCAATCAGCCTTTGCCGAGGCGATCGGCATCGATCGTTCGGCGCTCTCGCTGCTGCTTTCGGGGCGCACGGTGCGTCTGCCGCGCGTGGAGACGCTGCTCGCGATTGCGGAGCGCAACGCCGTCACGATCGACTGGTTGTTGGGGCTGTCGCAGGACGAGGGCGTGACCGGCACTTTGCTATCAAGCGGCTCGATCGAGACCACCGAGGAAGACGGGGCGAGCCTGCTGATGCGCTGGCACGCCGAGGCGGCGGGCGCCAAGATCCGCTATGTGCCCGCGCGCATCCCCGATCTTCTACGCACCACCGAAGTGATCGCCTACGAGGCCGCCGCGGCGCACCAGAGCCCGCTCGCGCAAGTGGAGGACGCGGCGTTCCGCGTCGACTACAACCGCGCGGCTGGCACCGACATGGAATGCTGCATGCCGCTACAAACCCTGGAGCAGTTTGCTGCAGGCGCGGGGATCTGGAGCGGGCTTTCTCGGGCGATGAGGCAGGCACAGCTGGCACACATGACCGCGCTGATCGAGGAGTTGTATCCCTCGTTCCGCCTGTTCCTGTTTGACGGGCGCGAGCGCTTTTCGATCCCCTATACGATTTTCGGCTCGACCCGGGTCGCGATCTTTGCCGGGCAAATGTTTCTCGTGCTCAGCAGCGCAGAGACGATCCGGACCATGCAGCGCCAGTTCGAGGGCCTGATCCGCCACACCCGGATCCATGCGCACGAGGCGGCGGGGTTCGTGCGGTCACTCGATGTCGGCTGAGGGCGGCATGGGTGCGCGCCTTGCCAGCCTTGCGATGTACCGTGATCCGCCAGAGATCGCGGATGCGACGTGCGAGCTGTGGGCCTATCTGCGCGAGCGATTGCGCGCGGCGGGGATGGACGATGTGCCGGAGGCGCTCGACGACACCATGGTGCACGATGCTGCGTGGCTCGATCCGCGCCTGCTGCTGGCGCAGACGTGCGGCTATCCCCTTGCGACAAGGCTGCGAGGCCGGGTGCGGCTGGTGGCGACGCCGGTCTATAATCATCCGGGGTGCGAGGGCGCGCTGAATGGCAGCTTCGTGATCGTGCGCGCCGACGCTGGGGTTTCGTCAGTCGCGGAGCTGCGCGGCGGGGTGGCGGCGATCAACGACTGGACGAGCAATTCGGGGATGAACCTGCTGCGCCACACGGCCGCGCCCCATGCGGTGGACGGGCGCTTCTTTGGCAGAGTTGTGGAAAGCGGCAGCCACCGCGCCAGCCTTGCGTTGGTGGCGCGGGGCGAGGTGGATGTGGCAGCAATCGACTGCGTGACGTTCGGCAATATGGCCCGCTTTTCGCCGGAAACGGTTTCGGGCGTGCGTGTTCTGGCGGAAACCGCGAAAACGCCGGGATTGCCGCTGATCACCCGCGCGGCGACGAGCGATGCCGACGTGGAGAAGCTGCGCGCGGCGCTGCAGGCCTTTGCCCGCGATCCCGCCGCCGCGCCGCTGCGCGACCGGCTCGGCCTGCGCGGCTTCGAACTGCTGCCCAAAACCGCATATGCTGCAGTGCTGGACATCGAACAAGCCGCATTGGCGCTGGCTTATCCGGCGCTGGCCTAGGCGGGCGACTACCTGGCAGCGGAGCGCATCCTGCGGACGGCGCGCGACTTCAGCCTTGCCGCTTGCGTGATACGCTGTTTGCCGTTGCTGTTCGGGATCGTGGGGAGTTTATATGTTTGGGGATTTGGTGACGTATAATCGTAACCCCGAAAGCGTGGGCAGGCCGGCCGGTTCGGTAGAAGGGCTTGCCGACATGGAGCAGCGCACGGGAAAGATACTGGCACCCCGCAAACGAGGGCCGCTGCGGAAGGTGAAGGACGGCTACGGTATGGGCCCGATGCCTGCGCGCTTTTGCAGGGCTGACCGCCATGGAAATGGTGCTGCTGGGGAGGATTGAACTCCCGACCTCAGCCTTACCAAGGATGCGCTCTACCACTGAGCTACAGCAGCACACCATTTCCGCATGCGACGCGCGCGGCAAAGCCGGGGCGGGCAGG
>JBJXEK010000102.1:0-5131 GCA_046155055.1 Novosphingobium sp. | reverse complement strand
CATCGAGGACATTATTCGCGGGCGCATCGGATTTGACGGCTTCCTGATGAGCGACGATCTCGACATGAAGGCGCTCGATGGCGAAATCGGTGCGCTGGCGGCCGCCAGTGTTTCGGCAGGATGCGATGCGGCGCTCAATTGCTGGGGGCGGATGGACGAGATGGTGTCGATTGCGGGCAAGGTCGGTGCGTTGTCCGCCAAGGCCGACGCGCGTCTGGCGCGGGCGATGACGACGATTGGCCCTGCGCCCGACGGTGCCCAACTGGCAGAGCTGCTTGCCAAGCGCGACGCCTTGTTGCAGCTTGCCGCCTGAATGGAAGATCTGCTCATCATGGATGAATTTGCGGGGCCTCCCGATGACGACCGGCTGACGCTCGAACTGGGAAGCTGGGAAGGGCCGCTTGACCTGCTGCTGGCGCTGGCCCGCAACCAGAAGGTTGATCTGCGCGAAATATCGATCCTTGCTCTGGTCGAACAATATCTGAATTTCATCGCCAATGCCAAGGCGCTCAAGCTGGAGATCGCGGCGGATTATCTCGTAATGGCGGCGTGGCTGGCCTATCTCAAATCCTGCCTGCTCCTGCCGCGCGAGCCGCATGTCGATCCCAGCCCGGAAGAACTGGCGCTACGGCTGCAGCTTCGGCTCGAACGGCTCAACGCGATGCGCGAGGCGGGCGCCCGCCTGATGGGGCGGGATCGGCTCGGCCGCGATGTCTTTGTCCGCGGGGTTCCCGAAGGGTTACGAGTCACGCGCAAGGCGCAATGGGATGCGCAGATCTTTGACCTGATCCAGGCCTATGGGCAGATCAAGGCGCGGGCCATGCCCTCCTTTCATATCGTCGCCCGACGTCATGTCATGACGCTGGAAGACGCCATCGAGCGGATTGCGCGGCTGGTCGGGAGTGCAATCGACTGGATGGCCATCGAGCGGTTCCTGCCCGAAACCACGGATGCCGGCTTTCGTCGATCCGCGCTGGCATCAAGCTTCGTCGCCACGCTCGAACTGGCGCGGCAGGGCAAGCTCCAGCTCCGGCAGGAAGAGGCGTTTGCGCCGCTGATGGTGAAGGCGGCATGATCGATCCCGCCGAAGACCTGACTCGCGCGGTCGAAGCGACGCTGTTCGCAGCTTCCGAGCCGCTGACCATTGCCGAGATTGCCGCCTATGTCGGGGCCGATGCCGATGTTAAGGGCGCACTCCGCGACCTTGGCATGCGCTATGAGGGGCGCGGCATCAACCTTGTCGAGCGCGGCGGGCGCTGGCTGTTCCAGACCGCGCCCGACCTTGCGCATATCCTCCGGCGCGAGCGCGAAGAAGCGCGCAAACTCTCACGCGCGGGCATCGAGACGCTGGCGATCATCGCCTATCATGAGCCGGTCAGCCGCGCCGAGATCGAGGCGATTCGCGGCGTGCAGATTTCGAAAGGCACACTCGATGTGCTGATGGAAGCAGGCTGGGTGCGTCCCGCCGGGCGACGCGAAGTGCCGGGCCGCCCGCTGACCTATGCAACGACCCCGGGCTTCCTTGCTCATTTCGGGCTGGAGAACCGTCGCGACCTGCCCGGAATCGACGATCTGAAGGCCGCAGGGCTGCTCGATCCGGTCGATCTGGCCTTTGATGCGCTCGAAATGCAGGGTGCGAACGAGGACCGACTGGAAACTGCGGACGAGAGCGACTAAATAGGGCTTAGTGCATCCAATGCCGGAGGGTTCCGGTAAAACCCATGCGCGCCGTGTTGGCCGCTCAAGGAGATACATCATGGGCCTCAGTCTTCCGCATATCCTATTGCTCGCGCTGGTGGTGCTGCTGCTGTTTGGCGGTGGTCGGGTTTCGGGCCTGATGGGTGACGTTGCCAAGGGCATCAAGAGCTTCAAGAAGGGCATGGCCGACGATGACGATACGCCCAAGCCGATGACCAAGATCGAGGCGCAGCCTGCACCGACTGTCATCGAGGCCGAAAAGCAGGCCGACAAGCAGGTTTGACAGCCGCGCCATGTTCGATGTTGCGCCCAGCGAATTGCTGCTGTTGGCCGTGATCGCGCTTGTTGTGATCGGCCCCAAGGATTTGCCCGCCGTGCTGCGTTGGTTGGGGCAGTGGGTCGGCAAAGCAAGGCGCGTTGCGGGCCAATTCCGTTCGGGCTTTGATGAAATGCTCCGCGAAGCCGAACTCGCCGAAATGGAAAAGAAGTGGGCGGAGGAAAACGCCAGGATCATGGCCGCGCATCCGGCGGTGGAACCGCCAGTATCCCCGGCGCCGGTTCCGGTGGTTGAAGAAGGCGCAAAGCCTTGAAGGATATTGACGAGTCCAAAGCCCCGCTGATCGATCATCTGATCGAGCTGCGTCGGCGTCTGTTGTGGAGTCTCGCCGCTGCGGGCGCGGCCTTTGTCGGGTGTCTTTATGTCGCCCGACCGATCTTTGCATTTCTGGTGCAGCCCTTGCTCAGGGCCGGACAGGGCAAGATCATTTACACCGATATCTTCGAAGCGTTCTTCGTCGAGATCAAGGTTGCGCTTTTTGCTGCGCTGATGATCGCCTCGCCCGTCATCGCAACGCAGATCTGGCGTTTCGTCGCGCCGGGGCTCTACGCGCAGGAGAAGCGGGCTTTCCTGCCCTTCCTGCTGATGACGCCGGTGCTCTTCATCTCGGGCGCGGCGATGGCCTATTATGTTGCCATGCCGATCGCGCTGACATATCTTTTAGGCTATAGCGGTAATGTGGGCGGCATCCAGCAGGAGGCCCTGCCCGGCGTTGGCAATTATCTCGATTTCGTCACCAAGTTCATGTTCGGCTTCGGGGTTGCCTTCTTGTTGCCGGTGTTGCTGATGCTCCTGGAACGCGCCGGCATCGTGACGCGCGACCAGCTCAAAAAAGGGCGGCGCTATGCGATCGTTGCGATTGTCGCGGTCGCCGCCGTGCTGACACCGCCCGATATATTCTCCCAGATCCTCCTCGCGGTGCCGCTCTATCTGCTTTACGAATTTGCGATTGTCGCGATCTGGTTCACCCAGCGCCGCCGCGTGCGCGATGCGGCGGAGGCGCCCGCTGAATGACGGCTGCGGCGCTCAGCCAAGCGCTGGGCCGAGCCGAAGCGGATTCACCGTTCCTCCGCACGCTGATGGCCCGTCATGCCGGGCTGGCCAGCCAGCTTGCATCGGGTGACATGCGGGGTGCGCTTCTGGTGGCACGGACGATCGAAGCCGATGTGCCGGTGGCAACGGCGCTGCGGCAGGCCAAAGCGCGGCTCGCGCTGGTTGTCGCGATCGGCGATCTGGCCGGGGTGCTCAGCCTTGAGTCGGTGGTGGCAGAGCTTTCGGCCTTCGCCGACATTGCCCTTGATCATGCGATCCGCGACGCGGTCGAAGCGCTGACACCGGGCGCGGCGCCGTGCGGCTTTGCGGCCATTGCGTTGGGCAAACATGGCAGCCGCGAGCTGAATTACAGTTCGGATATCGATCCGATCCTCATCTTCGATCCCGAGACGCTGCCCAGACGGCAAAGGGATGAGCCCGCCGAAGCCGCCGTGCGGATCGCCACGCGCGTGTTGCAAAGCATGCAGGCGCGCGACGGTGACGGCTATGTCTTCCGCGTCGATCTGCGGCTGCGCCCGAACCCCGAAGTGACGCCGATAGCGCTGCCGGTCGATGCGGCGATTTCTTACTACGAATCGAGTGCGCTGCCCTGGGAGCGGGCGGCCTTGATCCGGGCGCGGGCCGCCGCCGGTGATGTTGCGCTGGGGCAGGGCTTTCTTGATGCCATAAAGCCGTTTGTCTGGCGGCGCGGGCTGGATTTCGGGGCGATTGCCGAGATTCGTGGGATGTCCCGCCGGATCCGGGACCACTATGCGGCGGGACAGATGTTTGGCCCCGGCTTCGATCTGAAGCGGGGGCGCGGCGGGATCAGGGAGTGTGAATTCTTCGCCCAGATCCACCAGCTCATCCACGGCGGGCGCGATGCTTCACTCCGGCCAGCGGCAACCGTCGAAGCGCTGGCGGCGCTGGTCAAAGCGGGGCACGTCACCACCGAAGACGCTGGGATGTTGATCGCGGCATACCGGCTCTACCGCACGATCGAGCACCGGCTGCAAATGGTCGATGACCAGCAGACGCATGCGCTCCCCAAACAGGCAGAAGCGATTGACGGTGTGGCCCGGCTGCACGGGCTCGAGGACGGCGCGGCCTTGCTTGCCCTTCTCCAGCCGCACGTTGCGGCGATCGGCCTTCTCTATGACGGGCTCGATGCCGGAAGTGCTCAGGCCCTGCCGCAGCGCGAGGAGGCGTTGGCAGCGATGCTGACGGCGGTCGGCTTCGACGATCCGGCACCGGTTGCCCAGCGGATTGCAGACTGGCGCAGCGGGCAGGCGCGGGCGTTGCGGAGTGCGGCAGCGCAAGCGGCGCTGGAGGCGGTGCTCCCCAAGCTCATTCCAGCGCTTGGCGAAGCGCCCGATCCAGTCACGGCCGTCAATCGCCTCGATGGCCTGATTGAGCGGTTGCCCAGCGCGATCAACCTGTTCCGTCTGCTCGAGGCGCGGCCACAGTTGCTGCGCGTGACGACCGACATCCTGTGCAACGCTCCAACGCTTGCGCTCGATCTTTCGCGCCGTGCGGGCCTGCTCGATGGCTTGATCGATGCCACAGCGTTCGATACGCCGGGCAGCGTGGAAGCGATTGCGGCCCGGTTGCGGAGCGATGACGCGCGCGCGGGGACGGAAGAGAGGCTTGACTGGGTGCGGCAGGTGGTGGGCGAGCTGCGTTTTGCGCTTGGCGTGCAGGTAATCGTCGGTGCGAGTGATCCGATCATCGTTGCGGGGGGCTATGCCCGGGTGGCCGAAGCGGCGATCCGGGTTATCGGCGAAACCGTCGTCGCCCAATTCGAAGCGGCACATGGGAAGGTGCCTGGATCGGAACTTTTGGTCCTCGCGCTGGGGCGAATGGGCGGCGGCGAACTGACCCATGCTTCGGATCTTGACCTGATCTATCTGTTCACCGGCGACTTTGCGTCTGAATCAGATGGTGACAAGCCATTGGGTGCCACGCTCTATTTCAATCGCCTGGCCCAGCGTGTGACGGCGGGGCTTTCGGTCGCGACAGCGGCGGGCGCACTCTACGAGGTCGATACCCGGCTCAGGCCGTCGG
>JBJXEK010000101.1:0-3916 GCA_046155055.1 Novosphingobium sp. | reverse complement strand
CGCAAAGCTCGTCGAGCTCGGGAATGTTGTCGTCGCGCTCGATCATCGTCGGCACGGGTCCGGCGAGCGCGGTCGCGGCGCGGTAGAGTGCCCAGACTTCGGGCGGGACGGGCTGATCATGCGTGTCGATCAGCAGATGCTCGCCCTGCACATGGCCCGCGAGATGGATCTGCCCGACCGCGCTCATCGGGATGCCTGCGAGATAATCCGCCGCTGCAAAGCCGTGATTCACCGCGCTGACGTGGATATTGTTGACATCGAGCAGCAACCCGCAGCCCGTGCGCCGGGTCATCGCAGCAAGAAACTCCCACTCGGTCATCGCGCCGGGGAACAGGATATAGCTGGAGGGGTTCTCAAACAGCATGCGCCGCCCGAGCGCGTCCTGCGCGCGGTCGATATTGCGGCAGACCACGTCGAGCGCTTCCTCGGTATAGGGCAGCGGCAGCAGGTCGTGCGAATTGAAATGGTCGATCCGTGTCCAGCACAAGTGGTCCGAAACCACGGCCGGCTGTATGATATCGACAAGGCGTCTGAGCTCGATGAGGTAGTCATCGCGCAGGCCATCGGCCGAGCCGATCGACATGGAAACGCCGTGAAGCGCCAGCGGATAATTCCCGCGCGCCTTCAGCAGCGTGTCGAGCGGCTTGCCGCCCGGGATCATGAAATTCTCCGAAATCACCTCGATGAAATCAACCGGCGCGGTGCCGTCGATATAGGACCGGTAGTGGGGTCGGCGCATGCCGAGGCCAAATCCGGTGAGGTGCTGGGTCATGGGTTCTTCCGCGTAAGAAGACCGGGGCTCCGAGCGCGCGGGGAGGGGGGACGGCGCGCTAGCAGGGTTAGGGCAGGAGCCCCGGTCAGGTCAGGCTGGGAGCCTTACTTGGCTTCGGTCAGGCTTCCGCCCTGCGCTGCGCAGGCCGACTTGGTCAGGTCCTTGAAGCCCTGGCCCTTGCATTCGTTCTGGCCTTTGCAGCTATGTGCGCCCGACTTGCAGTCCGAAGTGCCCTTGCAGCTGTTAACGCCGTAGCAGGCGACAACTTCGGCGGCCTTGGTATGCTTGGCGAATGCCGGGGTGGGGGCAACCGCAATGGCGGCGGCGAGAAGGGCAGCGTTGGCGGCAAGGGCAAAGCCGGTTTTGAAAGTGGTCATGGGTCGTCTCCGAAATGGGTGCGCCGTGATGGCAGGAGTGTATTCGGCCACGTTCAAAGCAGGGTTACAAGCCGCACAACTTTTTTGCGGCCCGACAAGTTTTCCGATTACGCACGGTTTCGCATCAACCATTCCCGGAAAACCGCCAGCCCTTCCGCCATATTGCTGCGGCCAAAGCCGATGCGGAAATAGTCCTGCGGCACAGGCCCCAGTTCGGAACGGTAGATGCTGGAGGGCAGCAGCAGCACACCGGTCTCCTCGACCAGCCGTTCGGTAAAGCGCTCGACGCCGTCTTTGCCTTTGTACCTTATAAAGGCGACACAGCTGCCATCGGGCGCGCGCCAATCGAACAGGCCCGGGAAATCAGCGAAGAAGGTATCGAGGAGGCCGAGATTGTGCCGCGCTATGCCGCGATTGCGCTCGACAATCACCTCGCGCGCCTTGAGCGCGATTTCGGCCAGCACTTCCGACGGGGCCGAATTGCAGATCGAGAGATAGTGCTTGTAGCGTTCGCACGCCTCGAGGAACGCGCGGTCCTGGCAGGCAAGCCAGCCGATGCGCAGACCAGGCAGGCCATAGGATTTCGACATGACATTGAGCGAGATTCCGCGCTCGTACACGTCCGCTACTTGCGGCAATCGCGCCTCGGGGCTGTGCTCGATCAGGCGATAGACCTCGTCGCTGAACAGCCAGATGCCCCGTTCGCGGCACAGTTCGACAAGCGCTGCGAAGGTAGCCTGCGACGGGATCGCCCCGGTGGGGTTGTTGGGGAAGTTGATCGAGATGAGCTTGGTGTTCGGCCGGAGCGCTTCGCGCACTTTGTCCAGATCAAGGGCCCAGTTGTCGTTCTGATCCAGCGCCACGCCCGTCACCGTGCAGATCGAAAGCGGGATCGTTTCCGCCGCCTGGTAGTTGGGCGTGATAACGATGCAGTGATCTTCTGGCTGCAGCAGCACGCGCATCGCCACATAGATGCCCTCTTCCGCGCCGGCGAAACAGAGAAGCTGCTCCTCACTGATGGCATCATAGGTTTGCGCAATTTCGTGCAGCAGCGGCTGTGCGCCAAACGTCTTGGTATAGCTCAGGTGCAGGCCGTCAAACCGCTCGCGGTCTTCGGGAGAGGCATGGGCCAGCAACTGCGAGAGAGTCATGCTTTGCGCGTCGGACGCGGTCAGGTGATACTTTGCCGCGAACTCCCACTTCGAAAAATACACCTCAAGCGCAAAATTCCGCACGATCCGATTGTCCTTCCACAGCTCCGATTTGTGTTGGTCTGACTAGGCTTTACGCGACGAAAGGTCCAGCCGCGCGACTGCTTCGCACAAAAATGCTGCACCTTGTGTAACCACACGGAAGGAGCCGGCGAACTGGTCAACGTGGCCGGCGCGAACATTTCCGGACACAGGGGCGGGGCGCTTCACATGCACAACCTGTCCCTCCTGTTCTTGCATTTATTACTTGTTTATCAACCTATTAAAAGGAATTTCCCATGAAGATTGCTGCAACCGCTTTCGCCGCTTCGATCGCTCTCGGCCTTGTTGCCGGTGCTGCCCATGCTGCCGACACCAAGCCTGCCATGGAAAAGTGCTACGGCGTCGCCAAGGCTGGCAAGAACGAATGCGCCGCAGGCCCGGGCACCAGCTGCGCCGGCACCTCGAAGACCGACTATCAGGGCAATTCGTGGACGCTGGTCAAGGCTGGCACCTGCACCTCGATCCAGACCCCCAAGGGTAACGGTTCGCTGACCCCCAAGGCGCACTGATCCGGGCCGGCCCGGTGCGGATCTCCCCGCCGGGCCGCTACGGTTGATCGAAGGTATCCCGCATGAACGCACTCGCTTCCATCTACCAAAGGCTCGGTGATCTGGCCGCTCGTCTCCTGCCCGAAACCTTGCTGTTGCTGGTAGCGCGGCTCGGGATTGCGGCGGTGTTCTTCCAGTCAGGCCGCACCAAAGTCGAAGGCTGGCTGACGATCACCGACAGCACCCGATATCTGTTCGAAACCGACTATAAGTTGCCCTTCGTTCCGCCGGAAATCGCCGCCCCCATGGCGACCTACTCGGAGCACCTTTTCCCGATCCTGCTCGTTCTCGGGCTGGGCACCCGGTTTGCCGCGCTGGCGCTGCTCGGCATGACCACGGTGATTGAGGTCTTCGTCTATCCCGATGCCTGGCCGACCCACTTGAGCTGGGCAGCGATCCTGCTGCCGCTCATCGCCAAGGGCGGGGGAGCACTGTCGCTCGACCGTCTGCTGCAGCGGGGTTGACCCCGCGCCGCCAATCCCTGCGCAGCAACCGGCCCGCGTCCCCCTCGGATGCGGGCCGGTCTTTTGTCGGGGTATGCTTGAAAGATCCCTTGCTTTGCAAACCCACGGCAATCACATCGGACAAATCGGGTCGGACCGGGCTGCATCGGCAGTTCTTTCACCTGCCGAAGGAGTTTTGATGTCCCGCGATCCATCCGAGCGCTCCTCATCCGAGCGCTCCATTGAGGCGACGATCGACGCTCTGGTCGGCGATCTCGCCCCGGTGGCCCCGCTGCGCCCGGGGTTCGGCATTGCCGCCGGGCTCGGCGCGACCTTCCTTGCGGCTTTCGGCGTGTGGCTTATTCTGGGTTTCCGCGCCGATATCCTGGCCGGTCATCCCGCTCCGATCGTTATTGTGCGCGCGTCAGTCCTACTTCTGGCTGGATTATGCCTGCTGCTTGCTGCCGTCCGCTCGGCTTTGCCGGGCCGCCCCGATCAGGGCGCGAGCCTTGCCGGAACCGTG
>JBJXEK010000100.1:0-6818 GCA_046155055.1 Novosphingobium sp. | reverse complement strand
TGAAGGCCGCAACCGCGATGCCGGTGGCCCCTTTGACCGCTTCCTTGCCCGAGATTTTGACCGCAGCATCATCGCCCGCATAGGCCAACATCGGAAGCGATAGCGCAGTGGCGGCGAGTGCCATAGCAATGAATTTGTGCCCGATCATGATGCGTCTCCCCCGGCCCCGCGCCAGCGAGATCCGACATGGATGATGCCGATGAATGGCGGGTCCGTCAATTATCGCCATATTGGCGGCAAGGCTCAGGGATTGGCAGGCTCAGGGATTGGCGAGCGAGACCCGCCCCCCGGCGTGGCGCAACAGCCGCCCGGCAAGCTCCAGTTCGAGGAGCGCCATCTGCACCGCGCCAGCGCTGGCGCCGCTCTGGCGGATCAGTTCGTCGGTAGAAACCGGCGCAGTGCCGAGCAGGTGGACGACTTCAGCCGAACCGTCCGCTTCGACCAAGCCAAAGTCTGGCCCTTCGTCGGTGATGCCGGACCAGACCGGTTCGCGCAGGGTCTTTGGACCGGTTTGGCTATTCGGCCCCTCGAAGCGTTCGAGCAGTTCGGCGATATCGTCGGCCGACTGGACCAGCACCGCCCCGTCACGGATCAGCTCGTTGCACCCGCGCGAGCGGCTATCGAGCGGCGAGCCAGGCACGGCCATGACCTCGCGCCCCGCCTCGGCAGCAAGCCGCGCGGTAATCAACGAACCGGAACGAGGGGCGGCCTCCACCACCACGGTGCCCGCAGCAAGCCCAGCGATGATGCGGTTGCGGAAGGGGAAATGGCGCGCCAGCGGCTCGGTGCCAGGAGGCATTTCGGCGAGGAGCAGGCCGCGCGATGCGACCTCTTCCTGCAGCGCGGCATGTTCGGGCGGGTAGGTCACGTCGATCCCGCTGGCGATCACGCCGATGGTGCCGCCGCCGCGCGCCATGCCCGAGAGCGCGCCCTTGTGCGCGGCGGCATCGATCCCGCGCGCCAGGCCTGAGACCACGGCAAGCCCGCGCGATGCCAGCGCGGCCCCATATTCGCGCGACAAGCGGCAGGCCCCGGCCGAAGCATTGCGCGCACCGACGAGCGCCACCGCGCCCTGTCCGAGCAGCGTCAGATCGCCGCGCCAGGTGAGAACCGGCGGAGGGGTTTCGAGCGCGGCGAGAAGGCGTGGATAGGCAGGCGAATCGTGGAACAGATACTGCGCACCGGCTCGGTGCAGGCGCGCCATTTCAGCCTCGATCCGTTCGGCTGGGACGGGCCGGTAGCGCCCCCCTCCCCGCGCGGCGAGATCGGGCAGCGAATCGAGCGCGACAGCAGCATCGCCGAAACGGCGCATAAGCTGGAAATAGCTGACCGGGCCGATCCCGGGCGAGCGGAGCAGGCGGATGCGGGCAAATTCAGCCTCGGGCGATAGGCTCATCCTTTGGAACCGATGCGCGGCTCGGTCCCGGCGCGCAGGCGGGTAATATTGGCGCGGTGGCGCCACAGGACGATAGCGGCCATGATCGTCAGTGCGATAGCTTCAACGAAAAATGCAAGCCCGTCGCCGATCTGAAAAAGCCCATTCGGAGCAAGCCGATAGAGCGCAAACGCAACCAACGGTGCGGCAATTGCAGCTGACATGCCTCCGACCGACGAGATTCGAGTCGCCAAAGTCATGCCGAGCCATGTTGCGGCAGCGGCGGCACCGATCCGCCAATCCAACGCAAAGCAGATGCCCAGCATCGTCGCCACACCCTTGCCGCCCTTGAAACCAAGCCAAACCGGGAAGCAATGCCCAATCATCGCGCCCAAACCGGCGAGTGAGGTCAGCCCGGGATCGCCGCCGAACCACGCGTTCGCCAGCAGGACCGCCAGCGCCCCTTTGCCAGCGTCCAGCAGCAAGGTGGCGGCGGCCAGCCCCTTGCGCCCGGTGCGCAGCACGTTGGTCGCGCCGATGTTACCCGAGCCGATGGTACGAATGTCGCCTGCGCCGAAAAGCCGCGTGAGCAACAGCCCGAACGGCACCGATCCGAGGAGGTATCCGGCGAGAAAAACCGCTGCGGCCAAAAGATCAGGAGCGTTCATGCCGCAAGCTCTTAACCGCGCCGGAGCACAAAGGGGAGAGGGCGGGTTTCCTTTTTGCGGCCATTCCCGATAGAAGGCCCGCGATGAATGCCGATCCCGCCGCTCCGCTCCTGCTGTTCGATTCCGGAGTCGGCGGGCTGTCGGTACTCGGCAAAGTGCGCGCGGCCTTGCCGCAGGCGCCGGTGATCTACGTCTCGGACAACGCCGGTTTGCCCTATGGCAACAAGACCGAGGCGCAGATCGCGGCGCGGGTTTCGGGGCTGCTTGGCCGCCTGACCGAACGCTATCATCCGCGGCTCGTGTGTATTGCCTGCAACACCGCCTCGACGATCGCGCTCGCATCGGTACGCGAGGTGCTCGAAGTGCCCATTGTCGGCACCGTGCCCGCAATCAAGCCGGCCGCGGCGATGACCCGCAGCGGCGTGATCGGCTTGCTCGGCACTGAGGCGACGATCCGGCAGGGCTATGTTGACCGGCTTCAGGCCGAATTTGCCGCCGACAAGCGCCTGCTGCGCCATGCCGCGCCCGAACTGGTCGCTGCCGCCGAAGCGAAGCTACGCGGCAGGCAGGTCGATCCGGCGGTATTCGCGCGCGCGGCAGCCGCGCTGCGCGCCATGCCGGACGGGGAGCAAATCGACACGGTGGTGCTGGCTTGCACGCATTTCCCTCTGTTGGAGGCCGAGCTTGCCGCAGCTTTCGGACCCGGTACGCAGTTTGTCGATGGATCGGACGGTATCGCCCGCAGGATCGCGCACCTGACCGAAGGCCAGGCCTGGGCCAGGATCGATCGCCTTGCCGATCGCGATTTTGCGTTGTTCACGCGCGCCGAACCAGATGATGGGGATATCATGCTTGCGCTGGCGAACTACGGAATCGAGAAACGGCTAGTGTTTTAAACCGTTTGGAGTGAAGGGGCGCAATGTTCAGCCGAATTGCCTTGTTGCTGATATTGTTGGTCGCGGTGCCGTATTACTGGCTGCTGATCGACGCGGGACCAACCTCCGCACCGCCTTTGGCGGTCGATATCGCGCAGCTCAGGGCAGATGCGGCGCGCCTGACCGGGCCGCGCCCCACTGCGGTAGAATACGCCGTGATTGCAACCGAAACCCGGCCGGGCACCATGCTGGTGGCAGGCGGCGGCTTGAAAGCCGAAGAAACTGCGATCCTCGTGTGGCATGTGATTGCACCGGGCGGCGATACTGTCATCGATGCCGGACTGACCAGCGATCAGGCTGTCGCCAGTGGCTTTTCCAGCTATCAGGCGGCGCAGCAGGCGACGGTCGATGGCTGGCTGCAATCGGCGCGGCATGTTCTGTTTACGAGCGAACAGATCGAACATATCGGCGGGCTGGTGTCCGTGATACCGCAGGTTGGCGATGTCCGCGCGAAAGTGCTGGGCAATGCCGCGCAGATCGACGCGATCGGCCAGCTTCAGCCCGCATCTGCGCCCGCGCTGCCGCCGCCTGTACAGGCCCTGTCCGGCCCGCCCGGCTACGCCGCAGTCGCTCCCGGCATTTCGGCGATGCGATCGCCAGGTCACTTGCCCGGCTCGCAGATGATCTACGTTCAGTTGCAGGACGGCCGCGAGTTCTTGTTTACCGGCGATACGGCCCCGATGCGGCGAAATGTGCTCTGGCAGCGGCCGCAGTCGCGTTATCTCGCGGAGTGGACCGGGAGCGAGGATAGGGCAGCCACCACCGGCTGGGTCAAGGGGCTCGCCCGGCTAGAGGCCCGCGAGCGGAACCTGACGCTGGTCTACGGGCAAGATCTGGGATGGTTGCAGGACCCCGTCATCGGCCCGCATTTGCGTGCGGCGCCGGACACGCGTTCCGCCAATCCGCCCCGCTGAGCCCGGGATTTGACCCGCATGGGATATGACCCAAATGCCGCTGGCAAACCCGCCTCAAGCCGCGTAAAGCGCCCGCAACGCTAGGTCGGCTAGGAACTCCGCGGGTTTTTGACCGCGGACGCCTTGGCCGCAAAGGCAAGGTGTTTTCCCTGCCAAGTCTTCACGGGCGCAAGGAGTTGTGGGTGAATTACGATCAGGTTTTCGATTCCGCGATCGAGCGTCTGCATACCGAAGGCCGATACCGCGTCTTTATCGATATTCTGCGCAACAAGGGTGCTTATCCCAATGCTCGGTGCTTTGCCGGGCACAACGGCCCCAAGCCGATAACGGTGTGGTGCTCGAACGACTATCTCGCGATGGGCCAGCACCCCAAGGTCATCGGCGCGATGGAAGAAGCGCTGCACGATGTCGGTGCCGGCTCTGGCGGCACGCGCAATATCGGCGGCAACACGCACTATCACGTCGATCTGGAGGCCGAACTGGCGGACCTTCACGGCAAGGACGGCGCGCTGCTGTTTACCAGCGGCTATGTCTCGAACGACGCCACGCTGTCCACGCTCGCCAAAATCCTGCCCGGCTGCGTGATCTTTTCCGACGAACTTAACCATGCCAGCATGATCGCAGGCATCCGCAATTCTGGCGCGGAAAAGAAGGTGTTTCGCCACAACGATGTGGCGCATCTGGAAGAGCTGCTGGCCGAAACTGATCCTGCACTGCCCAAGCTGGTTGCGTTCGAGAGCGTCTATTCGATGGACGGCGATGTCGCTCCGATCCACGAAATTTGCGACCTTGCCGAAAAGTACAATGCGTTGACCTATATCGACGAGGTCCACGCAGTTGGCATGTACGGCGCGCGCGGCGGCGGCATTTCAGAGCGCGACGAAGCGGCGCACCGTATCGACATCATCGAGGGCACGCTGGGCAAGGCCTTTGGCGTGATGGGCGGCTATATCGCGTCCGACGCACGGGTGATCGACGTGATCCGCAGCTATGCTCCGGGCTTCATCTTCACGACCTCGCTC
Source organism: Novosphingobium sp. (assembly GCA_046155055.1). Lineage (GTDB taxonomy): Bacteria > Pseudomonadota > Alphaproteobacteria > Sphingomonadales > Sphingomonadaceae > Novosphingobium. Next base: position 1,904 of record JBJXEK010000100.1, on the reverse strand, counting down.
TCGCCTGTACTCGCCGCAGGCGTGTTGGCAGCAGTGCGCCACCTCAAGGCCTCGAGCGTCGAGCGCGATGGCCAGCAGGCTGCCGCAGCCTTCCTCAAGAAGGCCTTCGCCGAGGCAGGCCTTCCGGTCATGCCCTCTACCACGCATATCGTACCGCTGATGGTGGGCGATCCGGTGCGCGCCAAGAAAGTCAGCGACATCCTGCTGGCGGAATACGGCGTCTATGTGCAGCCGATCAATTATCCCACAGTGCCGCGCGGCACCGAACGGCTGCGCTTCACGCCCGGCCCTGCGCATACCGACGAGATGATGCGCGACTTGACCGATGCGTTGCTGGAAATCTGGCAGCGACTCGAATTGGATATGCGCAAGGCGGCTTGAGGCCACCCATATACTTTAAGCCGTTCACATGGTCGCTCGTGAGCCCTGCGCCTTAAGGCTGCCGGGCTCAGAAAAGTTGCGCTTGTAACAAAGCATGTCTTTGGCAGTGTCGGCCGGGCTTGTGTGTTGCTAGATTGCATCAAAGCGTGGCCATAATACAAGGGCATGAATTCAATCACTTGCTAGCGGATGGGAGAGCCATCAATGTTCAAGCATCCAGCATGGGAGTAGTTATGTTGCTTGTTCGATCCCCTCGCGCTGCGCTCTGTACCGCAGTTTCGTCATTGGTGCTGACGGCGTTGTGTCCTTCGTCCGCCTGGGCGCAGGCCGATGTGGCACCGCAAGCTTCCGATGCTTCAGATGAGGCGGCCAGCCCCGCCCAAACTCCAATCGTGGTTACCGGCACCCGCATTCGCCGTCCCGATTACCAGACGGCCAGCCCAACCGTTTCGTTCGGGGGCGATCTGCTCAAGAAGCAAGGCGTGGCGAATGTCACCACGTTTCTGACCAGCTTGCCCTCGCTGGTCGGCTCGTCAACTTCGCGGGACAACTCAGGTGATCGCGCCGGGATCGGCACGACCGGCCTCAACCTGCTCAACCTGCGCAACCTTGGCGTGGACCGCACGCTCGTGCTCGTCGATGGTCGGCGGCATGTCTCGGGCCTCGAGGGTAGCCAGTCGGTCGATATCAACACAATCCCTGTCGATCTGATCGATCGGATCGACGTGCTCACCGGCGGTGCTTCGGCCATCTATGGTGCTGACGGCGTGACCGGCGTGGTCAATTTCATCCTCAAGAAGAACTTTGAAGGCGTGACCGCGCGCGTCCAGGCCGGGATCAGCCGGTACGGTGATTCCGGCGAGAAGCTGATCACCGCGACGGCAGGCCACAACTTTGCCGACGGGCGCGGCAACGTCTCGATCGCTTACGAATTTGGCGACAGTGACCGGTTGCAGACGCGGGACCGGCCGCAGTTCAGCGGCACGCGCTCGGTCGGTTTCTACCGTAATCCGGACTACAAGGCGAATACGCCGGGCTCGTACAGCCGCATCCCGCTGAACGATGTGCGGTATGAATGGACCTCGCGCCAGGGTGCGGTGGATACCACGTTTGATGGCATTCCAGAGTTTCGCGGCGACGGAAAGCCCTACAACCTTGGCACGTCGATCCCGGGTGGCTATTCGCGCGGCAGCGACGACACGCTGGTTTCAGATTATGGGAACGACCTTCTGCCGGCAATCACGCGGCATGTCGTAAACCTCAACACGCACTACGATTTCTCGAACGCATTCCAGGTTTTCGCCGAGGCAAAATACGCCAACACCAAATCGTACTCGCTCGGACAGCTGACCTTCGACTACTACCTCTTCGTGCCGCAGGATAACCCCTATATCCCGGCCAACATCCGCGCCGCGATCGATCCGGCCAACGGCGGTGTGCTGGTTACACGCGACAACTTCGACCTTGGCCAGCGCGGTGAGAATATCAAGCGTGAGACCATTCGCACCGTGGTCGGTGCCAAG
>JBJXEK010000099.1:0-17446 GCA_046155055.1 Novosphingobium sp. | reverse complement strand
CGAGCGGGGACCGCATCCAGGACCGCCCGCTCGCCGAGATCGGCGGAAAAGCGTTGTGGACCAAGGAACTGGATGCCGCGTTGGCGGAAGGCACGATCGACTTCGCGGTCCATTCGATGAAGGATGTCGAGACCGAGCGGCCCGCCACATTGCGTATCGCCGCCGTGCTGCCGCGCGAGGATGTGCGCGACGTGCTGGTTGGCGCGAAGAGCGTTTCGGCAATCCCTGCGGGCGCGCGGGTCGGCACCAGCGCCCCACGCCGCGCCGCTCAGATGCTCCATGCGCGGCCTGACCTTACCGTGGTGCAGTTTCGCGGCAATGTCGCAACGCGGCTCGCCAAGCTCGAATCGGGTGAGGCGGATGTGACGTTGCTTGCCGCCGCCGGGCTCAACCGGCTGGGTCAGAACGGCATCGGCAGCCCGCTCGATTCCGAGACATGGCTGCCCGCCCCGGCACAAGGCGCGATCGGCATCGAATGCCTCGCCGCGCGCAGCGACCTTTGCGCGCTGCTCGATGCCATCAACGACAAGCCGAGCCATGCCGCAATCGTTGCCGAGCGCGGGTTGCTGCGCGGGTTGGGCGGCACCTGCCATAGCCCGATCGCGCTGCTGACAACGGCGGAGGGCGACAGCCTGACCCTGCGCGCCGCGCTGTTCAGCCCTGATGGGGCGGAGCGGGTGGAGGCGACCGCCAGCTTTGCCAAGGACGACGCCGCCGGACCCGCCGCGCTCGCGCGCACGCTGCTCGATACCGCGCCCGAGGCGATCCGCAGGCATTTCACTGGCAGCTGATGCCCACAGCGTCCGTCTCCCCCGTACCCGTCGTCGTCATCCGCCCCGAGCCGGGCAATGCCGCAACGGTGGAGGCGGCGCGCGAACTGGGGCTCTTGGCGCTCGCTGTTCCGCTGTTCGAGATGGCTCCTGCGCGCTGGGATGCCCCTGATCCCGCGCCCTATCTGGCGCTGCTTGCGGGGAGCGCCAATGTGTTCCGGCTCGGCGGTGGCGGGCTCAGCCGCCTTGCTCCGCTGCCGGTCCATGCTGTCGGCGCGATCACCGCCGCAGCGGCGCGCGGCGCGGGCTTTGCCATCGGCCAGACCGGAGAAGGCGGCCTGCAACCGCTGGTCGAGACGCTGCCTCCCGGGCGCTATCTGCGCCTTGCCGGAGAAAAGCACGTGCCGCTGGCGCTGCCTGAAGGTGTCCACATAGACGACATCGTGGTTTATGCTGCGCAGGGGGTGGCCATGCCTCAGGCGCTGGTCGAAGCTCTGGCTGAACCTGCCGTTGTGCTGCTCCATTCGGGTGAGGCGGCGCAGCACTTCGCCGCAGAATCAGACCGCCTTGGCGTCCGCCGGGATCACCTTGCGCTGGCCTGCCTGGCACCGCGAATCGGGGCAATGGCCGGCACGGGTTGGCAACATGTTGAAATCGCGCAGACACGCAGTGACCAAGCAGTGCTGGCACTCGCTGCGCAATTGTGTAAAACAGTGTCACCTTTGGGACACTGACAACTGAAAAATGATTCCATGCAGGACATGACCATTGGCTCGCCACTGGCCCTCCAGCGCACCCGATCCGGGCGCGGCCGGGCAGTGTTCGTTGCCCTGCTGATTCTCGCCGCGCTCGGCGGCGGCGCGTGGTATGGCTGGCAGAGCGGCTGGCTCAAGGTCAGCATCGCCAACGACATCATCTCGCCGCAGCCCTCTCCTGCTGCGCTGACCTCGCAGGCGGCAGAAGTAACGTCCGCCAATCTCGCCGCCACCGATGCCTCGCTGGCCGCCGCCGCAGCCAAAGTCTCGGCGCTCGAGCAGCGGCTCGCGGAATTGAACCAGCAGGCCGTCAACGCGGCCGGGCAAGCTGGACAAGCCGAAGCGCTGCTCGTGGCTTTCGCCGCCCGCCGCGCGATCGAACGCGGCCAGGCGCTCGGCTATCTCGAAAGCCAGCTGCGCGTGCGCTTTGGCAGTACCCAGCCCGTGGCGGTCGACCGGGTCATCGCGGCGGCGCAGAAGCCCATGACCCTCGCGATGCTGGGCGAAAGCTTCGAGCGGCTGAGCCCCCAGTTGATCGGCGGCGCCAAGGGCGAAGGCACGTGGGATTGGCTGACGCGGCAAATCGGCGAACTCTTCGTCATCCGCCATGCCGATATGCCCTCACCCACCCCCGAAAGCCGCGCGGCGCGCGTGCGTGAAGCGCTGGCCGGGGGCCGGATCGATATGGCGATTGCCGAAGTGGAGCGCATGCCGGGCAAGGACGCTGCGATCGAATGGCTCGCCCACGCGCGCGATTTCGAGATGACCGAGCATGCGCTCGACCAGCTCGAGACGGCATCGCTTTCGTTCCCGGTCACGCCTCAGGTGATCAAACCGACTGTTGCGGCGCCAATTGCGGTGGCTCCTGCGGCGAACGTCCCTGCGGCCGAGGCTGCCATGCCGGTCGCAGCTCCTGTAGCCAAACCCGCCGCGTAACCGCTTCGCTCAGGCCTGCAACAGACTAGGCAGCGTTCCGCTCATGCCGCGGGCTTCCTCCATGAAAAAGCGCTTGAGCGTGGGCAGGCGCTGTACGCCCGCCATGCCGATCCGGCGGATCGCCGAGGGCAGCCGACCGGGCACGCCAAACAACCGCGTCAGCGTGTCCGTCGCCGCCGCCACCATAAAGGTATCGGCCGCGCGCCAGCGATCATAGCGCGCGAGCACTTGCGCATCGCCCGGATCAAGGCCCAGCCGCATTCCGTCGGTCAAAACCTCGATCAGAGCCGCGACATCGCGCAGCCCGACATTGAGCCCCTGCCCTGCAATGGGGTGCACGCCATGCGCTGCATCGCCGACCAGCGCCAGGCGCTGCGCCACCATGCGGGCGGTGTGGTGGAAGTTGAGCGGCCACGAACTGCGCCCACCCGTCAGCGACAGCGCGCCGAACATGCCGCCCATGCGCTCTTGCACTGCACTGATGAACGCGCCGTCGGGCAGCGCCAACACCCCCGCTGCGTCCTTGTCGGACACGGTCCAGACCAGCGCGGAACGATGCCGACCTGCGGTATCATCGAGCAGGGGCAGCAAGGCAAAGGGGCCTGCAGGATAGAAAATTTCCCACGCGACATTGCCGTGCGATTTTTCGTGGGCAAGCCCGGCAATGATCGCACGGTGGCCATATTTCCACTTCGCCGGGGTGAAGCCCGCCTCATCGCGCGTGGGCGAGGCGCGACCTTCCGCCCCCACCAGCAGCCGCCCGGTCAAGGTGCGGCCATCGGCCAGCGCAACCGCGACGCCGTGATCACCGCGCTCGCGCGAGGTGACCCGTGCATTCGGCATAAACGTGATCGCGCTTTCCTTCGCGGCCAGCGCATACATGGCGATGCGCAAGTCGCGGTTGGCGAACATGCGCCCCAGCGTGCCATCGTCCGGCCCCGGCTGGAAATCGAGCCGACCGGGCTTCATCCCGTCGGTGACCGCGATCGAGGCGATCGGGCAGCCGAGCGGCTCCAGCGTCTCGGCAAGGCCGAGGTGGGTGTAGAGGTTCCAGCTTGCGGTCGAAATCGCCGAGGCGCGGCCATCGAAGCCTTCCGCCGTCTGCGCTGCCGGATCGGAATTGTCGACCACCACGCTGCTGATCCCGGCGCGGGCGAGCCCGATGGCGAGCGTCATTCCGACCAGCCCGCCGCCCAGAATGACGACTTCCGCGCTTATGCTGTCACTCAAGGATTGGCTCCACAGGTAGTGCCGGTTCCGGCATCGAGATCGAGGCAGCGCCCATCGTAGGTGCCGGGTGCCACGGGCAGGCCGAGCAGCGCGGTGAGCGTCGGCGCGATGTCCACGGTTTCGACCGGGCTGGGCTGTTCGAACCCGGTCATCCCCTTGCGCCAGAACAGGATCGGGACGCGGCGGTCATAGTCCCAGGGCGAACCATGCGTGGCGACATAGCCCGGCCCCGGCGTGGGGATCGGGACCACACCGCGCTTCAGCAGCAACACGAGATCGCCCGAACGCGGCTGGTAGAACGAGGCCTTGGCCCGGTCCCGCAAGCTCCAGCTTTCCGGCGAACCCGTCGGCGCGGGCGCGGCGGCGAGTTCGCCGGCCGTGAAGACGGCGGCAACTTGCGGATTGGCCATGAGTTCGGTCCTGGCCGCCTCGATCACGCGGGCCTTGTCGGCATCTGCCAGATCGCGGCGCACCCAGATGTCGCCCGATGCACCATCGGAGAGGATCAGACCCTTGGCTTCAAGCCCGGTCTTGGCCGCCACCGCCGCGCTCAGCGCTTCGGGCAGCAAGGACTTGTCGGCGCGCTGGGCGAGCGGAAGCGCCTGCTCGTCCAACCGCTCGGGCAGATCGAAGCCACCATGATCCGCCGTCAGCACGACCGCATAGTCGATCCCGCGCTGGTCGAGCGCGACGAAGAAATCGCCCAGCGCCAGATCGAGTTGCTGCATCTGGATGCACATCTCCGCGCCTTCGGTGCCATAGCCGTGGCCGATGTAGTCGGTGGCGGAGAGGCTCACCGAAAGCACATCGGGCGCAGTGCCCTTGCCCAGCTTCAGCTCATCGACCATTTCCGTCGCGAGATCGAGCGTGGCGTGGTCCATGCGCGGCGAGGCGCGGAAGCCGTTCTTGTCTCCGGCGGCCAGCATGAACCGCCCCGTGCCGACCGTGAACGCGCCGTCAGGTCCCGAAGGCCCGGAGGCAAGGCTGCCAATGCTGGCCGAAGTGCCGGAGGTTTGCAGCGGCACGGCGCGGTCTTTCCCCGCGCACCATGCCGGCAATTCGAAGCCGGGCGCTCCTGCGGAAAGCACACTCGCCAGCGAGGTGTTCTCGTTCACCGCAGCGGGGGTCAGCGTGCGGCCGTCGAGCGAGGCGAAGGCACCGCTCTTCCACCAATAGACCTCGTCGATCACATGGCCGCCCATCATCAGCGCGCCGCGGTCCTTGCCCGAGACGGCAGCGTTGCGACTGGCAGGCCACACGGCTTTCATCCGCTCGCCCAGCGTGGGCACGAGCAGGTGGCTGACCGAGGCAACATAGTCCTTGGGATCAGACGCGGCCCTGGTCTCGTCCTCGGCGCAATATACCGTCTTCTTGCCGCGGGTGACCGACTGGTCGATCCAGGTGTTGGCGATGATCCCCGTATGCGCGGGGTGCATGCCGGTCAGGATCGTCGAGTGGCCGGGGCACGTCTCGGTCGCGGCATGGCTCTGATAGCCTGAAGGAAACACTGCGCCCTGCGCCAGCCGCGCAAGACCGCCGGTGTAGTGTGAGCGGTACTGCGCGAAGAGATCGGCCGAGAACTGATCGACCGAGATCGCCACGATGAGCCTCGGCGCGCCCTTGGCGGGCATCACCGGCGCGGGGGACGGTGCGGCCTTGGTGGGAGCAGGTTTAGCGGGCCGGGCCATTCCGGCATGGGGCAGCACCATCGCTGCGGCTAATGCAGCCGCGCCCCAGCGGACCGAGAGAGACTTGCGAAACGCCATGGGGTTACCTTCCTTCGATCCGTCCCGAACCAGACTCGCCAGCCACGCGCCTTCAGATGTCTGCGTGATGGCCCCGGCGCTACTCGCGCGCAAGAGGGTGCACGCAAAGGCAGGCCGGATGAGGGCCTTAAGCCAGCCTGCGCCGGGCGTACAGGTGGCCAAAACCTTTGGGTTGCGATAGAGGGCGAATATGTCGATCTTGAGAAACTTCGCCCTTCTGCTCACCGCATTCTGGCTGGCGCTGGGCGCTGTGCCCGCCGCTGCGCAAACCGCCCACATCCGCGCCTCTCTGGTTGCCGAGCGTCCTGGCCAGCCGGGCGAGACGATCACGCTGGCGGTGCTGATGCAGCCGGACAAGGGCTGGCATGGCTATTGGTCGAACCCCGGTGACGCGGGCCTGCCCATCTCGCTCGAATGGACCGTGCCCAGCGGTGCGGGCGCCGGCTCGCTCGAATTCCCGGTGCCGCAGACGCTGCTGGTGCAGGGGCTGATGAACCATGTCTACGAGCATGACTATGCCGTGCTGGTCCCATTCTCGATACCCAAGGACGCGAAGCCCGGCACCGCCCTGCCCGTCTCAGCCAAGGCCAACTGGCTCGCCTGCACCGAGGCGATCTGCGTGCCGGAGCAAGCCACGCTTGAAGGCACGGTAACCGTGGGCAGCGGGGCGGCGGATGCGCGCTTCGAAGCCTGGCGCGCGGCGTTGCCCGCACCGCTTGACCGGAAGGGGACGTTTGCAGCTGCCCCCAACGGCTGGCGGATCGCAGTGCCGTTTCCGGCAAGCGCGGCCATTGGCGAGCCGCACTTCTTCCTCCAGTCCGAGGGCGTCGCAGACTATGCCAAACCGCAGGCTTTCAGCCGCAGCGGCGATACGCTGATCATCGAACTGGCACGCGCCGCCTTCCCCGCGCCCGAAGCGCCCGCGACGCTGGCGGGCGTGCTGTCGCTTGGGTCCGGCCCCAAGGGCGAGAGCCTTGGCGGCATCGCGTTGAGCGCAGAGCCCGGGGTGGTTCCGCCTGCGGGCACCCCGCTCGGCAAGGCCGACGTGCCCGCGCCGTTCTCGGCCGCCACGCTTGTGCTGGCCATTCTCGGCGCGATGGTGGGCGGGCTGATCCTTAACGTGATGCCCTGCGTGTTTCCGATCCTCAGCCTCAAGGCGATGGCGCTGGCGCGCTCGGGGAGCGATCATGCCAAAATGGAAGGCGTCGCCTATACCGCAGGCGTGGTGCTGGCCTGCATGGCGCTTGGCGCGGCGATGCTGGCGCTGCGCGCGGCGGGCACGCAAGTCGGCTGGGCGTTCCAGTTGCAGGACCCGGGCGTGGTCGCGCTCCTGCTGCTCCTCGCTGTGGCGATCACCGCGAACTTTGCCGGGCTTTATGAGCTGCCTGGGCTTTCGATCGAGAGCGGCGGCGGCGCTGCCAAGGGAGGCTTGGCCAAAAACAACTGGACTGGCGCATTCGGCACGGGGCTGCTGGCGGCGTTTGTTGCGACGCCTTGCACCGGGCCATTCATGGCGGCGGCCGTGGGTGCGGCACTCGTGCTTCCCGCGTGGGCTGCGATGGCGGTGTTTGCGGCGCTGGGCTTTGGCCTCGCGCTGCCGTTCCTGCTGCTGGGCTTCGTGCCCGCGCTGCGCCGCCTGATCCCGCGACCCGGTGCGTGGATGGTGCGCTTTCGCCACGCCATGGCGGTGCCGATGGGGCTGACGGTCCTTGCACTCGGCTGGCTGGCCTGGCGGCTGGGCGGGCCGGCCTATGCCGCCAGTGCGATCACGCTTGCGGTGCTGGTCGTCGTTCTGCTGATCGCCATCGGGCGCGCGCAGCGGCAGGGCCTGGGCACCGCGCGCTGGGCGCTGCCGGGCAGCATTGCGCTCGCCGCGCTGGCGCTCGCCGCCACTCCGCGCCTCGCCACGGCAGGGCCGGGCGGCGCGGTTGAGGCGGGGTTGCTCGATGCCAAGCCCTTCAGCGAAGCCGCGCTGGCCGATGCGCGCAAGGCCGGCAAGCCGGTCTTCGCCTACTTCACCGCCGATTGGTGCCTCTCGTGCAAGGTCAACGAGAACGTCGCGATCGAGCGCGAGAGCACGCGCGATGCCTTCCGCAAGGCGGGTGTCGTGGTGCTGGTGGGCGACTGGACGCGCCGCGATCCGAAGATCACCAGCTTCCTCTCGGCACAGGGCGCGGCAGGCGTCCCGCTTTACCTGTGGTATCCGGTGAAAGCCGCTTCGCCGCAGAAGCTTCCGCAAGTGCTGAGCGCAGACTATATGGCGGGGCTGCCGGGGGCGAGCTAGAGGCTCTGCCCATCATCCACGGTGATATGCGCGCCCGTCACCTGCTTTGAGGCGTCGCTGGCGAAGAACACCATCGGTTCATCCAGCGCGGCAATATCGGTCAGGCGGCGGCGCGGCCATGTGGCGATCTGCGCCTTGCCGCCATCGGTATCGAACCAGTCACCGGCGATTTCCGTGCTGATGTAGCCGGGCTGGATCGTGTTGACGCTGATCCCCAGCCGCGCCCATTCCTGCGCCAGCTGGCGGCCAAGATGCTGCACGGCAAGCTTGCTGGCGGCATAAGTGGCATCGCCCTGCCCGGTCATGTGCGAGGTGATCGAGCCGATGAGGATGACCCGTCCCTTCTCGCTCTGCTTCGATCCGGCGGCGATCATCCGCCGCGCCCCTTCGCGGGCCGTCAGGTAAACGCCGGTGAAATTGGTATCGACCACGCTGCGGATGCCCTCGGCCGGAACATCAAGCGCGCGGCCCGGCACGACGATCCCGGCGTTGGCGACCACCACATCGGGCACCCCGATCTGGGCTTCCGCCGCATCAAACGCCGCAATGATCGAGGCCTCATCGTTCACATCCAGCGTCACGGCCAGGGCCTTGCCGCCGCCCGCGTTGATCTCGTCCGCCAGCGCCGCGATGCGTTCCACGCGCCGCGCGCCGATCACGACGGCCGCGCCCTCGCCTGCATAGAGCCGCGCGAAGTGCGCGCCAAGGCCGGAGGAAGCGCCGGTGATCAGGGCGATGCGGCCTGCCAGTCTGTTGCTAGTCATCCGCCAGTTTCCTCTTATCCAAATGTGTTGTCCCTTGGAAATCCGGTCGGCGGCAAACGGCCCGCCGCCCCGCGCGCGACCTTCCACGGCAGAAGATCCTTCTCGGTGCGCGTGCGGCCACTATCTCCGCCCATCGCCCACGAAAGGCCATCCGCAAAAGTGAGCGTGACGGCATCGGCCAGCCCGCCATCCTTGTAGCGTTGCAAGGTCACGCCCTGGCCCTTGCCCAGCACCGGCACCTCGCTCAGCGGGAAAACCACCAGCTTGCGGTTGTCACCGATCACCGCGACATGGTCGTGCTCGGCGGCGATCTCGCGCACGATCATCAGTTTCACGCCCGGCTTGGTCGAAACCACCCCGCGCCCTTTGCGCGTTTCGGCGAGAAGCTCGTCCATCTCCGCTGCGAATCCGCGCCCGCTGTTGGCCGCGAGCAGCAGCTGCCCCTTGGCCTTGTGCACGACCAGCGCGACGATGTGCGCATCGGGGTCGATATCAATCATCGTGCGCACCGGCTCGCCAAAGCCGCGCGCACCGGGGAGTTTGTCTGCGCCCAAGGTATAAAACCGCCCGTTGTCGACCGCGAACAGCAGCTTGTCGGTGGTCTGGCAGTGGAGCGCGAAGGCGGGGCCGTCGCCTTCCTTGAACTTGAAGTCGCCGTCCAAGGGCAAGTGCCCTTTGGCGGCACGAATCCAGCCGCGCGCAGAAAGGATCACCGTCACCGGCTCTTTCTCGATCATCGCGTCCATGCTGAATTCGCGCGTTGGCGCGGCTTCGGCAATCGTGGTGCGGCGCGCGCCGAGCACGGTGGTTTCGGCGTATTCCTTGCGCAGCGCCTTGAGGTCTGACTTCAGTCGCTTTTTCTGCAGCTTGGGATCATCGAGCAGCGTCTGCAGCTCTGCCTGTTCGGCCAGCAGCGTATCGCGCTCCTTGCGCAGCTCCATTTCCTCCAGCTTGCGCAAACTGCGCAGCCGCATATTGAGGATCGCCTCTGCCTGCCGGTCGGTCAGTTCGAACTCGGCCATCATCAGCGGCTTGGGCTCATCTTCGGTGCGGATAATCTCGATCACCCGGTCGAGATTGAGGTAGGCGATGATATAGCCGCCGAGCAGCTCCAGCCGGCTGGCGATCTTCTCCATGCGGTGGCGCGATCGGCGCAGCAGGATGTCGATCTGGCAGATCACCCATTCCTGGAGCATCAACTTTAGCCCGAGAACGCCCGGCGTGCGCCGCGCATCGAGCACATTGAGATTGAGCCCGAAGCGCGTTTCGAGATCGGTCAGCCGGTAAAGCGATTCCTTGAGCAGATCGGGATCGACATTGCGGCTCTTGGGCACGAGCACGATGCGGATTTCGGAATCGCTTTCATCGCGCACGTCTTCGAGGATCGGCAGCTTGCGGTCGCCGATCAGCGCGGCGATCTGCTCGATCAGCTTGCCCTTTTGCACCTGATACGGGATCTCGCTGAGCACGAGCTGCCATTGCCCGCCGCCCAGCTTCTCGATGCCGGTCGGCTCCCACGTGCCATCGGCCTCACGCCCGGTGGAAAAGCGCCCGCGCACGCGGATCGCGCCCTTGCCGCTTTCGTAAGCGGCGCTGAGCGCGGCCTTGCTATCGACCACGAGGCCGCCGGTCGGGAAATCGGGGCCGTGGAACACGTCCATCAGCTCGGCGTGTTCCACCCCCGGATTGTCGATCAGCATCAAGGTGGCATCGACGATCTCGGCCACATTGTGGCTCGGGATATTGGTCGCCATGCCCACGGCAATACCGCTGGAGCCATTGGCGAGGAGATTGGGGAACAGGCCGGGGAAGATTTCGGGCTCTTCCTCCTCGCCGTTGTAGGTCGGGTGGAAGTTTACCGTGCCTTCTTCCAGCCCGGACATCAGCCGCATCGCCGTGCGCGTCAGCCGCGCTTCGGTGTAGCGGGAGGCGGCGGCGTTATCCCCGTCGATAGTGCCGAAATTGCCCTGCCCCTCGACCAAGGGATAGCGGAGGGCAAAATCCTGCGCGAGGCGAACCATCGCATCATAAACCGAGGCATCGCCGTGCGGGTGATACTTGCCGATCACATCGCCAACGACGCGTGCCGATTTCTTGAATGCGCCGGTGGCATCAAGCTTCAGCTGCTGCATCGCCCAGAGCAGGCGGCGGTGCACCGGCTTCAGCCCGTCGCGCAGATCGGGCAGCGAGCGCGCGGTGATCGTGCTCAGCGCATAGACGAGGTAGCGCTCGGACAAGGCGCTGTCGAAGGGCGCGTCGACAATCGCGTCGAAGGGGTCGGGTTCAGCTTCTGTGGTGGTCTTGGTCATGCTAGGCGCGGCTTTAGCAAGCGGGCTTCGCTTCCGGAACCTTCGGAACCGTCACATCCCCCGATCATTATAGGGGATCAATCCTGATGCCCCCCTTTTTCCGGAAAAGAGACCCCCATGGCCAAGCGCATTCTGATTCTCGCCACCGACGGCTTTGAACAGTCCGAGCTGATCGATACCCGCAAGCTGCTGGAAGCCGCCGGCTTCGAAACCACCCTTGCCAGCCCCACCCCGGGCAAAATCCGCGGCTGGAACCATGGCAACTGGGGCGAAGCCGTCACGGTCGACAAGGATATCGACGAGGTTTCCGCCGACGACTTCGACGCGCTCATGTTGCCCGGCGGGCAGATGAACCCGGATATCCTGCGCATGGACGACCGGGTGATCGAGCTGATCGAAGAGTTCGATTCGGAAAACAAGCCAATCGCCGCGATCTGCCACGCGCCGTGGCTGCTGATCGAGGCGGACATCGTCGATGGCCGCACCGTGACCGGTTGGCCCTCGATCCACACCGATCTTGAAAACGCCGGAGCCGACGTGGTCGATCAGGCGGTCGCGACCGACGGCAACCTTATCACCAGCCGCAAGCCCGAAGACATCCCCGCCTTCGCCCAGGCCCTGATCGACGCGCTCGAAGAGGCGGAAGAGGACGAGGAGGAAGACGAGGAAGAGGACGACGAGATCGAGGAGCTTTGAGGAACAAGACCTGAAAACCGCTCATCCCCTCCAGCTTGCGGGAGGGGATGGGTTAGGCGTGCCAGCGCCGGCATGCTGGCGCGAACCCGCTTTGCCGGGTCAGCCCAGCACGATCAGCCCAGCACGCCGCGCGGCCGGGTACGGCGCATCAGGGCATATAGCACGCAGCCGACCAGCAACACGCTCACGGTCGAAAGCGCGGCACCCGCGGGAACCTGCCCCAGCAGCCAGAACTCGAACGCGAGCGCAGCCGCGACCAATGCCCCCCACCCAATCATGCCGAGGCTGCTGGCGGCGACTTTGCCCTGGTACCACAGGATGGGCAGCGTCATGATCACCGTCACAAGTATCAGCGCTTCCATTGCGACCATCAGCGTGGCCAGCGTTTTGAACGTGCCGCTGATCGCGAGCAACGCCACGATCGTGCCATAAGCAACAATGGCATTGACCGGCGTCAGGAACCGGCGCGAAATCCGGGCAAACGGCGTGGGCAGCAGCCCGCGTTCGCTCATCCCGAAAATCACCCGCGGCATGGCAACGAAATAGCTCATCTGGTTGGTGCCGACCGAGAAAATCGCTGCCACGCTGATCGCGATGACGCCCCATTGCCCAAGCACGGCCTCCCCCGCTGAAGCGAGCGGGCGCGCAGCGTTCACCTGCTGGGGATTGATCGCGATATAGGCCCATTGCACGAACGCGTAGAACAGCGCGATCACCACGAGATTGACGAGGATCGAGCGATAGACCGTGCGCCGCGCGTCCTTCACTTCGCCCGCCGCAACGGTTGATGCCGCCGCCCCGGAGTAGGCATAGGCCAGCAGCAATGCGATGGATTCGATGTTGCTGAACTGCGGCAGCGACACCGCCGTGGGCACGCCATTGGCGATCAAACCGGCGATGCAGATCAGCAGGATCGGCCCGAGCTTGAGCGCGGTTCCGATCCCCAATGCATCCATCGACCGGCGCGTGCCGATCGCGCTGAATGTGGTGAGCAGACCGATCAGCGCGAGAATAGTGGCAAGCCGGACGGCAGGCACATCGAACACCGGAAACAACGCGGCGAGATAGGACACCAGGACGTGGAAGTTCGCTGCGCGGGACGCGGAATTCCCGCCGAGCAGCGCAAAGCCGACCTGAAATCCGGCGAACGACCCATAAGTTCGTTCGGCGTAGAGTTGCGCGCCGCCCGATTCCTCAAAAAGGGTGCTGAGTTTGGCTACGATCAACAAAAGCGGGATCACCACGACCGCATAAGCCAGCACGATCAGCGGGGCGAGCGTGCCCGCCCCGGCATAGAGCAGTGCAGGCAGCGCAAAGATGCCCGCCCCCACCACCGCATTGAGATTGATCAGCACGGCCCCGGCCAACCCGATCACGCGCGGCGGTTTGATCGGTTCCTGCACGCAAAGAGCCCCCGGCGCTCCCGGTGGGGGCATCCTTGTGCGAAGCTGGCGCAGTTTGCCGACGATTGCAATGCGCACCGCCCGGCCATCACCCCAGGCAGCGCCCGCGCGTTACAATTGAGACATCAAACCCGCTCGTGCGACGTCTGGCGCTTACAAAGAAGGTTCATTTCGTTCCCATCGGCGGAGAGCGCCGCGCAAAGCGAGGGGACGAACAATGGCCAAGCACATTCTCAAATACAGCGACGCCGTCGACACGGTCAATATCGGCTCGGTCAACTGGGACGACGGCGACAGCTATGACATCTACACCTATGGCGGAAACGACCAGCTGAGCCTGTACAGCGATGGCGCGCTGTGGGTCGATGCCGGAACGGGTGACGATACGCTTTATGTCGGCGGGTCGGGCACAGCGACGATCTATGGCGGGGCTGGTGCAGACCGCATCGAGCACAACGAAAACTCTTTTGTCGACAGCGTGGTGAAGTTTTATGGCGGCGAAGGGAACGACACGCTGATCAGCTATGTCAGCGGCGGGGATATTCTCGATGGCGGCAATGGCAATGACTATATCTCCCTGTCCAAAGGCAATACCGGTATCGGCGGCAGCGGCGACGATACCTATGACCTGAACAATATCTTCGATC
Source organism: Novosphingobium sp. (assembly GCA_046155055.1). GTDB lineage: Bacteria > Pseudomonadota > Alphaproteobacteria > Sphingomonadales > Sphingomonadaceae > Novosphingobium. The sequence continues at coordinate 3,886 of JBJXEK010000099.1, read as the reverse complement.
CTTACAAATATCAGAGCGATGTGACGATCGTGGAAGCCGCCAATGGCGGGTATGACAAGATCACCGCCGATTTTGCCGAGTATCGTTTCCAGGCCAATATAGAAGCTTACGAGGCTGCCAACACCAACCGCGACGTCAAGATCTGGGGCAATGACGCTAACAATGACGTCGTTCTGAACCGGGGCAACGACTATGCCAAGATGAACGGCGGCGACGACAAAGTCGACGGCGGTCTGGGCGACGACAAGATCTACGGCGATGCCGGCAATGACAACCTGTTCGGCAACGTCGGCAAGGACTTGCTCTATGGCGGCACCGGCAACGACAGCCTCGGGGGCTACGACGGCGATGACATCCTCTACGGCGAAGATGGCAACGACAGTCTCGGCGGCGGTAATGGCACGGACTATCTCTCGGGCGGCGCCGGGAATGACTATCTTTCAGATGGTTATAGCGCCTACGGATATGACACGCTGGTCGGCGGAACCGGCGACGACACTTACTTCGACACTGGCCGGAGCCAGATCACCGAACTGGCCAATGAAGGGATCGATACGATCCGGTTCTTTGGCCGCACCATCGTGATGGCTGCGAATGTCGAAAACCTGACACACGCCGATGATCCGTTAGGTACGTACTACAACCCGACTGCGACATGGGTCACCGGCAACCAACTTGCCAACAACATTGCCGGCAACAAGGTGGCCAACACCATCGACGGACTGGGCAGCAACGACACCATCGACGGGCAGGGCGGCAATGACACGCTGCACGGCAATGATGGCAATGACCGGGTCTATGGCGGAGATGGAAATGATCTTCTCTATGGCGATGTCGGCGATGACATCCTCTACGCTGGAACCGGCACCGACACCGTCTATGGCGGCAGCGGGAGCGACGAGATCGCAGGCAACGACGGCAACGATTTCCTGATCGGCGAAGCGGGCAATGACACGGTCTATGGCGGCAATGGCAACGACTTTATCAATGGCGGCGAAGGCTACGACAAGCTCTACGGCGAAGCGGGCAACGACACCATCCGTGGCGGCGGGCTGAACGATTACCTCTACGGCAACGAGGGCACCGACATCCTCTATGGCGACGGCGGCAGCGATTTCCTGTGGGGCGGGACCGGCTTCGACACCTTCAAATACACGTCGCTCACCGACAGCCAGATCGGCCTTGGCATCGACCAGATCAAGGATTTCGATGTCCTTCAGGACATCATCGACCTGTCGGTGCTTGATGCCAACACCACGCTGACCGGAAACCAGGCGTTCACCTGGGGCGGCATGAGCCAGCCGGCGAACCACGCCGGCAATCTGTGGGGCCAGGCCTTTGGCGCCAGCACCTACAGCCCTGCGTTCGTGCGGGTATACGGCGACGTGAACGGCGACGGCACAGCCGACTTCCAGATCGACGTGATGAACCTCACGTCCATGAAAGAAGCCGACTTCCTCCTCTGAAACCCGGACCCACACCATGCGCAACGGGGTCGCCGAAAGGGGGCCCCGTTTAGCATGAAAGCCTCAGCGCCCCTGCATATCGCGCGCCTCTTCGGGCACGCGCACTTCGAGGCCGTCAAGCGCCTCGGTCAGCACGATTTGGCACGAGAGGCGGCTGGTGCGGGTGACCCCGGCGGCGAGATCGAGCATGTCCTCCTCGTCCTCGCTCGCGGGCGGCAGCTTCGCGAACCACTCGGCGGCAACGATGACATGGCAGGTGGAGCAGGCCATCTGCCCTTCGCACGTGCCTTCTAGAGGCAGGCCGGCGTTCTGGCCCAGCTCTAGCAGCCGCGTGCCGGTGGCCCCTTGCGCGGTGATGCGCTGATCCTGCGCGGTGACGAACGTGATTGTGACCATGACTAGATCGCTCCCTGCGCTTCTGCCGCAGCGTTGATCGCGGCGGCCGCCTCTTCAAGCTCCGTTTCCCCCGTCGTGCGTCCGAACCCGAGCCGGATCGCGGTTTTTGCATCCCTGTCCGAAAGTCCGAGCGCGCGCAAGACATGGCTGGGGCGGCCCGAGCCGCTGGCGCAGGCAGAACCGGCGGAAAACGCGAGACTGCGGCAATCGGACATCAATCTGGACACATCGAGGCCTTCGCGGCGGATGTTAAGATTGCCGTGCCAGCGCTGGTCCGGGTCGCCGTTCAGCGTCCAGTCGGCGAACAGCGCGCGCGCCTTGGTCCACAGGGTCTCCACATGCAGTGCGTCGCTTTCCCGCAGCTTTATGCACAGGGCCGCCGCCGCACCGAACCCGGCGCAGAGCGCGGGGCTGAGCGTGCCCGAACGCAGCCCTTGCTCCTGCCCGCCGCCGTGCATCTGCGGGGCAAGTGTGAGGCCATCGCGCACCCACAGCGCACCGATGCCCTTGGGGCCGTGGAGCTTGTGCGCGGAAATCGCGATCATGTCGGCATGCGCGGGCGGGGCGAGTTTGCCCGCGCCCTGCACGCCGTCGCACAGGAACAAGGCGCCTGCTGCATGGGCGGCATCGGCCAGCGCTTCGACCGGCTGGATGGTGCCGATCTCGTTGTTGACATGCATGACCGCGACGAGTTGGACGCCGACCGGCATGGGAATGGCGGGATCGACCAGCCCGGTAGCGTTTACCGACAGAATCGCGCAATCCGGATCGGCGAAGCGCGCGGTATCGAGCACGGCAGCGTGTTCGATGGACGAGACAGCGAGGCACTCTGCTCTGGAGCCAAGAATGGCAAGATTAAGCGCCTCGGTTGCGCCCGAAGTGAAGATCACGCGGCCGCCGGAGGGGAACAGCGCCGCTACCTGCTCGCGCGCAACCTCAACAGCGGCGGCGGCGGCGCGGCCCGGGCGGTGCGGGCTGTGGGGATTGGCGAAGCCGTCGTCAGCGAGCCACCGCAACATCGCCTCACGCGCTTCGGGGGCGAGCGGAGTGGTGGCCTGATAGTCTAGATAGATCATGCATTCACCTCGGCCCAGGCGTGCGCAAAAGCATCCAGTTCAGTAGGCGTGGTATTCCAGCCCAGACTGATGCGCACGGTGCGGCGCGCAAGATCGGGATCGATGCCGAAACCCTGCAACACGCGGCTGGGTTTGAGCGTGCCGGAGGAGCAGGCGCTGCCAGCGGAAATGGCGAAACCGAGTGAGTCCATCCGGATCAGCGTCGCCGTGGCAGCCATGCGCGGCGCGGCAACGGCGAAGATGTGGCTGCATTGCACGCCGGGCGTGAGCACTTCGCCGTGGCGGAACAGCGCGTTCTTGAAGTCGAAGCGCTGCTCGGCCGTGGTCTGCCAGCTCTCGTGATCGCCCGCCTCAAGCGCGGCAGCAAAGCCCAAGGCGCCGGGGAGATTTTCGGTGCCCTGCCGATAGCCGCGCTCCTGCCCGCCGCTTGGGGTGAGCATCGCCCAATCGCGCACCAACAGCGCGCCCATGCCGATCGGGCCGCCAAGCTTGTGCGCCGAGACGACGATCATGTCGGCATCGGGAAGCGGGCCCTTGCCTGCCGATTGGGAGCAATCGGCCAAAAGCACCCCGCCTGCATCGCGCACTTGCCGGACAAGCGGATTTTGCATGAGGGGCATCAGCACTGTGCCGGTTTCGGAATTGATCGACTGCACCGCAACAACGGCGCAGCCCGGTGCGGCGAGCATGGCGGCCAAGGCCTCGCCGTCCGGCTCACCGTCCCGGATCGGCAGCACCTCGCCATCGGGCGCAGCGCGAAACACCGCGTCGTGCTCCACCGCCGAGACAATGCGCCTGTCCACGTGTGCCCGGCCCAGCCCGATGGCCAGCGCCTCGCTCGCTCCGCTGGTGAAGATCACCTCGCCCCGCCAGCCGAGCGCCGCCTTCACCCGCGCGCGCACATCCTCCAGCGCGGCGCGGGCGGCGCGCCCGGCGCGGTGCGGGCTG
>JBJXEK010000098.1:0-14751 GCA_046155055.1 Novosphingobium sp. | reverse complement strand
CCACCAATTCCTATGCCGTGGTGCCGTTTCATATCGGCGAGGCGCGTTTCGCGGCAGACGGCGCCGCGCTGGCCGCGCTCGCCGGGCAATTGGCGCGCGCCGAGGCCGATGCCGCCAGCAGGCGCGTGCTGGTCGCCGGTTCACTCCCGCCGGTCTGCGGCTCCTATCGCCCTGATCTGGTCGATCTGGACCGGGCCCGACCGATCGTCGCCACGCTCGTCGCGGCGCTCGAGCCGCATGTCGACCACTGGCTGGCCGAAACGCTGTCCTCGCTGGCCGAGGCCAGACTGGCCGCCGCCGAGACACGCGCGACCGGCAAACCGCTCTGGCTGTCCTTCACCTTGCAGGATGAGGACACCAGCGCCCCGCCCAGCCTGCGCTCGGGCGAAAGCGTCGCGCTGGCTGCACAGACCGCGCGCGATCTCGGCGCGGCGGCGCTCCTGTTCAACTGCAGCCAGCCCGAAGTCATGCTGGGCGCCGTGGAGGCCGCGCGTGCGGCGCTCGGGCCGGGCAGCCCGATCCGCATTGGCGTCTATGCCAATGCCTTCCCGCCGATGGCCGCCGATGCCGAAGCCAATTCCGCGCTCTGCCCGATCCGCGCCGATCTCACGCCGGAAGGCTATGACCGCTTCGCCGCGCAGTGGCACGCAGCCGGGGCCTCGATGCTCGGCGGGTGCTGCGGCATCGGACCCGAGCATATCGCCGAACTTCGAAAAGGCGCATAGCATGGCCGAGCGCCAGACCCGGCCCCAACCTGCCACCACCAAGCCGCCCGGCTGGCCTGATGACGTGACCTTGGGCGTGCTGCCGGACAGCGAGCGCCTGATTGTCCACGCCCGCCACCTCGGCACGCGGATCGACACGCGCGGCCTTGCCGCCGATATCGTGCTGGGCCAGGTGGCGAACGCTGCGGGGCTTACGTTTGCCTTCCGCTATGGGGTTGCAGTCACCTTCTGCACCAGCGCCGAAACCATCCCAGCGCTCGATCTGGCGCTGCTCGCGCATGTGCAGGAACCCGCCGAACAGCAGGAAATCGAGACCGCCACCGTGGTGATCACCGATGGCGGCAAGGAGCGCGTCGACGATGACGGCGTGATCCAACTCGCCGACGACGAAGAGCCGCGCCTCCTGCTGGTGGCCACAGTCCTCGCGCACAGTGTCATGCTCTCGCGCGATGAAATGCTCGTCTCGCAAGTGTTCGATTCGAGCGTACCGCTGGTCGCGGACCTGCAAATCAACGGCAAGGCGCGGCTGTCGATCCCGGCGGTCATGCGCATGGTCGGGCAAGTGCTGGCGGCGCGCCACCGCGTGATGGGCACCGCGCAAGCCGGCGAGCGGCCCGATCTCCTGTGGGACCACCCGGATCTCGACCGGCTCTACACCCGGCTCGAGGCCGAATACGAGCTCGGCGAGCGCGCCGAAGTGCTCGAACGCAAGTTTGGCGCGCTCGGCGATTTCACCGACGTGCTCCTCGAAATCGCACAGGACAAGCGCGCAGTCCGCCTCGAAATGGCCGTCATCGCGCTGATCGCATTCGAAGTGCTGTTCTCGGTCGGCAAGGAGTTGATGGGCGGCTAGGCAACCCTCGGCTAGCTCGCGCTTGGCGGGCCGTCAGGCGTCCGTTGCCACAAGGTCAGCCGGTCCCCCAGGATCAGGTACTGTGCCACCGGCACATAGTGCGCACGCAGCTCGCCGAGCACCATCGGCGCGGTGACCGACCTCACGTATTCGCTGAAGTTGGTGCGCGCCAGAATGAAGGCGGGCCGCAGCGCGAGGAACTCCCTGACGATCTGTTCCTGCGGGCGCCCCAGAGCGCCGTACTCCCCGAATTCGGCGCTATGGAACGGGAAGGGATACTTGGCCTTCGGGCGTGTGCCCGTGGCGGAGTAAACCGCCATAGGGCCTGAAAAGACATACAGACTGCGCCGCTCGCCGCTGGCCATGATCCGGCCCGCCAGCGCATGAAACTGCACGACATCGGCGCGACCCGCCGCGATGTTCTGCGGAAAATTCCCCGCGACGATCAGCCCCGCGACCAGCACCGCCGCCCCAAACCATCCCGAACGCTGGCGCAGATCGTAGAACGGCACCGCAAGCAGCACCGCAAACGGGGCAAGGAATGCGTAGTAGTAGGCCAGCACATTGCTGGGCAGATAGATCGAGGCGAGCGCACCTGCCGTCATCACCAGCAGCAGCGCGCTGGCCCGGCGGGGATAGGTTTGACCAAGACGGAACCGCGCCCAGGTTCCGGCCCCCATCATCAGCAGGAAAGGCGCGATGACCAAAAGCGTTTTGGGATGAAAACGTCCGATGCTCGGCTGGCGTTCGAAGATCGAGACAAAGGTTGCATAGAAAAAATCGCCGAAATGGCCGGTGGCAAAGTACCACGCAGCCACCGCGATCGTAGGCGCGAGGCCGGCCAGCGCATAAATGCAGGCCCGCCCCAGCACCCGCATCAGCGCAGGGTCGCGGCGATAGTCCTCCAGCAGCACAAAAACGCCGAGCACCGCGCAGAACGGCGCGGCGGTATATTTGATCTGGATAGCAATGCCGCCCAGGAACATCGCCAGCAGCATTGCCCGCTGCGATCCCGCATGCACCATGGCGAGGTAAACCATGCCCAGGCACAGCGGGGCGAACAGCAGCTCGCTTTGCGCGCCGCGGCACCCGAACACGGTCATGGCGATGATGTAGAGCAGCGCCGCAACCCAGCCGGTGCGGCGGTCTGCCAGGACCGCGGCGATGCGGTAGGCCAGCCAGGCACCGACGCAGGCAAACAGGTTTGCCATTGCCAGATAGGCCCAGGCTTCGCGCCCCAGCAGGGCGTGCGCTGCCTCGTACAGCAGGAACAGCCCGATCGGCTTGCGATCCCAGATATCGACATAGGGCACCTGGCCCTGAAGCATGGCCGTAGCGACATAGGAATAGAACTGCTCGTCGTGGTCGACGACCGGATTGTCCATCCACCAGATGCGAACCATCAGCGAACAGAGCGCAATGAACCCCAGGACCGGCACTTCGCGACCGAAAGCGCCAGGCCTGCCCTCTGCCGCGATATGCGCGGCCGGGTGGGTCACTCGACCGTCACCGACTTCGCCAGATTGCGCGGCTGGTCCACGTCGGTCCCCTTGATTACCGCCACGTGGTAGGCCAGCAGCTGCACCGGCACGGCATAGACCAGCGGCGCGATCAAGGGATGCACTTTGGGCATCTCGATTGTGGCGAGGCAGCCCTCGCCCGCCTCAGCAATGCCTTCCGCGTCCGAGATCAGCACGACCTTGCCGCCGCGCGCGCGCACTTCCTGCATGTTGCTCACGGTCTTCTCGAACAGCGGGCCGGATGGCGCGAGCACGATCACCGGCACCGCCTCGTCGATCAAGGCGATTGGCCCGTGCTTCATCTCGCCGCTGGCATAGCCTTCGGCATGGATATAGCTGATTTCCTTGAGCTTCAGCGCGCCTTCCAGCGCCAGCGGATAGTCCGGTCCGCGCCCCAGATAGAGCACATCGCGCGCCGGGGCGATCAGGTGCGCCATCGCCGCGATCTCGTCGTCATGCGCCAGTGCAGCGTTAAGCGCGGCGGGCGTTTCCGCCAGATGGCCGACGATCTCGGCCTCTTCCGCCCGGCTCAGCCGCCCGCGCTTGACCGCCAGATGCGCAGCCAGCGCGGCCAGAACGGCCAGCTGGCAGGTGAACGCCTTGGTCGATGCAACGCCGATTTCCGGCCCGGCGTGGGTCGGCAGCAACAAGTCTGCCTCGCGCGCCATCGAACTGGTCGGCACATTGACCACGACTGCGATGGTCTGCCCCGCCGCCTTGCAGTGGCGCAGCGCCGCCAGCGTATCCGCCGTCTCCCCGCTCTGCGAGATGAACAGCGCGAGGCCGCCGGGCTCCAGCACCGGATCGCGGTAGCGGAACTCGCTCGCGACATCGATATCGACCGGCAGGCGCGCGAACTGCTCGAACCAGTACTTCGCCACCATGCCCGCATAGTAGCTCGTCCCGCAGGCCACGATGGTCACGCGGGTGATGCTGGTGAGGTCGAAATCGATCTGCGGCAACGCGACGGTCTGGTCGATCCGGCGGAGATAGCTGCGCAAGGTCTGCGCCACCACGGTCGGCTGCTCGAAGATCTCCTTCTGCATGAAGTGGCGGAATTCACCCTTCTCGATCGCCGCAGACGTCGCGCCCGAAGCAACAATCGGCCGCGTCACGGGCATATTGTCCACGTCGTAGATCCTGGCGCCTTCGCGCGTGATGACCACCCAGTCACCCTCTTCGAGATAGGTGATCCGCTGGGTCAGCGGCGCCAGCGCCAGCGCGTCGGAGCCCAGATAGGTCTCGCCCGCATTGTCTCCGGTGCCGTAGCCCACCACCAGCGGCGAGCCGAGCCGCGCGCCGATCAGCATGTCGTCGTGCTGGCGAAACGCGATGGCGAGCGCGAAAGCCCCGCGCAGCTGCGGCAGCACGGCTTTCACCGCCTCCTCCGGCGCGAACCCGCTCTCGACCAGTTCTGAAACCATATGCGCGACGACTTCGGTGTTGGTCTCGCTTTCAAACGTCCGGCCGCGCGCGATCAGCGCATCGCGCAGCGGCTTGAAGTTCTCGATGATGCCGTTGTGGACCAGCGCCACTTCGCCGGTGGCGTGCGGGTGGGCGTTGGCAGTGTTCGGCGCGCCGTGCGTCGCCCAGCGGGTGTGCGCGATGCCGATCAGGCCCGCCGCCGGGTTGCGCGCCAGTTCCAGCACGAGATTGTTCAGCTTGCCCTCGGCGCGCCGCCGCACAAGCTGACCGCCTTCCACCAAGCAGATCCCAGCGCTGTCATAGCCGCGGTATTCCATCCGCCGCAGGCCATCGACCAGCCGGTCCGCGACCTGTTCCTTGCCGACAATTCCGATAATTCCGCACATGGGAGAGGTGCTTTCTTCAGAGTGTATAAGGAACACGGATACCGGGCATTTCGGCCGGAAAATCCTTGACGTTGCGGGTTACGAGGATTCCGCCGTTGATCTGCGCGGTGGCGAGAATGTAGGCGTCCATCAGCTTCATCCGGCTGCGATAGCGGATATCCGCTGCGGCCATCGCAATGCGGGCGTCGATCTCCACGGTCTCGAAATTGCTAAGCGCCTCGCGCACCAGATCGCGCCGTTCGAGCGCTTCTCCGGCCAGCACTTCGGTCCACACGATCCGGCTGATCCGCTGCCGACGATAGCGCGATAGCTCGGCCATGGCCTGCGGCATGCGCTTGAGCCAATCGATGACGATATTGGTGTCGAAAAACGGATCGGACACTAGATATCTTCGTACGGTCGGCGATCTTCGCGAATGGCGCGCTGGTATTCCACGCCGTCCGGAATGTCATCGCGGTCGGCCCAAAGCCCGGCATAGCGCTCGATCCAGTCGTTGCTCCGGTCGCCCTGCACAAGGAACAGCTTCACCGCCTCGCGCACCAGCGCGGCGCGGGATTTGCCCTGCTCGGCCGCGCGGGCATCGAGCTTGGCGATATCGTCATCAGGGAGGTCGGCAAGGATGCGGGTCATGATGATATACTGATATCATATCATGATATCAAGTCAAGGCGGTTTTCTAGAAGGGCTCACTGGAGCCCGTGCTGATCTAGCCAGCGAAGGTAAACAATTTCGCCTCCATAGAGCGCCGCGACTAGCCCTGAACAGCACCCGACCGGTTGGCCCGCCACCATTTGAACGTGAATACCGCCGCGCTTGGCCCATCGCGGCCCAGTTGCGCCAGCTTGGCCATCGCTTCGGCCACGCTCGGCTCGTGCTCTTCGGGCACTTCCCACAGTGCCAACGATGGCTCCATCGGCGCAAACCATTCCGCCCGCCGCGCCAGCATCGCGCGGTGATCGGCCTGACGATAGGCGAACGCTTCCAGCGCAGCGACATCGCGCCACACCGACAGGTTCACGATCAAGTCCGGATCGCCGCGCACGATCTCGACGTCGGTGGCATTGTTGCCATCGCCCACCAGCCGCCAGATGAACCCGTCCGCCGCATCCGCCTGCGCGTTCACGTGATCGAGCGCATGCATGAACCCGGCATTGGCCGGATCATCCTTGGGCCGTTGGAAGCGGGCGACATTGAGCTGAGCGATGTTGGAGCGAGGGGCGGACATGGGCCTATTTCCGTTCCGCTTTTTTGCGCTTCATCGCATCGTGGAAGCGGTCGGCCCAGCCGGGCTTGACCAGCTGTTCGGCGCGCACCAGCCGGAGCTCGCCGTCCGCCACATCGCGGCTAACCGCGCTGCCCGCCGCCACGATCGCATCCGCGCCGATCTTGACCGGGGCGATGAGCGCGGAGTTGGAGCCGATAAACGCCCGCTCGCCGATCACGGTGCGATACTTGAAGTAGCCGTCATAATTGCAAGTGATCGTGCCCGCGCCGATGTTCGCGCCCGCACCCACGTCGGCATCGCCCAGATAGGTCAAGTGATTGGCCTTGGCCCCCGCATGGAGCACCGCGTTCTTCACTTCGACGAAATTGCCCACGCGCGAGCCCGCTTCCAGCACCGTGCCCGGCCGCAGCCGCGCGAAGGGGCCAACCGAGGTGCCGCTTTCCAGCCGCGCGCCCTCGATATGGCAGAAGGCCTTGATGATCACGTCGTCCGCCACGGTAACCCCCGGGCCAAACACGACATTTTGCTCCACCGTCACATCGCGGCCCAGCACCGTGTCCCACGCGAACCACACCGTCTCGGGCGCGACGAGGCTCGCCCCGGCTGCCATCGCAGTGCGGCGGCGCTTCGCCTGCCAGCGGCCTTCGGCCTCGGCCAGTTCGGCGCGGCTGTTGATGCCGGCCACTTCGTCCGGATCGTCGGTGACGACCACCGCACAAACCCGGCCATCGGCGTTGGCGATATTGACGATGTCGGTGAGGTAATACTCGCCCTGCGCATTGGCATTGCCGACGCGCGCCAGCAGCAAAAACAGATCGCCCCCGCGCACCGCCATCAGGCCCGAATTGCACAGGCGGCAGGCACGCTCCGCCTCGCTCGCGTCCTTGTGCTCCACCATCTTGCTGACCACGCCGTCCGCCGCGATCACCCGGCCATATTGCAGCGCGTCTTCCGGTTCGAACGCCAGCACAACCACCGCCGGATTGTCCGCCCCGTGCAGCCGCTCCAGCATCGCGCGCATCGTTTCCGTGCGCACGAACGGTACATCGCCATAGAGGATCAGCACATCGCCGCCAAAGCCCGCCAAGGCGCTCTCGGCCTGCTGCACCGCATGGCCTGTGCCCAGCTGCGGGTCTTGCACCGCCAGCTCGGCGCTGCCGGCCAGCGCAGCGGCGAGTTGCTCGCGCCCGCTGCCCACCACCACCACCTTGCGTGCGGGGGCCAAGGCATCGGCGCTTGCCATCAGGTGCATCAGCATGGGCCGCCCGGCGATCGGGTGCAGCACCTTGTGCAGGTCGCTTTTCATGCGGGTGCCCTTGCCGGCGGCAAGGACGATAAGGGCGATCGGGGAGGCCGAGTCAGTCATGAAAGCGTCCTTGCCAGCATTTGCTTGCAGTTTCCAGAATGGGTCGCCACGGACTGGCGCATGGCTGACTTTCCTTTCGACATTATCGGGTTCGATCTCGACGGTACGCTGCTCGATACCGCGCATGACATCGGCCACGCGCTCAACCACGCGCTCGCCCACGTCGGCCGCCCACCCATTCCGCTGGATCAGACCAGGCAGTACATCGGCGCAGGCAGCGCCAAGCTGATGCGCGATGCACTGGACGCCAGCGGCGGCAGCGAAGGCATCGATCTGGCGGCGTTGCAGGATGTCCTGCTCGGCTACTATGCCGAAAATATCGCCCACAACACCGTGCTGTTCCCCGGCGGAGAGGCTATGCTCGATGCCCTTGCCGTGCGCGGCGTGCGCCTCGCCGTCGCGACCAACAAGCGCGAGGACATGGCGCTTCGCCTGTTTGACGAATTGGGGCTTACGAGCCGCTTCGATGCCATAATCGGGGGCAACACGCTCGGCCCCGGCACCGCCAAGCCCGCGCCCGATATGCTCCACGCCATGGTCGAGCGCCTCGGCGGAGGCCGCGCGGCCTTCGTCGGCGATACCACCTTCGATGTCGGCGCGGCGCGCGCGGCAGGGCTCCCCGTGGTCGCTGTGCGCTTCGGCTTCTGGGACCTGCCGCCCGACGAACTCGGCGCCGACGCGGTGATCGACCATTTCGACGACCTGATCCCTGCGCTGGAGGCTCTGGAAAAATAGGGACAGTCCCTATTTATTGCGGAAGGGTTCGCGCCTTGCCATTCGCGCTCGCCAACCCCACTCTTGGATCAACCGCCGGCAGGACCTACACCCCCTCCCCGGCACAGGAGATCTCACGATGGCTGAAGACTACACCCCGCCCAAGGTCTGGACCTGGAACAAGGACAACGGCGGCGCATTCGCCGGCGTCAACCGCCCCACTGCCGGTGCGCAGCGCGAAGCCGAACTGCCGGTGGGCGAGCACCCGTTCCAGCTCTATTCGCTTGGCACGCCCAATGGCCAGAAGGTCACGATCCTTCTCGAGGAACTGCTCGAGCTCGGGATCACTGGCGCAGAATATGACGCGTGGCTGATCAAGATTTTCGAAGGCGACCAGTTCGGCAGCGGCTTCGTCGCGATCAATCCCAATTCGAAGATTCCCGCTATGGTTGATCGCAGCGGGCCTGAGCCTGTCCGCATTTTCGAATCGGGCGCGATGCTCATGCACCTCGCTGAAAAGTTCGGCCACTTTCTGCCCAAGGACGGTGCCGCCCGCGCCGAAGTGCTGTCGTGGCTGTTCTGGCAGGTCGGTTCCGCCCCGTTCATGGGCGGCGGCTTCGGCCATTTCTATCACTACGCTCCGTTCAAGATCGAATACGCGATCGATCGCTATGCGATGGAAACCAAGCGCCTGTTCGATGTGGCCAACAACCAGCTCAAGCAGACCCGCTTCCTTGCCGGCGACGACTATTCGATCGCCGATATGTCGGCGTACCCCTGGCTCGGCGCCATCTACCGCGGCGACGCTTACGGCGAGGCAGCAAGCTTCCTCTCGATGCACGAATACGAGGCAGTCGGCCGCTGGGTCGCCGAAATCGGCGCGCGCCCGGCTGTGAAGCGCGGAAGTCTGGTCAACCGTCCGAACGGCATGCTCGAACGCCACAGCGCCGCTGATTTCGCAGCGCTGCCCGAAGCCGTCGTCTGAAAGAACGGCGGATGGGGCAATGCCTGCCCCATCCGCCCCTTTTCATTCAGAAACGTGCCGCTATAAGCGCGCCTTCCCGCTGGGGCGTCGCCAAGTGGTAAGGCAGCGGCTTTTGATGCCGCCATTCGCAGGTTCGAATCCTGCCGCCCCAGCCAGGTTCTTACCTCTGCCCCTAACGCCGGTCTGAGCGGCAGGCCAGCGTAGCCGTGGTCACACCGCGATGAAGCTGCCTGCGTCCAGCACCGGATGGGTCGATCCCGTCCCCAGCCGCGCCAGCTGCAAGCGAGTGTCAATCCCGCCAGCCCCATAGCCCGCCACATTGCGCGGTATCCCGGCACCGTCCCGGATCACTTGCGCCCCGCCTCGAAGGCATTGCGCGTCTTCAGGCTTGGCGCCTCGTCCCACGGCGCCTCGGGCCAGCGATGCCGGGGATAGCGGCCCTTCATGTCTTTCACCACATCGCGCCAGCTGCCGCGCCAGAAGCCGGGCAGATCGGCAGTGGTCTGGATGGGTTTTTGTCCGGGCGAGGTCAGTGAAAGCAGCAGCGGCTTGGGCGGATCACCGATCATGGGATGCCGGTCGAGCCCGAACAGCGCCTGCACGCGCAGCTCCACCGCGGGTCCACCCTCGTGCGCATAGTCGATCGCATGGCTGGTCCCGGCGGGCGAGCGGAACTCGGCGGGCACGAGCCGGTCCAGCGCGGCGCGCGCATTCCAGTCCAGCCGCCCCAGCAGCGCGTCATGCAATTTGCCCGGCGCAATCGCGAAATCGCGCCGACCTGCAAGCAGAGGGCCAAGCCACACCTCCGCATCGGCCAGCAATGCCGGCTCCAAAAGCGCATCCAACCCCGCATAGCGCGCGCGTTCCAGCAGCGCCGCCGCGGCAGCACCCAGCTTAAGCAACCCCAGTCCCCCGGCGCGCAGTGTTTCGATCAGCAGCGCCGCCACCGCCTCCGGATCAGGCGAAGGATCGGGCACGCGCGCCAGCACCACCGCGCCCAGCCGCCGCTCCAACCGCGCCTCCACCCGCGCTTCCGCGCCGTTCCACGCCAGCCAATGCCTGGCCTCGATCCGGTGGGCAAGGCAGCGCATGACGTCGACCTCCTCCAGCGCCAGCGCCGCCGTGATCCGTGCGCCCTTGGCCTCACCTTGTGCATCGCCGATCACCAGCCATGCCGCGCGGACAAGCGAGCTTGCCGGATCAAGCCGATAACCGCGCCCGCCCGAGACCAGCCATTCCTCCCCGCTGGCGCCGCGCGCCCGCGCGATTCGGTCGGGGAATGCCTCGGCCAGCAGCACGCCCAAGGGTACTTCTGGCCCGCGCGCTGTGCCCGCCGGAACCAAGCGAACCGCACTCGCCGCCCAGCGCCCCGCCAGCTTCCGCGATGCCTCGGCCCTGCCCCCGCGCTCGCGGTTCCACCGCTCCAGCCGCGCCGCCAGATCCTCGCCGCGCCCACCCAGCCCGCGCTCCTGCAGCAGCAACGCAAGGCCCGCAGCGTCCTCCGCCTGCCCGCGCGCGGCCGCAAACAGCAGCATATGCGCCAGCGGCGGCTCCATCGGCAGCGCGGCCATGGCGCGGCCATGCGCGGTGATCCGCCCTGCCTCATCGAGCGCGCCGAGCGCCAACAATTGCCCCCGCGCCGCCGCCATCGCAGCGGCCGGCGGAGGATCGATCCACGCCATATCCGCCGGATCGCCTGCGCCCCACTGTGCCAAAGTCAAAGCCAAAGGTGCGAGATCGCTGGTCAGCATTTCCGGCGGATCAAACGCCGCGCGCCCCGCATGCGCCGCTTCCTCCCAGAGGCGATAGGCCACGCCCGGCCCTTGCCGCGCCGCACGGCCCGCACGCTGGGCCGCTGCCGCCTGACTGGCGCGCACTGTCACCAGCCGCGTCACGCCCGCCGCCTTGTCGAACTCCGCGCGGCGCGAAAGCCCGGCATCGACCACGATCCGCACCCCGCCCAAAGTCAGCGAAGTCTCGGCAATGCTGGTTGCCAGCACCACGCGACGCCGCCCGCCCGGATCGGGCCGGATCGCGGCGCGCTGGCCCGCCGGCTCCACTTGCCCATGCAGCGGCAGCACCAGCGCCTGCGGCAGCCGCTCCGCCAGCAGATCGGCGCAGCGCTCGATCTGCGCGACGCCCGGCAGAAACACGAGAATATCGCCCCGCTCCTCAGCCCACGCCGAGACCACCGCGCTCGCCGCCGCCTGCTCGGGTCTAAGCTCTGGCCGCGCCCCCAGCCAGCGGATCGCCAGCGGAAAGGCCTTCCCCTCGCTCTCCACCACCGGGCAATTCCCAAGCAAGCGCGAAAACCGCGCCCCATCCAAGGTGGCAGACATCACCACCAGCCGCAGATCCTCGCGCAGCACCCCCTGCGCCTCCATCGCCAAGGCCAAGGCCAGATCACTGCCCAGATTGCGCTCGTGCGCCTCGTCAAACAGCACTGCCGAAACCCCGGCCAGCTCCGGATCGCCCAGCAGCGCCGAAACGAAAATCGCCTCGGTCATCACCACGATCCGCGTGCGCGGGCCCCGCTTGGCATCGAGCCGGGTGACGTAACCCACCGTCTCCCCCGCCACTTCGCCCATCAGTTCGGCCATGCGCTCCGCCGCGGCGCGCGCCGCCACGCGCCGGGGGCTCAGCACCACGACCTGCCCCGTGCACCACGCCTCGCCGATCAGCGCAGGCGCCACCGCTGTCGTCTTGCCCGCGCCCGGCGGTGCGATCAGCACCGCCGAAGGGCAGGCCCGCAGCGCCTCCAGCAACTCGGGCAACACGGCATGGATCGGCAATTCGCTCACGCGTGCCGCCTTAGGACCAAGCGCCGCTCAAGGGAACCGGGTCAGGCTTCCGTCATCGCCCCGGCCAGAAACGCACCCGCCGTCTCGATCGCCTTGCGTCCCTCGGGCAGCATGAACGCAAAGGCGTGCCACACGTGCGGCATCTGCGGCCAGATCTCGAGCCGCACCGGCGCATTCGCCCGCCCCGCCGCCGCCGCCAGCGCCAGCGAATCGTCGAGCAGGACCTCGATCGAACCCACCTGGATCAATATCGGCGGCAGGCCCGTGAAGTCTGCCAGCACCGGCGAGGCCAGCGGATGCTCCGCGCTTCCCCCGCCCAGATAATAGTCCGCAGAAATCCGCAGCGCCTCAGCCGTCAGCGTCGGGTCTTCCGCCGCCTTGGTCACGTGGCTGGCCGCATTGCCCGTCAGGTCCGCCCAGGGCGAGATCAGCAGCGCCGCGGCGGGCAGCGGCACGCCCTTGTCGCGCAGCGCAATCAGAGTCGCTGCGGTAAGCCCGCCGCCAGCCGAATCCCCCGCCAGCACGATACGCCCCGGCGCAAACCCGCGCTCCAGCAGCGCTTCATAGCCCGCCACCGCATCCTCGACCGCCGCCGGAAACGGATGTTCGGGCGCCAGCCTGTAATCGAGCGCAATGCCCCGCGCCCCCGCCGCCCGCGCCAGTTCCGCCGCCAGCCCGCGATAGCCCTGCGTAGTGCCGGAAATATACGCGCCTCCATGCAGATAGAGCAGCACTGCATCTTCCGCCGCGCCCGGGCTCGCCGTGTGCAGCGCGGGCAGACCCGCCAGCGTGCCCGGCGTAAAGGTCAGGTCCTCCGCGACCGGCATGCCCGCGAGCATGCCATCGAAATAGGCGCGCGTTTCCGCCACCGGTTGTCCGAAATCGAGCTCACCTTCTCGCAGCGAGGCCATCAGCGCCGCCAGCATATCGTTCGTTTCCGCCATCATTCCATCCTCTCGTCTGCGCAGCCTCTGCGGGCCGCCTGTTCCTCTCCATCATACACAGCAAAGCGCCGCCGTCTTGGATTCTCGCGCAATGGCCAACCCGGCATGCTAGAGCCTGTGCATGAGGACCAGTCTTGAGATCGTGGTGGCGCTGCTCACCAGCCTGCTTGCCAGCGGCGCGGCCATCGCGGCGCTGATCGCGGGCGGCGCGGTGCTTGTCGCGGGCGCTGTGTGGTGGGTCCTGCGCCGCCGAAGCGGACCGGAAGGCCGCTAGCCAGCGCGCCGCCCGCGCCTTAGTCTGGCACCCGAGGGAGACTGCATCTTGATCGACGAGACCACTGCCGAGCCGGAACCGGAAGCGCTCATCGGCCCCATCCGCCTCGCGGTCGGCCTCGCGCAAGGCATCGCGGCGTGGCTGCTGCTCGAACTCGTGTGGACCGGCTCGGGGTTTGACAGCACCAGGCTGCCCAAGCCCGACGCATTTTGGAGCATCCGCCACCCCGTCGCCTACGCTTCGCTCGCGCTCATCACCGCATTCGTCCCTGTCGTCGCTCTGGCCGAGCTGGGCCGTATGCGCTGGAAGCGTCTCGCCACCTACCTTGCCGCTGCCATCACTGCGCTCGTCTTGCTTACGATCTACGATGTGACCCGCGATCCGATTGAATCCGGCGGCCTTATCCCGCGCATCTGGCCCTCACCCGGCCTGATCTTCCTCGCCGGCATCGCCCTGTTCATCGTCAACCAGCTCCTCGAATTCCGCGAGACCGGCCACCGGTTCTACAGCCACTATGCGCTGCACTTCGAAGAAAGCTGGATGCGCGCGTTCCAGTTCGTCCTGTCGCTGGTTTTCACCCTGCTCGTCTGGGGCGTGCTCGAACTCGGCGCAGCGCTGTTCGATCTGATCCACATCGGCGCGTTCGGGCGGATGCTCGAACACAACTGGTTCCGCTGCCCGGTGCTCGCCGCGGCCTTCGCCGCCTCGGTTCATATCACCGACGTGCGGCCGGCCCTGCTGCGCGGCATGCGCAACCTCGGCCTCACGCTGCTGGCATGGCTGCTCCCGCTGGTGACAGTGCTGGGCGCAGCGTTTCTCGTCGCGCTGCTCATCAACGGCGTAAGCCCGCTATGGGAAACCCGCCGCGCCGCTGCGATCCTGCTCACCGCAGTCTCGGTCACGCTGGTATTGCTCAACGCCGCCTACAAGGATGGTGATCCGGCGCACGCCCCGCCCGCCATTTTGCGCTGGGCCGGGCGGCTGGCCGGGCCGGTCATGCTCGCGCTGGCGCTGCTCGCCGCCTGGGCAATCCTGCTGCGCGTCGGCCAATACGGCTGGACCCCGCAGCGCGTCCGCTCCGCCATGACAGCCGGGATGGGCCTGTTCTACAGCGCGGGCTACACATGGGCTGCGCTCGATCGCACCACGTGGCTCAAGCGCCTCGAACGCGTCAACGTCACTGCCAGCTTTGCCGTTCTGGCGATCCTGTTCGGCCTGCTGACCCCGCTCGCCGATCCCTCGCGCATCGCGGTTTCCAGCCAGGTTGCGCGGCTCCACGCGGGCAAGACCGCGCCGGACAAGTTCGATTACCAGTTTTTGCGCTTCGATACTGGCACCACCGGGAAAGCAGCGCTCGCTGCGCTGACCAAGGACCCGAACCCTGAAATCGCCGCGCGCGCCAAACGGGCGCAGGCCAGCGACACGCGCAGCTATGGCGGCGAGGATAAGGCTGATCCCGCCGTGACCGAAGCGCCGTTCGCGCATGCCACGGTCTATCCCAAGGGCGCGGTGCTGCCAGAAGGGTTCCGCGTG
>JBJXEK010000097.1:0-10495 GCA_046155055.1 Novosphingobium sp. | reverse complement strand
TGCCTTCTCTGACGCGCTGAAGGCCAAGGGCGGCAAGTGGGATTTCGCCAGCCTTGATGAATGGCTGACCTCGCCCGCCAAGTATGCCACCGGCACCAAGATGTCGTTTGCGGGTTTGGGCGATGCGCAGCAGCGCGCCGACGTGATTCTTTATCTCAACTCGCAGGGCAGCAATCTGCCGCTGCCCGCTGCTGAAGCCGCCGCTGCGCCTGCTGCTGATGCCAGCGCTGCGCCTGCAGGCGCTGCCGCGCCGGCTGCAAGCGAAGCAGCCAAGTAAGCGCCGATCGGCCGCCGGCACTAGCCCGAAGTCGGGCGGTGCCGGCAGGCTTGCTAGATCAGGTCGTCTTCTGCGGCGTGGGCCTTTTCGGCGTCACGCACTTCACGCGCAGCGCGTGTGGCGATCTCGCGGTCTGCCAGAATCTGCCAGGCGGTTTGAGACCGCAGATACTTGTCGCGCAGATTGGGCAGCGTCGTATCGAGCGCCGCCTTGCCACAGATTTCGGCCTGCTTGAGGTAGAAGTCGTCGGTGGCGGCCATTGTGCTGCTCCTTCTTGCCAATGCGGGCCAGGTCCGTTTGCGGGCCCGAGACCGGAAACACTTGCCAGCGGATTGCGCGGCCACCTGCCGGGTCGTCCGGCATTGTTGTCAGTTCGCCAAGGCCATCAGAACACTTGGTTGGTCGAACACTTGGTCAGTCGACCATCTGCCGTACGATCTGCCGCAGTTCCTGGGCCGAAAGCACCGGCGATGTGCGCCGCGGCGTGGCCAGCAAGCGGTTCAGCAGGGTGATAGGGCGACCGAGGGTAAAGCGATGGCTGATCGTGAAATTTTGATTGGATTGAATAGTAGGTATCATCTTGGTCCTGGGCGCGCCTCGCGCGCCGGTGTGTGTGGGTATGGCCCCGCGCGGCAGGGCGAACCTGCGCGCAGAATGGGGCCAGGGAGGAGAACAGCGTTCTGAAACGGGGCTTAGCGCCGCTTCTTGAACGCGCCGCCCGCGCCGCCGCCTGCAACCTTTTCGCGAAAAACGATGCGGCCCTTAGTGAGATCGTAGGGCGTCATTTCCACTTTCACGCGGTCACCCACGATCGAGCGGATCCGAAACTTGCGCATTTTGCCCGCAGTGTAGGCGATAATGCGATGATCGTTTTCGAGCATCACACCAAAGCGCCCGTCGGGCAGGATTTCGTCAATCTGGCCGTCGAGCGTGAGAACGTCTTCCTTCGCCATGCTTCAGCGCACCTTGTAACAGGTGGGAGTGGCAGGGTACTGGGTACGATTACGATTGCTGGTGCCGAAGGGCATCACAGGTTCCTTTCACGAGAACAGGATACACGGCTGCAAAGGATGCGGCCGGTGCTGGTGGCGTGAGAGGGGAAAACTCGGCCCGGAAGCATTATCCGGCGCGTGAAATTCCGTCGCAGGCGACGTTAGCCCTCTATATATGGCGCGCAGGGGCCGGAAAGTCAAGATTGGCAGGGCCTTGCTTGCGGGGTCATGCCAGTGCGGCGGTGGCTGGCGGCGGATTGGCGTCTTCCGGGACGTCGCCATGGATGCGCGGCGGCGATGGTTCCGCGCCCATCGTGCGGACATTGACCGCAAGGCCCGCCTCGGTAAAGGTCAGCTCATTGAAGCCCGCCGGTGTGGTGCGTACGCGCTGCGAGAGCGTGCCGGCGCCGATCATCCGCACCGGGCCATGTGCGGTCCGGTGCACGATATCGAAGGCATCGTGGACATGGCCTGAAAGCACGGCGAGCACGCCGCGCTGCGCGAGCGCGGCCAACGCCCTCTCGCCGCCCCGGGTCAGCGCGTTGCCGTGTGTTCCGACCTCGACCAGCGGATGGTGGCAGGCGACCAAGGCGCGTGTACCGGCGGGCAAAGCGTCGATCGCAGCAAGGCAGGCGGCGAGGCTGCTCAGGCCGACGCGGCCCTTCGACCAGTTAAGCCGCGCCTGCGCACGGGCGGTGGTCTTGAGCGGAATGATGGCCACGCCGGGAAGCCGCACCGCGCGATCGACCGCCGACTCGAGCGCACGGAACCGGCGGTAGGGATCCACAAAGCGCTCGATCAGATTGAAATAGGGCAGATCGTGGTTGCCGACCTCGACGGTCACCGGCACACCCAGACTGCCGATCCAGGCAGTGGCGGCAGCGAATTCGCGGTGGCGCGCCCGCATTGTGAGATCGCCGGTGATGGCCACAGCATCGGGGCGCTCGCGCCGCACGCAATCGCGGACCCACGCGATCACCGCAGTGTCTTCGAGGCCGAAGTGGATGTCGCTGATGTGGAACAGGCGGACTTGTTTCATGCAATCTCGCTTCAGACCCGGCCGGTCAGGATGAGCCAGGCGGATATGGCGTTGAGCAGGCTGTAAAGCAAATAGCCAAGCGCACCCCAGGCGACGCCTTCCGCCGCGAGCAGCAACCCGCCCAGCAGCATGAGAAACTCTACCACGAGCGAGAGCCGGCGGCTGAGCGCGTGATAGAACCAGGGCATCTGGCCCAGCAGGGGGTGGCCGCTGTCCATGATGGCCCGGTGCAGCGCGAAATTGCCGATGCCCAACAGGAAAGTGATCAGAATCGCCATACCGGATCGACGATAGGCGGTGGGCCCGGCGCTGTCACTCGCCCGGACGGCCAGACGCTCGTGGACCCGGATTGGCGGTTCGTCGGGTGCAGGCGCGCTTGGTCGGTATGGCGTGCGGACCGGTCGAGCTGTGCGCGCAGCCGGGCGGCGGATCGTCTAGCAAAATCGGCATGCGGCGGCGGAATGGTCCCTGACCCGAACCGGCCCGATCCGCCGACGCGAAGCGCCGAACTGCCCATCATGGGCAAGATGGCGGATGTACCAACCTTGCGAAGGAAACTGCCATGTTCACGAAATCCCTGATCACTGCCGGTATCACTGCCGGGTTTGCCGCCGGGCTTGTTTTCTGCGCCCAGCCAGCCGCGGCCAAAGCGGCCAACCAAGAGATGGATACGTCGCAGCGTCTGGTGCGCTACGGCGATCTTGATCTCTCGACGGCTAACGGCCAGGCGCGGCTCGAAGGCCGGTTGCGCAGCGCGGCCAGCGCGGTCTGCGGGGCCAGCTACGGCCAGCATCCGCTCAACGAGGCGATGGAAGCAAAGCGCTGCTATCGCAGCGCGATCGATGCCGCGCACCGCGACCTCGCCAGCAATGGTTTGGTCAAGATGGTGAGCCGCTGAGCCAACACCGGCTCAATGGGCCAACCGCTCAACCCGAATGCGTTGCGCGGCGGTTTCCAGTCCCCCGTCCGCCATACGCGCTGCAGGGTCGCCGCTTGGTCAGAGGATCGTGTTCAATCCTCTAGCTCTGGCGGCCCTGCCTTTTTCGAAGGTGCTTCAACGCGCGGTTTGCGCCAGTCTGAGCTTGGCCGCAGGATCGACATCGCGCAATTCGCGCCAGGTGAGATCAGCCCCGTCCAGCACGCGGTCGTCGTGCGCACGAATCGTGATCGGCGCGATCGGCTGGCCGTCACGGGCATCGCACAGCACCGGGTTGGCCGGTGCGTTTAATTCCCACTTCTCGCCCCACTGGCGCAGCGCCAGCATGGCGGGCAGCAGATCGTAACCCTTGGGGGTGAGCCGGTATTCAATCCGGCGGCGATCATCGGCGCAGTGTTCGCGCTTCAGAATGCCCGCCTCGACCAACCGCGACAGGCGGTTCGACAAGATGTTGCGAGCAATACCGAGCGACTCGAGGAACTCCTCAAAGTGCCGCACTTTGTTGAAGGCGGCGCGCAGGATCATGAACGACCATCGCTCGCCCATCGCTTCCAGCGCAAGCGGGAGCCCGCAAAGGGCGATATCGGCGAGGGGTTCGCGAAGCTTTTCCATGACTCGTTTTGTCATACTCTTTTCTGGACGGCAATATAAGTTTCTAGTTGCAACTCGAAACCTAATGCGATAGGTAGCGATTCGCAACGGAAATCGCATCCTCTCCCACTCATGCTTTTCCGGGCCACAGATTGACAGTCCCCAAGATGGAACAGGCAAAGGAATAATCTTATGATCGCTCAACCCACCAGCACGCTGCGCCAGCTGCTTCCCGCCATGCTCGCCCTCGTTGCGACCGCTGGCAGCTTCGCGCTGACCGCCTCCCCCGTCCGCGCGGCAGATGCAAACGCCTATTACTCGGTCACGCTGGCCGCGCCAGTTGCCAAGCCTGCCAAGCTCATGCTGGGCGATGTGCTGTGGAACTGCGCCGGCGCTGCATGCTCAGCCGCGCAAGATACCGCCCGTCCAGTTGTGGTCTGCACCAAACTGGCCGCCAAGTTCGGCCAGATCAGCCATTTCGCCACGCCCAAGGGTGAATTGGCGGCAGAAGACATGGCTCGCTGCAACGCCGTCAAGTCCTGATCGTTCCCTTTCTACCGTCTCTTCAGCGCACGCATCATGCCCACACCCGGCTAGCGTGCCTGCCCTGAGCGGCTGCGGTTCAGTCTCCCTGGCTGACCGCAGCCGCCTTTTTTGTGCAGACGGGATAGGCGCGCGCGCCTATGCTCACGGGATGCATCGCAAACTCCTTGCTCTCAACCTGATCGCATCGCTGGTAGCCGCACCTTTGCAAATGGCCGCAGCCGAACCTGCAGCAACCTCGCGCCAGCCTCTACCGGCGCTCACAGCCGAACTGCGCGCCGACCTTCACTGCGCGGCCGCTTTTGCGGTGGCTGCGTCCGAGCAACAACGCGGTACGGCGGCTGCGCTGGCCCTTCCGCCGATGGCCGTGCGCGGAAAACGCTATTTTGCCGATGTGGCTGAGCGGGTCTTGCGTAAGACCGGCCTGGACCGCGATGCCGTCCGCGATCTGCTGGTCGCCGACGTCGTTGCCATGCAGCGCCGCGCCACCGTCGACCCCGATGGCGAACTGACCGCCGAAGTGAAGCCCTGCCTTGCGCGGCTCGATGCCGAAGTGCCGCCTTTGCAGATCCCCGACCTTGCCCAATGCGCTGCCATCCTGGGCCTGGCTTTTGAGGAAGAACGCTTACGCGATCCCCAAAGCCCGGCGGCACGTGATCTTCAGACCCTCGCCCAAGTGCTTGCCTCGCGCGCGCGCACCGCCGCGATTGCTGCCGGGGCCAGCGGCGACGGGGCCGATGCTGCGCTGGAACAGGCGCGCGATGCGATGCGCAGCGAAGCGCAGAGCCGGCCGGGCGGGGTGGACAACTATGCCATTGCGCAGTGCTACGATCTCGCCGCGCCCGACGCGAAATCACACTACTGAACGGGCGCATGATGCGATAATCTGGGGCAACGACCACAGGGATGGTCAACCGGGGGGACGAAGGCGTGGAAGCAGTGCTGATCTTGGTTGTAGGGTTGGTGGTGATCTATCTCGCCACGGGTATCCGGGTGGTTCGGCAGGGCCATGTCTATACGATCGAGCGGCTCGGGCGCTATTCGCTTGCCGCGCAGCCGGGGCTCCATTTCATCATGCCGTTCATCGACCGGGTGGGTCACAAGGTCAACATGATGGAGCAGGTGCTCGATATCCCGGGACAGGAGATCATCACGCGCGACAATGCGATGGTGGGCGTCGATGCGGTCGTGTTCTTCCAGGTGCTCGATGCGGGCAAGGCGGTCTACGAGGTCTCCAACCTCTATGTCGCGATCATGCAGCTCACCACCACCAACTTGCGCACGGTGATGGGCTCAATGGACCTGGATGAGACGCTGTCGAAGCGCGACGAGATCAATGCGCGGCTGCTGGCGGTGGTCGATCACGCCACTTCGCCGTGGGGCCTCAAGATCACCCGCGTCGAGATCAAGGATATCCGCCCGCCGGCCGATATCTCCAATGCCATGGCGCGGCAGATGAAGGCCGAGCGCGAGAAGCGCGCGCAGATCCTGGAAGCCGAAGGCTCGCGCGCCTCGGATATTCTGCGTGCCGAGGGCGAGAAGCAGGCACAGATACTCCAGTCCGAAGGGCGCAAGGAAGCCGCATTCCGCGATGCCGAGGCGCGCGAGCGTTCGGCCGAGGCCGAGGCGCGGGCGACCGCAGTCGTTTCGGACGCAATTGCCTCGTCCGGCACGCAGGCGCTCAACTATTTCATCGCGCAGAAGTATGTCGAGGCGGTCAAGGAGTTTGCCACCTCGCCCAATGCCAAGACGATCCTGTTCCCGATCGAGGCGACGCAGCTGGTCGGCGCGCTGGGCGGGATCGGTGATCTGATCGGCGATGCGCTTGGCAACAAACCTACCCCGCCAAGCCCAAGCAGCCCACGACCGCCCCGTATTGTGCCGACACCCCTGCAGCCGGGACAAGGCTGAGCGCGTGGCGATGCTGGAGGAACTCTTCGGCCTCCATTGGGGCTGGATGGCGCTGGGCGTGGCGCTGGCCATCGCAGAGCTGGTCGCGCCGGGCTATTTCCTGATCTGGCTGGGTGCGGCCGCGTTTGTCACCGGCCTCGTCGCGGCTGCAGCGCCGGTCGGACTGAACGCCGAAATCCTGCTGTTCGTGGTGCTTTGCGCGCTGTCGCTGGGCGGGGCGCGGTACTGGTTCGCGCGCCATCCGGGCGTCAGCGCCGATCCGCTGCTCAACGACCGGGGCGGCCAGCTCGTCGGGCAGAGCGCAGTCGTCACCCATGTCATCGAGGGCGGCACCGGGCGCGTGCGTCATGGCGATACCGAGTGGCTGGCCCGCGGACCCGATGCCCCGCCAGGCACGCGCATGCGCATCACCGGGTCCGAGGGCACCACGTTGATCGTCGAATACCTGCACTGAAGTTCTGGAAAGTTCAGGAGCGCTTGCGGTTGCCGCGCGCGGGCGCCCTCCCCATATCGCGTCCACATCCGGCCAGGAGACCCGATCAATGCCTGACAAACTCAACCTCACCGAAACGGAATGGCGTGCGCGGCTTAGCCCTGAGCAATATCACGTGCTGCGCGAGGCGGGCACCGAACGTGCGTTCACCGGCAAGTATGAAAAGAACAAGCTCACCGGCCAATACCACTGCGC
Organism: Novosphingobium sp.; assembly: GCA_046155055.1. GTDB lineage: Bacteria > Pseudomonadota > Alphaproteobacteria > Sphingomonadales > Sphingomonadaceae > Novosphingobium. The sequence goes on along the minus strand of JBJXEK010000097.1, from coordinate 3,517 downwards.
CGGCTGCGGCGCGCCGTTGTTCGCCTCGGACACCAAGTTCGAGAGCGGTTCGGGCTGGCCCAGCTTCACCGCGCCTGTCGATCCCGATGCAGTGGCCGAGGAGCGCGACGTTTCTTACGGTATGGTGCGCACCGAAGTGCGCTGTGCGCGATGCGATGGGCATCTCGGCCATGTATTTCCCGATGGACCGGGGCCGGAGGGCCTGCGCTATTGCATGAACAGCGCTTCGCTCGACTTTACGCCCGAAGATTGAGCAGCCCTGCGGCTTCGTCGCCCCGGTTTGCCCCCCCCGTTTGTCCCCTGCGCATTCGCGTCCTGCGGGTTAACGCTGTGTTCCAAATCGCCTATGCAATAGGGCCGCATGGGGGGCTTGGCTTCCCTTCGCACCGCATTTGGGAGCCGGTACAAAGCTGATGGCCAGAAGGGATTTGCCCCGCCGCTCCGATCCGGACCGCGGGCCTTCGCGCCGGGGGCGCGAGCCGCGCAACCCCTCTTTCTTCGGCCGCTGGCTGCGCCGGCTGGTCGTGTGGGGTGCGGGCTTTGCGCTACTCGGCGCAGTGGCGCTGGCCGTGGCGGTGCTGATCACCGAACGCTCGCTGCCAAGCTACGAGCGGCTCAAATCCACCCAGACCGGCCAGACGGTCGTGGTGCGCGCCAGCGACGGTTCGGAGATTGTCACCCTCGGCCCGAGCTACGGGCGCTGGGTGCCTTCTGACCGCATTCCGAACGTGCTCAAGGATGCGATGATTTCGGTCGAGGACCGGCGCTTCCGCGATCATTGGGGGGTTGATCCGATCGGCATTGTGCGCTCGCTCGTGGTGCGCGTGCAGAGCGGGCATTGGCGCCAGGGCGGCTCGACGATCACGCAGCAGCTGGCACGCAACATCTTCCTCAACAACAGCCGCACGTTCGACCGCAAGATCCGCGAAGCCTTGCTGGCGATGGCGATCGAGCAGAAGTTCACCAAGGATCAGGTGCTCGAGCTCTATCTTAACAAGGTCTATTTCGGCGGCGGCGCTTACGGCGTCGATTCGGCCGCGCGCAAGTTCTTCGGCCATTCGGGCGAGCAGCTGAGCCTTGCCGAGGCGGCCATTATCGCCGGCTTGGTCAAGGCGCCCTCGCACTATTCGCCGACAGCGGATGCCAAGGCTGCCGTGGGGCGTGCGCAAGTGGTGATCCAGACCATGCAGGAGGCGGGCAAGATCACGCCGGCCGAGGCCGCCGGGGTTGATTTCAAGACTGTCAGGCTTGCGGCCGAGCAGGGCCAGAATTCGGCGCGGTACTTCACCGATTGGGTTTTGCCGCAGCTTGATTTGCTGCTTCCCGAGAACGACCAGCCGATCGAGGTGTGGACTACGCTGGATCCAGCGGCCCAGCATGCCGCGACCGATGCAATTCAGGCCAATGTCCCCGAGGGCACACAAGGCGCGCTTGTCAGTCTCGACCGCGACGGCGCGGTGCTGGCGATGATCGGCGGCACCGACTACGTCACCTCGAACTACAACCGCGCGGTGAACGCGGTGCGCCAGCCCGGCTCGGCCTGGAAGCTGTTCGTCTATCTCGCAGCGCTCGAGGCCGGCTATACCCCCGACGCAAAAGTGGTCGACGAGCCGGTGACCATCGATGGCTGGAGCCCGCGCAATTCGGGCGGGACGTATGCGGGCCAGATCGACGTGCGCAGCGCCTTTGCCTACTCGAAAAACACTGTGGCGGCGCAGCTCGGCAACGAGGTCGGCTTCGGAGCGGTGGCGAACATGGCGCGGCGCTTCGGCATCACCACCCCGATCAACACGCTGCCCTCAATGGTGCTCGGCTCGTCGGATGTGCGGGTGATCGACATGGTGCGGGCCTTTGCTGCGGTCTCGGCCAAGGGCAATGCGGTTTCGCCTTATGGCATTCGCAAGATCACCTCGACCGAGGGAGAAGTGCTCTACAGCCACCGGCCCGATCCGGTGCAACAGCTCGTGCCGAACTATGTCGCGGCAGGGATCACCGATCTGCTCCAGACGGCAGTGAGCATCGGCACGGGCCGCGCGGCGCAGATCGGCCGGCCAGTGGCGGGCAAGACCGGCACGACCAGCTCGAACAAGGACGGATGGTTCCTGGGCTTTTCCAGCGGGATCACCACCGGCGTGTGGATGGGGCGTGACGACGCACATCCGGTGCCGGGTCTGCAGGGCGGCACTGCGCCGGCGCGTGCCTTTGCGGCCTATATGAAGGTCGTCACCGCCAAGCGTCCGCCCGAGAAGTTCGACACCGATCTCAAGCTGCCGCAGTGGCAGCTCGAACCCGATGACGAGGCGATGCAGGCCAATCCCGACGGTTACTTCTATGCCGATCCCGATGGCAACATTGTCGAGCCGGGCGCGCAGCCGCGCCTACAGCCGGGCGATGGCGCGCTGGGCGGGGCCGGCGAGCAGGGGGTTCCGGTGCCCGAGGGACCTGGCGCCGCCGGCCCCCCGGCTGCGGGCGACGATTTCCTGAGCCGCGCCACCGGACGTCAGGCCGATCCGCCGCGCCCGCGCCCCCGCCCGGCACAGGCGTTGAAGCCTGAGTGAACGCCGCGCGGAACTGCGGGCCTGCATCAATTACCTCGAAGGTTATTGATGCAGGCGCGGCGGGCTGCGAAACTGATGGCATGGACATTGGCGAAGGTTTTCCGCGACTCTTGCGCGAATGGCGCCACAAGCGCCGCTTGTCGCAGCTCGATCTCGCGCTGACCTCCGGGGTTTCGCAGCGCCACATCAGCTTTCTCGAATCCGCTCGTGCCAATCCCAGCCGGAGCATGATCCTCCAGTTGAGCGAGGCGCTGGAAGTGCCGCTGCGGACACGCAACCATTGGCTGACCGCGGCGGGCTATGCCCCCCTGTTCAAGTCGCGAGACCTTGATGATCCGCAGATGGCGCAAGTGATGGGTGCAGTGCGCATGATGCTGAAGGCGCACGAGCCCTATCCCGCGATTGCACTCGACCGGGCGTGGAATGTCCTCCTCTCGAACCGGCCGTTCGATGTTCTGAGCACGCTGCTGGGTACCGATATCTGGGAGCGCGTGGGCGGAGGGACGCGCAATCTGATGCGCCTGTTCTTCCATCCGCAGGGGATACGTCCGTTCGTAACCAACTGGTCGGCAGTGGGCCCGCTGCTCTGGCAACGCGCGGAGCGCGAGGCGCAGGATCTCGGCGGCGCGGAGATGCAGGCGGTGCTCGATGGGCTGGCGCCGTTCCAGGACCCGGAGGTGCTCTGGTCAGCTTCGGAAACGGCGCTGCTGCCGGTCGTGCCGTTCACGATTGCGATGGGCGATCAGCGGATATCCCTGTTTGCGGTCGTCGCCACCTTCGGCACGGCGCAGGATGTGACGACTGACGAACTGCGGATCGAGACACTATTTCCCGCCGATGCCGAGACCGAAACGCTGTTTCGCGCCCTAGCGGAGGATTCCTAGGCCTGCTCCCGGCGGTCTCGACGCCGTATGCAAGAAGGGCCGGCAGACGGGTGTCTGCCGGCCCGTCTCAAGTCC
>JBJXEK010000096.1:0-7597 GCA_046155055.1 Novosphingobium sp. | reverse complement strand
GGCGCGCTGGGATGGAACGGCATGATCACCTTCAGCTGCCTCTATTACATGACACCGCGCCTGTGGGGCCGGACGCGCCTTTACAGCCTGCGCATGGTCAACTGGCACTTCTGGCTCGCGACCCTGGGGATCGTTTTCTACACCGCGTCGATGTGGGTAGCCGGCCTCACGCAGGGGCTGATGTGGCGGGAATATGGGGCTGACGGGTATCTCGTGAACTCGTTCGCCGACACGGTCGCCGCGCTTCATCCGATGTATGCGCTGCGGGTGCTGGGCGGGCTGCTCTACCTTTCGGGCGCAGTAGTGATGACCACCAACATCTGGCGCACGATCCTGGGGCACTTGCGGCAGGAAAGTCCGCTCCATGCGGCGGCCTTCGATCCGGCGCGCGACGTGCCGCTGACTGCACTGACCCCTGCGACCCCCGCGACCTACATCTGACCCGGCCTGAAAGGAGAACCCGACATGGCAACTTTCATGGAGCGGCACCGCAAACTCGAACGCAATGTCACCCTGCTCGCGGTGCTGGCGTTCGCGGCGGTGACGGTGGGCGGGATCGTCGAGATCGCGCCGCTGTTCTGGATCGACAACACAATCGAGAAGGTGGAGGGGATGCGTCCCTACACCCCGCTCGAACAGGCCGGGCGCGACATCTATGTGCGCGAGGGCTGCTACGTCTGCCATAGCCAGATGATCCGTCCGTTCCGCGACGAGGTCGAGCGCTATGGCCACTACAGCCTCGCGGCGGAATCGATGTACGACCATCCGTTCCAATGGGGATCGAAGCGCACTGGCCCCGATCTGGCGCGGGTGGGGGCCAAGTATTCGGATGAATGGCACGTCCAGCATCTGAGCGATCCGAGGTCGGTCGTGCCGGAATCGATCATGCCCACGTATGGCTTCCTGAAAGAGCAGGATCTCGACCAGGGCGATATGAGCGCCGCGCTGCAGACGCTTGAGCGGGTCGGCGTGCCCTATAGCAAGAGCGAGATCACGGGCGCGAACGAGGACCTGAAGGCGCAGGCCGATCCCGATGCCGATCATGCGGCGTTCCTCAAGCACTATCCCGGCGCGGTGGTGCGCGATTTTGACGGCGATCCCAAGCGGCTCACCGAAATGGACGCGCTGATCGCCTATCTGCAGGTGCTGGGCACTATGGTCGACGTGAACGCGCCGGCGGCGCAGGAGCACCTTGCCAAGGAGAAGGGCCGGTGAACCTGAGCCTGTTCCAGCTCTCCACCCACTCCACCTACGACCTGCTGCGCCATCTGGCAGACAGTTGGGGCCTGCTGGTGATGGCGCTGGTGTTCGTGGCGCTGTGTCTCTGGCCGTTCCGGCCCGGTGCGGACGCGATCAGCCGGGATGCGGCCCTCTCGATCTTCGAGGATGAAACCGATGAGCAATGACAAGCCAATTGGTAATAATGTGGTCGCCAACGGCGGGCGCAAGGTGATCGATCAGGCGACGGGCACGGCCATGGTCGGCCATGAGTGGGACGGGATCGAGGAACTCGATACTCCGCTGCCGCGCTGGTGGCTGTGGACGTTCTACGCCTCCATTCTCTATGCGCTGGGCTATGTGGTGCTCTATCCTGCGATCCCGATGCTGCATTCGGCAACGCCGGGCCTGCTTGGCTGGACCAGCCGAGGCGCCTTGGCGCAGGAGGTTGCCGAGGAGCATGACCGGCATCAGGCACTGCGCGCCGCCATCGCCGCTGCGCCAATCGAGACGCTGGCGAGCAACCCCGCGCTGCAGCGGGCGGCGATCGAGGGTGGGCATGCAGCGTTCAAGGTGAACTGCGTGCAGTGCCACGGTTCGGGCGCGGCGGGGGGGAAGGGCTATCCCAACCTCAACGATGATGACTGGCTGTGGGGCGGCGACCTGGCGACCATTCAGCAGACGCTGATCAATGGCATCCGCCAGCCGGGCAACGACAACACGCGCGTGAGCCAGATGCCCTCGTTCGGGCGCGATGCTATTCTGACCGCGCCGCAAGTGCAGGACGTGGTGAGCTATGTGCGGGCGATCAGCAAGCAGGACCCGGCGGGCGCGGCATCGGCGCGCGGGGCGGTGCTGTTCGCGAACAACTGCGCCGTCTGCCACGGGACGGGCGGCGAGGGCAATCGCACTGTCGGTGCGCCGCGCCTCACCGACCGCATCTGGCTCTATGGCGGCGACGGTGCCTCGCTGACGAACACGGTGGTCAATGCACATGCCGGCGTGATGCCGGCCTGGGGCGGGCGGCTCGATCCGGTGACGATCAAGATGCTCGCGGTCTATGTCCATTCGCTCGGCGGCGGCGAGGCTGCACCAGCGGTTCCAGCCGCGGCGCAATGATGCCATGAACGCTTTGGACCAGATCAAGCCTGCGCCGCTTTACGCCAAGCGCACCGCCGTGTTCCCGAAGAAGACCGACGGGCCGTTCCGCCGGTTCAAGTGGCTGGTCATGGCGGTGTGCCTCGCGGTTTACTGGGGCACACCGTGGCTGCGCTGGGACCGGGGGCCGTTCGCGCCGCATCAGGCGGTGCTGATCGATCTGGAGCACCGCCGCTTCTACATGTTCGCTATCGAGATATGGCCGCAGGAGTTCTACTTCGTGGCGGGTATGCTCATCATGGCGGGCATCGGCCTGTTTCTGGTGACGAGCGCGGTGGGGCGTGCGTGGTGCGGCTATGCCTGCCCGCAGACGGTGTGGACCGACCTCTATCAGCACATCGACCGGCTGATCGACGGCGACCGCAACGCCCAGCTGCGCCTGCAGAAGGCCCCTTGGGGCCACGCCAAAACCGCACGGCGGCTGGGAAAGTGGACGGTCTATCTGCTGGTGGCGTTCGTCACCGGCGGCGCGTGGATCTTCTATTTCGCCGATGCGCCGACCCTGCAGCGCGAATTCTGGACCGGTACGGCCGATCCGCTGACCTATGGCGCGACGGGGATCCTGACCTTCACGACCTTCTGGCTCGGCGGGTTCATGCGCGAACAGGTGTGCATCTACATGTGCCCGTGGCCGCGCATCCAGTCCGCGATGCTCGACGAAAACTCGCTGACGGTGACCTACAAGCACTGGCGGGGCGAACCGCGCGGGTCCTTGAAGGAAGCGAAAGGCGCGGGAACGCCGCTGGGTGACTGCATCGATTGCAAGCAATGCGTGGCGGTGTGTCCCACCGGGATCGACATCCGCGAGGGCGCGCAGATCGGCTGCATCACTTGCGCACTGTGCATCGATGCCTGCGACACAGCAATGGCCTCGGTCGGAAGGCCGCGCGGGCTGATCGACTATTGCACGCTGGTCGATGCCGATCTGGAGATGAAGGGCCAGCCGGGGCGCAGCGCGCTAAAGGTACTGTTTCGGACGCGCACGATTGCCTATTTCGCGATCTGGGGCGGAATCGGCGCGGCGCTGCTGTTTATGCTCGGCGCGCGCGAGCGGTTGACGCTTTCGGTGGCGCGCGAGCGCAATCCCGAGTTCGTGCAGCTTTCGGGCGGCGCGGTGCGCAATGCCTTCACGGTGAACTTGCGCAACATGCAGGACCGCCCCCGCACCTTGCGGATTGCGGCAGAGGGCCTTGGCGGCGCTGCACTCTATTCGGACGAGATGGCGCCGACCGATGCCCGGCCTGCGATCACGGTCACCGTGCCTGCCGACAGCACCCAGCGCCTCAGGCTCTATGCCGTGGTGCCCGGAGACAAGGCGCGACGCCAGGACTTCACGCTCGTTGCCCGTGCGACCGACCGCGAAGGCGGCACGGTGCGGCGCGAGACGCAGTTCATCGCCCCTGAGACAGAGCATGAGGAGAGCGAGCGATGATACGCCTTGCAACCGCGCCAAAACCCTTCACCGGCAAGCACATGGCGCTCTTGATGGCCGGTTTCTTCGGGACCGTCATCGCGGTCAATGTGCTGCTGGCCGATCTTGCGGTCTCAACCTTCAGCGGCGTGGTGGTCGAGAACTCCTATGTCGCGAGCCAGGAATTCAACGGCTGGCTGGGCGCGGCCAGGGCGGACAAGGCGCTGGGCTGGCAGCTCGGCGAGGCGCGCGGGGCCGATGGCAAGATGCGCTTCACTCTGGCCGATGCCGGCGGCAAGGCGCTGGATGGTGCCAGAGTGACCGCGCTGGCGGACCATCCGCTTGGCGCGCCTGCGCCGGTGCGCCTCCTGCTGCGCGAGGTCGAGCCCGGTGTCTACGAAGCGCCACTGGCTCCGGGGCGCTGGCATGTGGTGCTTGAGGTGCACGCCCGCGGACATGTCTGGCACGCCGAACGGTATGCGCTGTGATAGCTGCGCCGAAATTGACAGCCGTGACAAGCCGCAGCGTGCTGGCGGTGCCGGCGATGCACTGCGCGGGCTGCATGGGCAAAGTCGAGCGCGCGCTGACGGCAGTGCCAGGCGTGGTTTCGGCGCGTGCGAACCTGACTGCGCGCAGCATCGAGGTGGTGCACGACGAGGGCGCGGAGATCCCCGAATTCTTGGCGGCACTGGCGGGCGCGGGCTTTGCCGCGCAACCGCGCGAGGCGAGCGAGGAACCGGCCTCGGCGGTGCGCCCGCTGCTCGCGCCGCTGGCGGTGGCGGGCTTTGCCTGCATGAATGTCATGCTGCTCTCGGTCAGCGTGTGGTCGGGCGCGGATGGCAGCACGCGGACCCTGTTCCACTGGCTTTCGGCGCTGATTGGCGTTCCGGCGATCCTTTACGCGGGTCAGCCGTTCTTCCGCTCGGCGCTCGGCGCGCTGCGGCGCGGGCGCACCAATATGGACGTGCCGATCTCGATCGGTGTGACGCTGGCGACGGGGCTTTCGTTTTACGAGACGCTGACCGGCGGCAAGGAGGCCTGGTTCGACGGCACCTTGATGCTGCTGCTGTTCCTGCTCGCAGGGCGCGTGCTCGATGCGATGATGCGCGACCGCGCGCGGGCCGGGGTCGCGGCGCTGCTGCGGCAAGCGGCGAGCGGTGCGATGGTGGTTGAGAGCAGCGGCACGCTGCGCTGGGCTGCCGCTGCCACGCTGGCGCCGGGCATGATGATGCGGGTGGCGGCAGGCGAGCGGCTGGCCGCCGATGGCAAGGTCACCAGCGGCACGGGCCGGTTCGACCAGTCGATGCTTACAGGCGAGACCGCGCCGGTCCCCGCGGGGCCCGGCCAGCCGGTGCTCGCGGGGATGCTCAATCTGGACGGTCCGGTCGATGTAACCGTGACGGCGGCAGGAGCTGGCACTGCGCTCGCCGAAATTGCGCAGGCGATGGAAGCGGCCGGGCAGGTGCGCTCGGCCTATGTGCGCATCGCGGACCGCGCCTCGCGCTTCTATGCTCCGGCAGTGCATACTTTGGCGGCGCTGAGCTTTGCCGGGTGGTTGATCGCGGGCGCGGGCTTTCATCAGGCGTTGGTGGTGGGGATCGCGGTGCTCATCATAACCTGCCCCTGCGCGCTGGGCCTTGCCGTGCCGGTGGCGCAAGTCGTCGCGGCAGGCGCGATGCTGCGGCAGGGGATCATGGTGAAGGACGGCGCGGCGATGGAGCGGCTGGCACGCGTCGACCGCGTGCTCCTCGACAAGACCGGCTCGCTGACGATGGGGCGGCCCGTGCCCGATGCCGCCGCGCTCGATGCGCTTTTGCCGGAAGAGGCGGCGGTCGCGCTCGCGCTTGCGAGCCACAGCCGCCATCCGCTGTCGCAGGCCCTGGCGCTTGCGCTCGCTGCGCGCGGTGTGCGGGCTGAAACAGTCGAGGATGTCTGTGAGACAGCGGGGCGCGGGGTTTCGGCGCATTGGCACGGGCTGGCGGTTTCGCTCGGGCGGCCGGGCATCGCCAAAGGGTTTGGTGGCGGGACGGCAGCAGCGCTCGCGATCGGCGCGGGCCCGGTGCGGGTGATCGGCTTTGCCGACCGCTTGCGGCCCGATGCCAAGGCCGCGCTGGAGCAGATGGGCGCGATGGGCATCGCGGCTTCGATCCTTTCGGGCGACAGCGCCGCATCGGTTGCCGTGATTGCGCGCGAGACCGGCCTTACCGGGCAATCCGCCGCGCTGCCCGCCGACAAGCAGGCGGCGATAACGCGGCTGCAGGCAGCAGGGCGCAAGGTGCTGATGGTGGGCGACGGGATCAACGACGGCCCCGCGCTGGCCGCTGCCGATGCCTCGATCGCGCCGGGCAGCGCGAGCGATGTCGGGCGGCAGGCGGCGGACTTCGTGTTCACCGGGGATTCGCTGCTTGCACTGCCGCGTGCGGTGCGCGCTGCGCGCCGGACCATGCGCGTGGTCCGCGAGAATTTCGCCGCTGCGATCCTCTATAACGCGTGCGCGGTGCCGCTGGCGATGGCGGGCATGGTGACCCCGTTGTTCGCGGCCATTGCCATGGCGACCTCCTCGCTGATCGTGGTGGGCAATTCGCTGAGGCTGGCGCGAGCGGCCCAATGACATCAATTCTCATCCTCATCCCCATCGCGCTGTGCATGGGCCTTGCGGGCCTCGCCGCGTTTTTCTGGGCGCTGCGCGGGGGGCAGTTCAACGATCTCGACGGCGCGGCGGCGCGCATCCTGATCGACGAGGATGTGCCGCTGTGAGGCGGATCTGGGCGTTGCTGGCCGCGAGCGCGGTGCTGCAGCTGGCTATTCCAGCACAGGCGGCGAGCCCCATGATGGTTGCGCTCTGCGGCGGCGGCGCGGCCATTCCGTTGCCCATAAAAAAACACGATTCAGACAAGCCGTGTTGCAAGATTTGCCATAGCGCAATGCGCAGGCGCGGCGGGGCCGATACCTGCTGCTCAGAGGATGGCGGTGAGAAAAAGGAGTAGGCCGATGGAAACCGAGCAATTTGGTGATTGGACCTATTATCCGCAGCTCCTTGCGCGCCCGGTGCCGCGCTACACCAGCTACCCGACCGCTGCAGAATTCGTCGAGGAGAGTTTCGAGGCGCGTCAGCGCGCGGCGCTCGCGGCGCTGACCGGCCCGGTCTCGATCTATCTGCACATCCCCTACTGCGAGGAAATCTGCTGGTATTGCGGCTGCAACACCGGCGCGGCGAACAAGCGCAGCCGGCTGACCGCCTATCTCGAGGCGCTGCACCGCGAGATCACGCTCATCGCCGATGTGCTCGATCCTTCGGTGCGGATCGAGCACATCGCCTTTGGTGGCGGCAGCCCCAATGCCATCGCGCCGACCGAGTTCGTGCGGCTGATCGATGCGCTTGTGCTGGCGTTCCGCTTCGTGCGTCCGGCGCTTTCGATCGAGATCGACCCGCGCGGCCTTACGCGCGACTGGCTGACCGCCATCCGCGGAATCGGAGTGACGCGCGTGAGCCTTGGCGTGCAGACGCTCGATCCCCGGGTGCAGGCCGCTATCGGCCGGGTGCAGCCGCTCGAGATGATCCAGCGGACGGTTGACGGGCTGCGCGGCGCGGGGGTCGGCTCGATCAATTTCGATCTCATGTATGGCCTTCCGCACCAGAGCGACGCGGTGCTGGCCGAGACTTTGGCCGAAACCGCCCTGATGGCGCCCAATCGCATCGCGCTGTTCGGCTATGCCCACGTGCCGCAGATGATCCCGCGCCAGCGCCGGATCGACGCGGCAGGCCTGCCCGACCAGCGCGGACGCTGCCGTATGGCGGCGCTGGGATCG
>JBJXEK010000095.1:0-5056 GCA_046155055.1 Novosphingobium sp. | reverse complement strand
ATTACACCCAGTCGCTCGGCTGCTGGCACGGCTTCATCGGCCAGCAGAAGCTGATCAGCATCAAGAAGCATTTCGGTTCGACCGAGCGCCGCTACCTCTACCTCTCGGGCTGGATGATCGCCGCGCTGCGCAGCGATTTCGGTCCGCTGCCCGACCAGTCGATGCACGAAAAGACCAGCGTTCCGGCGCTGATCGAGGAGCTTTACACCTTCCTGCGCCAGGCCGATGCGCGTGAACTGGGCATGATGTTCCGCGATCTCGACGCGGCGCGCGCCAGTGGCGACCAGATCAAGGCCAAGCAGATCCTGTCGGCGATCGAGGGCCACCAGACCCATGTCGTGCCGATCATCGCCGATATCGATGCCGGCTTCGGCAATGCCGAGGCGACCTATCTCCTCGCCAAGAAGATGATCGAGGCCGGTGCCTGCGCGCTGCAGATCGAAAACCAGGTGTCCGACGAGAAACAGTGCGGCCATCAGGACGGCAAGGTTACCGTGCCGCACGAGGACTTCCTCGCGAAGATACGCGCTGTGCGATATGCCTTCCTCGAACTCGGTGTCGATGACGGCGTGATCGTGGCACGGACCGACAGCCTTGGTGCGGGCCTCACCAAGCAGATCGCATTTGTTAAAGCGCCAGGCGATATTGCCGACCAGTACAACAGCTACCTCGATTGCGAGGAAGTCGATCCGGCCACGCTCGGCCATGGCGATGTGCTTATCAGCCGCGACGGCAAGCTGATGCGCCCCAAGCGCCTGCCTTCGAACCTGTTCCAATTCCGCCCCGGCACGGGTGAGGACCGCTGCGTGCTCGACGGGATCAACAGCCTGCAGAACGGCGCGGACTTGCTGTGGATTGAGACCGAGAAGCCCCACATCGGCCAGATCGGCGGCATGGTTCGCCGCATCCGCGAGGTGATCCCGAACGCCAAGCTCGTTTACAACAACTCGCCCAGCTTCAACTGGACTCTGAACTTCCGCCAGCAGGTGTTCGATGCATGGGCCGCCGAAGGCCAGGACATGAGTGCCTATGACCGCGCCAAGCTGATGAGCGTGGACTATGACGGCACCGCGCTGGCGGACGAGGCCGACGAGCGCATCCGCACTTTCCAGCGCGATTCGGCGCGTGAGGCTGGCATCTTCCACCACCTCATCACGCTGCCGACTTATCACACTGCGGCGCTGAGCACCGACAATCTGGCGCGCGAATACTTCGGCGAAGCGGGTATGCTGGGCTACGTCAAGAACGTCCAGCGCGCCGAGATCCGCCAGGGCATCGCCTGCGTGAAGCACCAGAACATGGCGGGTTCCGACCTTGGCGACGACCACAAGGAATACTTCGCCGGTGAGGCGGCTTTGAAGGCAGGCGGCTCGCACAACACGATGAACCAGTTTGCTGCCTGACGGCAGCGGGGAACCAGTTCGCAGCATAGAAACCGATTGAAGGAGCAGGACAATGGCTGAACCGACCCGGGCCCGTGCGGTCCTTTCGACTGAAGACTTCAAGCTGATCCGCGAGGCGGTGCTGCACTATCTCAAGGCGATCGAGGACCAGCCGGAATCGGTCAAGTTCTCGCACCTTTACCACCGGCTTGGGAGCGCGATGGGCCGCTAGGGCTTCCCGCTAAACCAAACGATACTTTCCTGGGGAGGAAAGCGGGCCCGCCGTGCGATACTGTCGCGCGGCGGGCCTTTTTGTTTGCGCAGGCGGGTTCAGCATGCATGATCCCGCCTGCGGGCAGCAGCCACGGGGAACCATCTTGCAGACCACCAGCTCCAATTCACTCCGGCGTGTGCTGGGGCTGGCGTTTGGCATAGCCGTCGTGGTCGGCGGGACAATCGGGCAGGGCATTCTGCGCACACCGGGGCTGGTGGCGCAGGGCGTGCCCTATGCCAACGTGATGCTGATGCTGTGGATCGCAGGCGGGGTGATCGCGCTGGTCGATGCGATGTCGACCGTGGAACTGGCGGCCTCGATCCCGCTCGTGGGCGGGCCCTATGCCTTTGCGCGGCGCGCCTTCGGGCCGGTGACGGGACTGGCGGTAGGGGTGACGGACTGGCTCGGCAATGTGGCATCGATTGCCTACTTGGCAGTAGTCTTCGCCGAATATCTGCACCGGCTGGGGCTGCTGACGACGGTTCCGCTGGGCGTGATCGCTGCGGCGATGCCGGTGCTGATGGCTTCGATCCAGTGGTTTGGTACGCGGGCTGCCGGCACATCGCAGGAAATCGGCAGCGCGGTGAAATCAGTGGTCTTCATGGGGCTGGTCGCGGCGCTGCTGTTTTCGCCGCGTGCTGCACCGGTGGCGAGCGACAACGTGATCTCCCCCACATTGAGCATTCTTGCAGTGATCGTGGCGATCCGCGCGATTTATGGCACATACAGCGGCTGGAATGCGGCGGTCTACTTCAACGAGGAGGTGGCCGACCCTGGCCAATCCGTCGCGCGGGCGACGTTTTCTGGCATCGCCTTGATCACCGTGATCTACACGCTGGTGGTGTTTGCCTGCCTCAACGTGCTGTCAGTTCCTGCGCTCGCGAAATCCAACCTAGCGCTGGCCGATGCAGCGGCGGAAGTGTTCGGGCCGCTGGCCGATACGGTGATCACGGTGATCTCGCTGATCTCGCTGGCGACGGTCATCAACACGATGTTGATGATCTTTCCGCGCGTGCTCTATGCCATCGGGCGCGATGCCGGGGGCGTGCTGGGTCTGGCGCGCGTGACCGAGAACGGAACTCCATGGACTGCGCTTGGGGTGACAGTGATTGTCTCCGCGCTGCTCGCGAGCATCGGCGTCTACGACATTCTGCTGCTGCTCAGCACATCGCTGATCGCGGCAGTGAGCGTGCTGATCAACCTGGCGGTGATCCGCATGCGGCTGCGCGAGCCGGGGCTGGAGCGGCCGTGGCGCATGCCGCTGTTTCCACTGCCCGCGCTGTTTGCGATGATCGTGAACGCGGCGCTGCTGGTGGCCTTCGTCTATGAGGATCCGGTGACGTCGTTCTGGGGCTTTGCCGGACTGGGAGCGCTGGTGGTGCCGATCTATCTGGCGATCCGCTTTCGAGAACGGGCTGCGGGTTAGCCGGAGAGGCCTGCGCGCCATCCGCTGAGGCGCGCGACCGCCTCCTCCAGCATCGCGGGTGGTTTGCAGTGGCACAGGCGCACGATGGTCGTGGGTCCGCTATCCCCTTCCCACAGCGCGGATAGCGGGATAGAGGCCACGCCCGCTTCGCGCACGGCGCGCTCGCTGAAGGCGGTGTCGTCCAGCGCGATGCCGCTGGCGGCTAGGTCGATGCAGGCAAACCATGTGGCGGCACTGGGGAGCACCGCGAAGCCTGCGCGGGTGAGGCCTTCGATCAGCACGGCGCGCGAGGCGGCCCAGTCGGCTTGCAGGCCCGCAATCAGGGCATCGTCCGCCAGCCCCTCCGCCACCGCCCATTGCAACATCGGCGGCGTGGTGAAGGTGAGGAACTGGTGCGCCTTGGCGAGCACGCCAGCGAGCGCGGCCTCTGCGATGATCCAGCCGACTTTCCAGCCTGTCGCGCCGAAGATCTTGCCAGCCGAGCCGATTTTGATGGTCCGCGCGGCCATCCCCGGTTCGGCGAGCAGCGAACGGTGGGGCCTACCGTCGAAGCGCACCGTCTCCCACACTTCGTCGCAGATCGCGACGAGGTCGTGTTCAACCGCGATGCTGGCGAGGAGGGCCAGTTCCTCCGCACCGGCGACCGAGCCGGTGGGGTTGAGCGGATCATTGACGATCATCGCGCGGGTGCGCGGCGTGACGGCGGCGCGGATCACGGCTTCGTTATAGTGCCAGCCGGGCGGGGCGAGCGGCACGAAGACCGGCACGCCGCCCGCGCGGCGCACCAGCGGGGCATAGGCATCGTAGGCCGGGGCGAACAGCAGCACCTCGTCGCCCGTGCTGACAACGCCAAGGATCGTGGCGGCAATCGCTTCGGTCGCGCCGGAGGTGACGACCACGTGTTCGCGGGTGAGCGCGAGGCCCTGCGTGCGGCCATAGAACGCGGCGACCGCATCGCGCAGTTCGGGCACGCCCGCGCTGGGCGGATATTGCTGCGAGCGGGTTTCCATCGCGCGCACCGCGGCGGCGGTGAGCACGGCCGGGGGCGGCGCATCGGGAAAACCCTGGCCTAGATTGATCGCACCGAGGCTGCGGGCGAGGCCGGACATATGCTCGAACACCGTCGTCGGCATCTCGGTGTAGATCGGGTTGAGGCGGGACTGGTTCATCGACGCTGGGCGTAGCGCGCCGGGCGGCGCGGCGGAAGATGGCAGTTGCGGCAGCTGCCTGCGGTTGCGCGGCGGGCGAAAGCCCGGCAAATGGGCGACCTGATTTCAGGAGAAACCATCGTATGCGCCGCTCCATGATTGCCCTGCTGATGCTTGGCGCTGCTGTTTCCGCTGTTGTTCCTGTCTCGGTCGTTGCCGCATCGAGCGGGCCGGAGCGGGCCTTTGTCGGCAGCGATCTGTTCCGGCTCGAGGGTGCAACCGATCCGCAGGTCAGCCCGGATGGCAGCCAGATCGCCTATGTGCGGCTGGCGAACGACGTTATGACCGACCGCGCGGTGCCCTCAATCTGGCTGGTCGACGTGTCCACTGGCGGTCAGCGACCGCTGGTGGGCGGCGCGGGCGCGCAAGTCTCCCCGCGCTGGTCGCCCGATGGCAAGCGACTGGCCTATATCGCGTCAGGCGATGGCGGCAGCGCTCTCCATGTGCTGTGGCTCGACGGCAAGGCCGATGCCCGCCTCACCAATCTGCCCGACAGCCCCGGCGCGATCAGCTGGTCACCCGACGGACACAGCATCGCTTTTGTCATGCGTGTGCCGGGCCAGGCGCTGACGCTGGGCGAGGCCCCGGCGAGGCCCGAGGGCGCGAAGTGGGCGGACGGGCTCGAAGTGATCGACAAGGTCACATACCGCGCGGACGGCGAGGGCTATCGCAGGCCCGGCTATAGCCACCTCTTCGTCATTCCGGCCGACGGCGGTGCGGCGCGGCAGCTGACGTTCGGCAATTTCGACGATGACGGCCCGCTCAG
>JBJXEK010000094.1:0-17297 GCA_046155055.1 Novosphingobium sp. | reverse complement strand
GGTATATCGGCGAGCAGGCCCGCGCCGCCCCGGCTCGCGATGTAGTCGCCTGCCATGCCGGTGTCGGTGAAGCCCGGAGTTACGGCAAAGCTCAGGATACCTTCGGCGGCATAGGCCCGGGCGATTGTCTTGTGCATGGCGATCATCCCGCCCTTGGCCGCGGCATAGTGCCAGTGCGCGGGCGAATCCCCGCGATAGGCTGCGCGGCTTGCGATATGAACGATGCGGCCCGGTACGCCGCGCGCCTGCCAGTGGCGCACCGCGAGGCGCGAAAGCTGGGCCGCCGACGTTAGATTGACCCGCAGCGTTTCCTCCCAGCCATCGAGCCAGGCGATGTCGGAATTCTCAAGCGGATTTGTATCGAAGAGACCGGCATTGTTGACCAGCGCGTTGATCGTTCCGCCCGAAGCTGCCAGCGCAGCGTCCCAAAGCATTTCGGCGGCGGCCGGTTCGCCAAGGTCGGCACCGATCACGCCGGGGGAGGCGGTGCGGCCATGGCGGATCACCGCTGCGCCGCGCGCTGCGAGTGCCTCTGCAAGGGCGGCACCAATCCCGCGGGTCGAGCCGGTCACGAGTATTGCAAGACTGTCCATTCCGGTTGCTGTACCAGCGAAATAGCCCCCGGCAACAGATGCAACCAATTTGCCCTTCTGCGGAGGTTGCGCGACCCGGCGTTTGGGCTAATACGAATCGTGTTTCGGTCCTGCGGCACCCGCATGGCCTGTACAGCTTGTTTTTTTTGAGGGGTTCAAATGGCGCAGGCGTCCACCAAGCGGCCACTTTCGCCGCATCTCGAAATCTGGCGTTGGGGTCCGGCCATGCTGGTCTCGATCCTGCACCGGGTAACCGGCAACGGACTCGCCTTCGTCGGCTTGGCCTTGCTGCTGTGGTGGGTCGGTGCGCTGGCGGGTGGCCCAGCCAGCTATCAGACGTTCCTCGACTGGATATGGCTGGCACCCGCCGGCGGCTTCCAGACGGTCACTGCGCTGCTCGGCAAGATTGTGCTTGTCGGCCTGACCTGGGCGTTCTTCCAGCACATGGCGACCGGCATCCGCCACTTCGTGCTCGACATCGGCGCGGGCTACGAACTGGAAACCAATGCGCGCTGGTCTTCGCTGACCATACTGTTCTCGGTCGCTGCTACCAGCCTGTTTTGGGCCTTCGTGCTCCTGCATTGAACCTGATTCCCGGTTTCACCTAATCCCCAGTTTCGCCTAATCCCCGGTTTCACCTAATCCATTGAGGGACTATCATGGGTAACGGTACTTCCATCGGCCGTGTCCGCGGCCTCGGCTCCAGCCACCACGGCACGCATCACTTCCTCTCCTCGCGGCTAACGGCCGTCGGAAATCTGGTGTTGATCCCGTTCCTGATGATCAGCCTCGCGCTGATGCCGACGCATGATTTCGCGACTGTGCATGCTTGGGCCGCCAAGCCCGTTCCGGCAACGGCGCTAATCCTGATTATGATCAACACGTTCCAGCATGCCCGCCTTGGCGTGCAGGTCATGCTCGAAGACTACATCCACGAAGAAGGCAGCAAGATCGCTGTCTGGCTTCTCATCAACATCCTGCCGCTGGCGGGCGCTGCTTTCGGCATCGTCTCGGTCGTGCGCATCGCTCTCGGGGTCGCTTGAGCCATGGCTTCCATTCCTGCCTACAAGATCATCGACCACACCTACGACACCGTCGTCGTCGGCGCGGGCGGATCGGGCTTGCGCGCCACGATGGGCTCCGCCCAGGCCGGCCTGCGCACAGCCTGCATCACCAAGGTTTTCCCCACTCGCAGCCACACCGTGGCCGCGCAGGGCGGCATTGCCGCAAGCCTTGGCAACAACAGCCCGGACCACTGGACCTGGCATATGTACGACACCGTCAAGGGGTCCGATTGGCTCGGTGATCAGGACGCGATCGAGTACATGGTGCGTGAGGCACCCGCGGCGGTCTACGAACTGGAGCATGCCGGCGTGCCGTTCAGCCGCAACGCTGAAGGTACGATCTACCAGCGCCCGTTCGGCGGCCACATGCAGAATATGGGCGAGGGCCCGCCGGTGCAGCGCACTTGCGCCGCGGCCGACCGAACCGGTCATGCCATGCTCCACGCGCTCTATCAGCAGAGTCTGAAGTACGACGCGGACTTCTTCATCGAATACTTCGCGATCGATCTCATCATGGAAACCGGTGCAAACGGCGTGCCGGAATGTCGCGGCGTGATCGCCATGTGCCTCGATGACGGCTCGATCCACCGCTTCCGCAGTCACGCCGTGGTGCTCGCCACCGGCGGCTATGGCCGCAGCTATTTCACGGCAACTTCAGCGCATACCTGCACCGGAGACGGCGGCGGCATGGTGCTGCGCGCCGGGCTTCCGCTGCAAGACATGGAATTCGTGCAGTTCCACCCGACCGGCATTTACGGCGCGGGCGTGCTCATCACCGAGGGCGCGCGCGGGGAGGGCGGCTATCTGACAAACTCCGAAGGCGAACGCTTCATGGAGCGCTATGCGCCTTCCGCGAAGGATCTTGCCAGCCGCGACGTCGTTTCGCGCTCGATGGCGCTGGAAATCCGCGAAGGCCGCGGCGTGGGTCCGCATAAGGACCACATCTACCTGCACCTCGATCACATCGACGCCGGTGTGCTGGCCGAACGCCTGCCGGGCATTACCGAGAGCGGCAAGATTTTTGCAGGTGTCGACCTGACGCGCCAGCCGCTGCCGGTCGTGCCGACCGTGCACTACAACATGGGCGGAATTCCCTGCAATTATCACGGCGAAGTCGTGACGATCGGCGCGGATGGCAATCCTGAGACGATCATCCCCGGCCTGTTCGCGGTGGGCGAGGCGGCGTGCGTTTCGGTGCACGGCGCGAACCGTCTTGGCTCGAATTCGCTGATCGACCTTGTCGTTTTCGGCCGCGCCACGGGCCTGCGCCTCAAGGAGATCATCAAGCCCGGCTCCGCGCACAAGGCCCTGCCCAAGGACAGCGCCGATCTTTCGCTCACCCGGCTCGACACGTTCCGCCACGCTAACGGTGGCTCTCCGACCGCTGCGGTGCGCACCGAGATGCAGCGCACGATGTCAGCCCACGCGGCGGTGTTCC
This sequence comes from Novosphingobium sp., assembly GCA_046155055.1. Classification (GTDB taxonomy): domain Bacteria; phylum Pseudomonadota; class Alphaproteobacteria; order Sphingomonadales; family Sphingomonadaceae; genus Novosphingobium. The sequence continues at coordinate 14,202 of JBJXEK010000094.1, read as the reverse complement.
GCACCGACGAACTGATGGACGAGGGCAAAACCAAGCTCGCCGCGACCTATGAGCGGATGAGCGACATCAAGGTTTCTGACCGCTCGTTGATCTGGAACTCGGATCTTATCGAAACGCTTGAGCTCGACAACCTGATCTCGCAGGCGGCCGTAACGATGCATTCGGCCTCAAACCGCAAGGAAAGCCGCGGCGCCCATGCGCACGAGGATTTCCCCGAGCGGAACGATGCCGAGTGGATGAAGCACACCGCCAGCTGGTTCGAAGGCTGGGGCGGCAAGGGCGGCGCGGTGAAGATCGATTACCGCCCGGTGCACGAGTACACGCTGACGGACGACGTGGAGTACATCAAGCCGAAGAAGCGGGTTTACTGAGCAGGACGCGCGATCTGCAGCCTGCAGATCGCGCACCTATCAGCGCTTCTTTTTCGATGTTTTGGCGGCGACCTTGGCAGGCGCCTCACTGGTGTCTTGGCGCATTTTGGTCATCGCCGACACGTCGCGGGCCGTTGCAGCGCGTGCCGGATAATGGCAACCCCGCGCCTGCCCATAGCCCTTGAGAAACGCTCGGCGGCTTGCTCCGGCATAGAGCGCCACCTGCCACTGCCGTTCGTTGGCTGCTGCGCCGGTGACTTCGCGGATCACACCGCCGAACGGGATGAAGCTGGATATGACCGATTTCGCCACGCTGCCCACGGTGTTCCCGCGCTTTTCGTCGCGGGTTTTTTCGGCAGCTACGTCGATATCGTCGCCCAGCGCGGCGTTCAGCTGGCCAACCTCACTCTGGATTGTGCGGCAGGCGCGCAGGCCCGCAAGGTCGTAAGGCCGTTCTCGTGCCGCCAGCAGAATCGGCGGTATTTCAGTCTTCCTGATGTTGAGATCGGACAGCGGTTTGGTCACAACCTCTTCCGCGGTGACATTGCGCGGCGCGACTGCGGTCTGGCCCAAAGCAGAAGGCGCCGCGGCGCCCAGCAGGAGCGCCAGCGCAAGACGATGATTGATCATAACAGGTCCTCGTTTCAGCAGGATAATGCACGGCCTGCCGAACTGTTCCGTCAGACCCCCGTTCCGGCAAAGGTGTCGCAGCTGTCCTCGTTCCCCGTTTCGAGCCCCTTGCGCAGCCAGGCCATGCGCTGCGCCGCGCTGCCGTGAGTAAAGGCGGCCTCCACCGGTGTCCGCCCGGCCGAGGCCATCAGCGTGTCGTCGCCGATCTGGTGAGCGGCGCGCAGGCCTTCCTCGATATCGCCCGGATCGATCTTGTCCTTGTTCCGCGCTGCCCATACTCCGGCGAAGCAATCGGCCTGGAGTTCCAGCTTCACCGAGAGCCGGTTGGCCATGGGTGGATTCTGGCGCTGGGCCTGGCTCACCTGCTCCGATGTGCCGACGATGTTCTGCACATGGTGGCCGTATTCATGCGCCATCACGTAGGCCCGTGCAAAATCGCCGCCCGCGCCGAGCTGCTTGTCCATTTCGGTGTAAAAGTCGGTGTCGATGTAGATGCCCTGGTCGGTCGGACAATAAAACGGCCCCATCGCGCTCTGCGCCTCGCCGCAGCCGGACTGACCCTCGCGCGCATAAAACACCAGCTTGGGCGCGGTGAATGCGATCCCGGCCTTCTGGAACAGCGGTGCCCACGTCTTGTTCAACGAGGCCAGCGCGTTGCAGCTTTCGTGGCTGAAGGCGTTCACGGAGCAGCTTGCGGCCAGACTGCCGGCCAAACTGCCGGGTTCCCCCGGTGCGGCCTGCGGCGCAGCGGGACCGGAAGCGCCTTGCAGGGATTGCAACGCGCCGAGCGTCTGCAGCGGATTGATCCCGAACACCAGCGCGCCGACGAGAGCGATCACGATACTGCCGCAGCCGATCTTGCCGCCCGGACCGCCGAAGCGTGATCCACCGCCACCGCGCTGGTCCTCGACATTGATCGAACTGTCGAAATCGTCGAGCCGCATGGTCCCATCTCCTGTTGTCACGCGGATTGCCCGCAACGCCCCCTGCTGCGCAAGAGCGCATGTCGCACCGCGCAATGCAGCAAACCTGACTGCAGAGGAGCCTTGCGCAGTATCCCGCCTTTTGCCAGCACAGGTTCTGCGTCCAACCGTTCGGAGTTGTAGATGAGTCGTGCGGGATGAGTCCCTGGCCATGAGTACCATTGCGGCGCATCTGCGCGGACGTACGGCGGTGCTATGGCTCCTGCTTCTCGCTCTCGGCCTGTCAGTGCCTGCCGCCGGTGTGGCGGCATCCCCGAGCAAGCGGCAGATCGCCGCGATCGAATCGGAACTGCGTCAGCATATCACCACGCTGGCAAGCGACGAGTACGGCGGCCGTGAGCCCGGCACCAATGGCGAGACGCTGACCCTGCGCTATCTGGCGCGCCAGTGGTTCGATATCGGCCTCGATTCGGGCACCAACGATCCGGGCAATGCCTGGTTCGCGCCGGTCGAACTGGTCGAGCGCGAACCGCAGACCTCGCGTGCGCAGTTCTTCCACGGCAAACGCCGCGCGGCGGTCCCGGATGGCGGCTATTTCGTGGTTACGTCGGGCCTGCGCAGCCTGATCGAGAACGCGCCGCTGGTCTATGTCGGGCGCTCGTTCGGCGGGGATGCCTTGCGCACCGAACTTTCTGGCCGGGTTGCGGTCATCTTCGACAGCGAAGCACCGCCACCAGAAACGGGCAAGCCGGGAAGCCCCGCGCGTCCTGTCGACCGTGCCGGGCGGCTGCTGGATGGCGGGGCCGCTGCTGTCCTCACCGTGCTCGACGGAGAGCGCAGCCTCGAGGATGTGATAGGCCGCCGCCGCCGCGCAGGCTATGCGCTGGCCGGCGAGCGGCTTGGCGGCGATATCGAGGTTTTTGTGACGCCGGATGTGGCAAAGCAGTTGCTGACCCTGGCCGGCGGCATGGATCTGGCGGCATTGCGTCAGGCCGGGGCAGCACCCGGCTTCAGCTCGCGCCCGCTCGGGCTCGCTGCTTCGTTCGAGGCGACCAATCGCGAGACCCGGATCAAGACCCACAACCTGATCGGCAAGCTTGATGGCCGGCGCCCCGATGCCGGGGCGGTGGTGCTGATGGCGCATTGGGACCATTTCGGGAAATGCGCGGCACCGCCGGCCGAAGACCTCATCTGCAATGGCGCAGTCGACAATGCCTCCGGGCTTGCGGTGATCACCGAGGTCGCGCGGCTCCTGTCTGCAGGCCGCCCGCTCGACCGCGACGTCTACTTCATCGCGACCACCGGCGAGGAACTCGGGCTGCTCGGCGCGCTGGCTTTCGCGGAAAACCCGCCCCTGCCGTTGGGCAAAGTTGTTGCCGCCTTCAATGTCGACAGCACCGGACTTGTGCCCGCGGGCCTGCCGGTCAGCGTGGTGGGGCGGGGCATGACCGCGCTTGATCCGGGCATCGCGCGCGTGCTCAAGGGGATGAAACGCAAGCTCGCTGCGGGTGACGGTGCCAATGCCTACGTCAAGCGGCAGGACAGCTGGATACTGATCCAGCATGATGTGCCTTCGGTCATGGTCAGCACCAGCTATTCCGATCCCGAACGGCTCGAAGCCTTCATGGACAACATCTATCACCGCCCCGCCGATGAGGCTTCCCGGGTCATCTATGGCGGCATGATCGACGACGTTCTCATCCAGACCGAACTGATCCGCTTTTTCGCTGATTTAAAGGCCTGGCCGGGCGTCGTGGCAAAATGACCGGTCGGCCCTAGCCGAACCTGCCCTGCTTGTTTACATGGGCCGCCACGAATCGTTCCCCTCACGCAGTGGCAGCCCTCATGGATATTCCTCTCGGCCTTACCTTCGATGATGTGCTGTTGCGCCCCGGCGCATCGGACATGATCCCGACGCAGGCTGATACCCGCACGCGCCTGACTGGCTCGATCACGCTCAATATCCCGGTGGTGTCCGCCGCGATGGATACGGTGACCGAGGCCGACATGGCGATCTTCATGGCGCAGGCCGGGGGGATCGGCGTGCTGCACCGCAATCTGACGGTCGAGCAGCAGGCCGCCGCCGTGCGCGCGGTCAAGCGCTTCGAAAGCGGCATGGTGGTCAATCCGATCACGATCACGCCCGAGGCCACACTGGGCGACGCGCAGACGATCATGCGCGCCAACAACATCAGCGGCATCCCGGTGGTGGAGCGCAGCGGCAAACTCGTCGGCATTCTCACCAACCGCGACGTGCGCTTTGCCGACAACCCGGCGCAGCCGGTGCATGAGCTCATGACGCACGAAAATCTCGCGACAGTGAAGCTCGGCACGACGGGTGACGAGGCGCGCCGCCTGCTCCACCAGCGCCGCATCGAAAAGTTGCTCGTGGTTGACGATGCGTTCCGTTGTATCGGACTGATCACGGTCAAAGACATCGAGAAGGCAGTCAACTATCCCAGCGCTACCAAGGACGCCGCCGGGCGCCTGCGGGTTGCTGCCGCCACCACGGTCGGCGAAAAGGGTCTGGAGCGCACGCGAGCATTGGTCGATGCCGAGTGCGACGTGATCATTATCGACACGGCGCATGGCCATAACCGCGATGTTGCGCGTGCCGTGGAGGCCGTGAAGAAGCTTTCGAACACCGTGCAAGTCATCGCCGGCAATGTCGCGACGGCGGAGGCGACGCGCGCGTTGATTGATGCCGGGGCAGACGGGGTCAAGGTTGGCATCGGGCCAGGCTCGATCTGCACCACGCGCATCGTGGCAGGGGTTGGCGTTCCGCAGCTGACTGCGGTGCTGGAATGCGCCGCCGAGGCCGCCAAGAACAATGTTCCGGTCATCGCAGATGGCGGCCTTCGCACTTCGGGTGATGCGGCCAAGGCGCTCGCCGCCGGGGCCAGCACAATCATGATCGGCTCGATGCTGGCGGGCACCGAGGAAGCGCCGGGCGAGACATTCCTGTATCAGGGCCGTGCCTACAAGTCGTACCGCGGCATGGGTTCGGTCGGGGCGATGGCGCGTGGTTCGGCGGACCGATACTTCCAGCAGGATATCAAGGACACGATGAAGCTGGTCCCCGAAGGGATAGAAGGGCAGGTGCCCTACAAGGGCCCGGCCAAGGACGTCGTCCACCAGCTCGTCGGCGGCATCAAGGCCGCGATGGGCTACACCGGCAGCCGCACGCTCGAAGATCTGCGCGACAACGCCCGGTTCGTGCGCATTACCAATGCGGGCCTTCGCGAAAGCCATGTCCACGATGTCTCGATCACGCGTGAGGCACCAAACTATCCCTCACGCTGACCCCAGCCTGAAAGCGGCCCAGTGACTCCCGCCGCGCGGGTACAATCGGCGATCGAGGTGCTCGATGCGGTAATCGCGGCGGTGCGCCGGGAGGGCGCGTCGGCCGATCGGATCGCAGCCGATTGGCTCAAAACCCGCCGCTTCATCGGCTCGAAAGACCGGCGCGCAATTCGCGAACTCGTCTGGCAGGCAATCCGCATGTGCGGAGAAACCCCGGTAAGCGGCCGTGCCGCGGTGCTGCGCCTTGCCGCGGATGATCCCGTGCTGGCGGCATTGTTCGATGGTTCGTCGTATGGCCCCGCCGCTGCGCAGGGCAGCGAGCCGGTCGCTTCGGCAGGAACCGCGCCGGCCTGGCTGGCGCGGCAGCTCGCCAGCTCCGGGATCGATGCAGACGCGGGCGCTGCGATGCTTGGCCGCGCCCCGCTCGATCTGCGCGCCAACCGGCTCAAGACGACGCGTGACGCGCTGGCGGCGCTACTTCCTATCGCGGCGGAGACAACGCAGGCTCCGGATGCCCTGCGCCTGCCGGGCGGTACTCAGGCCGAGAGCTGGCCGGAGTTCGAACAGGGTCTGTTCGAGGTGCAGGACACCGGCAGCCAGCTCGCCTGTGTGGCGCTCGGTGTCCAGCCGGGCGAAGCTGTGGTCGATCTGTGCGCCGGCGGCGGCGGGAAGACCCTTGCGCTGGCAGCCGCGATGGAGAACCGGGGACGCCTGCTGGCCTGCGATATCGACCGTGCGCGGCTTTCCCGTCTGCCGCAGCGCGCCGCGCGCGCCGGGGCACTGGCTGAGACACGCCTGCTCGATCCGGGCCGCGAAGCGGAAGCGCTGGCCGATTGGCAAGGCGCAGCCGACGCGGTTCTGGTTGATGCGCCCTGTTCGGGCACCGGGACCTGGCGGCGGAATCCTGAGGCACGCTGGCGGCTTACACCACAGGCATTGGCGCGTTATGCGCGTGTGCAGGCCACGGTGCTCAGGCTCGGCGCAGCGCTCGTACGGCCGGGCGGGAGGCTCACCTATGTGGTCTGCTCGTTGCTCGACGCTGAAGGGGTCGATGTGATTCAGGCGTTTCTCACCGAAGCCACCGGGTGGCGCGCGGCGGATCAGGCAGTCGGCGCTGGGACACCGCACGGGCCGGGCATCAGGCTCACCCCTGGGCAGGATGGGACCGACGGCTTTTTCTTCGCAACGCTTCATCGGCTGTGATACAAATTGCACGTATGGAAGCCGGAGGATCGCTCGCGCCGGAAGGCCGGCTTAAGGAGTTGTTGATGCGTTACATGCCTGCTGCGCTTGCATTGTCTATGCTGGTTGCTGTTACCGGGAGCGCCGGTTCTGCCGGTGTTGGCGAACCCACCGATCCCCGAGCCCGGACTTTGCTCGAAGCCGGACGGGGCGCGCTCGCGCACGGCGACGTGGACGCAGCGACTGACAGCTTCGAAGCCGCTCTGGCGGTCGATCCGGGCAGCCCCGACGCCTATCTGGCGCTTGGGGATGCTGCGCGCAGTGCCAGCCTGCAGGGCAAAGCAATCCACTATTACCGCGAAGCGCTTGCCCGCGATCCGAACAATCTCGCCGCGCTGTCGGGCGAGGGCGGCGCGATGGCTGAGAAGGGTGCGATCGAGAAGGCCAAGGGCAACCTGGCGCGGCTTGAGGGCCTGTGCGGCCGCACCTGCCCGGAATCTGAGCAGCTTGCCGGCGTGATTGCCAAGGGACCGACCGCGAAAGTGGTCTCAGCTGATGCGGTGAAGCCCGTGCCAGAGGTCGAATCGAACTGACGATTCCGGTAGTCAGATCACAGGCTGCTCAGGGGCTTCAATTCGGGGGCTTCAGATCAGGTCGCGGAATTCCTCGATCACCTGGCGGTAAACCCGCTTTTTGAACGGCACGATCAGGTCAGGCAGCACTTCGGGCTCGACCCATTTCCATTCGTTGAACTCGGGGTGCTCGTGCGCCTCGAGATTCACATGCCCGTCCTCGCCGTTGAAGCGCAGCAGCAGCCACCGCTGGCGCTGGCCGCGATAGCGCCCCTTCCAGAGCTTGCCGATCAGCTCGGGGGGAAGATCATAGAAATGTTCCTCCCGGCTTTCGGCAATGATCGTCACGAGGTCGGCGAGGATCCCGGTTTCCTCGAAAAGCTCGCGCAAGGCGGCAGGGTGAAGGTCTTCCCCCTCGTCGATCCCGCCTTGCGGCATTTGCCAGGCATCGCCTTCCTGCTTCGCCACCGAGCCATTGTCGATGCGCTTGCCCACGAACACGCGGCCTTGCGCATTGACCAGCATCACCCCCACGCAGTGGCGATAGGGCAGGTTGGTATAATCCCCTGTTTCAGATGCGTTCATCGGGTTCGTTCCAATAGCAGCCGCATCGCGGCAAAGATGGCATGTAGATCGGTCTGCGCGCTCGGGATCGCCTTGCGCACCTGGGTGAAGCCGTGGATCGAGCCCTTCATCTCGAGGAACACGGTCTCGACCCCGGCCTTGATCAGTTCGGCGCCGTAAACCCGCCCGCTGTCACGGATCGGATCGAGACTGGCAGTGACCAGCACCGTGGGCGGCGTGGACGCATGGTCGCCATAGATCGGATAGGCCCGCTTGTGGCCCATCACGGCCCCGTAGGCGTTGGAAAACCAGTCCATCGTGTCGGCGGTGAGCAGAAATCCTTCACCGAAGTCAAGGAAAGAGGGGTGATCGCCCTTGTCGTCACTCAGCGGATAGATCGGCACTTGCAGCACCACGGGCACCGCAGCCGCCGTTTCGGAGAGCGCCTGGGTCACCACGATGGCCAGGTTTCCGCCGGCCGAATCACCCATCGGGATAAGGCCTGTAATCGACCGCCCAAGCGCTTCGGGGCTGCCCGCCACCCAGCGCGTCGCTGCTTCGCAATCGTCCGGCGCCGCGGGAAAGGGGTGCTCGGGCGCCAGGCGGTAGTGCACCGCGATCACCGGCAGATCGAGCTCGGCAGCGATTTCGGTGCAGAGCGCATGGTGGCTGTCGAGATCGCCGATCACGAAGCCGCCGCCGTGGTAGAACATCACGGCAGGGCCGGGCTCGCGGGATTCGCGGGCATCATAGAAACGCAGCGGAATTTCGCCCCCCGGGCCGGGGCAGGCAATATCCTTGATCACCGCGAGATCGCGCGGCGGCAATTCTGCGACCGCGCTCATCTGCAAATAGCTCGCACGCGCACCTTCCGCGCCCATTTCCGCCATCGTCGGGCCGCCTGCCATCGCCAGAAAATCCAGAAAGCCCTTCACATCGGGGCGGACATAGTGGGCAGGCGCGGTGGTCGTTGCAGTATCGGACATGGGGTTCCTCATCCTTGTTCTTGCCGTTGCAGAATCGGCGCGGGCCGATCCGTTCAGGATAGTCTTTGCGGGCTTGATCGGCCCGGGCAATCGGAAAGCGGCGTTGGCGCCGAGAATTCTGGGGCAGCGTGGCATCATGGTTGGTATCATGCGCGTTCATTGCCTAGATTGGCCGCCCCGATCCCCCTATGGGCAGTGGGCGCGACGGACCCGCTGTGCAATGGCAACAGGAATGACAATCCCTTCCCAAATCCCGTCGATTGTCTGGCTCCGCCGCGATCTGCGTCTTGCGGATCAAGCCGCTTTTGCAGCGGCAGCCGCGGCCGGACCGGTAATCCCCGTCTACGTGCTCGATGACGAAACGCCGCGGCACCGCCGCATGGGCGCAGCCTCGCGCTGGTGGCTGCACCACAGTCTTGCCAGCCTTGATGCGGACCTCAGGGCCAAGGGCTTGCGCCTGATCCTGCGTCGCGGGCGCTGCGAGGCCGTGCTGGCCGATATGGCGCGCGAGACCGGGGCGACCACGGTCCATTGCCTCGAGCATTACGAGCCGTGGTGGCGCAATGCCGAGCGCGCGGTTGGGGCGGTCCTCGATCTGCAGCGGCATGACGGCAATTACCTTGCACCGCCGGGATCGATCACCACGGGCAGCGGGCAGCCCTACAAGATTTACACCCCGTTCTGGCGCGCGCTGGAGACGCGCATGCCGCCGCCAGCGCCGCAACCGGTGCCGAAACATCTGGCAGCGCCGCGTGTGTGGCCAGTGTCGGACATGCTGGCGGACTGGGGCCTGCTCCCCACAGAGCACGATTGGGCCGGTGGCATGCGCGGCGAATGGATGCCCGGCGAAGCGGGGGCGGTTGTGCGGCTCGAGGCGTTTGCCGACCGGGCCAAAGCCTATGCCGAACGCCGGAACCTGCCGAGCGTACCCGGTACCTCGCGGCTTTCGCCGCACCTGCACTTCGGCGAGATATCGCCGGCCACCGCGTGGCAAATGACAGCCGCGCGCGGCGGCTCGGTCGGCACGTTTCTTGGCGAGCTTGGCTGGCGTGACTATGCGCAGAACGTGATCCTGCAACTGCCGGACTACGCCGGCAACCCGGCGCGCGAGGCGTTCGCCACGTTTCCGTGGCGCAACGATCCGGCGGGTCTCAAGGCCTGGCAGCAGGGCATGACCGGCTATCCCATCGTCGATGCGGGCATGCGCGAACTCTGGGCAACCGGGTGGATGCACAACCGCGTCCGCATGATCGCAGCGAGCTTCCTCATCAAGCACCTGCTGATCGACTGGCGCGAGGGCGAGCGGTGGTTCTGGGATACGCTGGTCGATGCCGACTACGGCTCGAACGCGGTCAATTGGCAATGGAGCGCGGGAACGGGCGTCGATTCCAACATGTTCGTGCGGATCATGGCCCCGCTCGGCCAATCGCCAAAGTTCGATGCGGCAGGGTATATCCGCCAGTGGGTGCCCGAACTGGCGCATTTGGATGACAGCGCGATTCATGATCCGGAGGTGCGCCCGCGCAAGTATCCGGCGCGCATTGTCGGACATGCCGAGGCGCGTGCCCGCGCGTTGGCTGCCTATGCAGAATGGAACGCCGAAACCAAGAGCTAGGGACAAGTGCCTAGCCTTGGTTGCTCTCTACGCCTGATCGCTTCATATCCCGGCCCATGAACGCGCAGGCGCCCGGACGGGGCGGACATCTTGTTGCGGGCGGCAAGCCCTTGGCCGGTTCGGGTGGTATGCTCACGCGCCTGTTCGCGCGCCTGTTCGTTGGGCGGATCGACCGCACCCTGTCCCGGATCGATACCGGTCTTGCCGAGGGCTCGTTATTGGCGCATTTGCCGGGCGGGGTCAGCCGCATGCTCGGGGGGCGCAGGGACGGGCCGTCGGCCGAGGTCACAGTGCACGATTGGCGCGCCTTGCTGCGGCTTGTTACCCGCGGATCGGTGGGTTGCTACCAGGGCCACGAGGCGCGCGACTGGGAGAGCCCCGATCCGGTACAGCTCTTTGCTCTGTTCGTGCGCAATGCCGCCTCGCTGGGCGATACTGCGCGCGCCAAGGGGCCTTGGCGGATCGCGGCGAGGCTGCTGCATATCCTGCGTCGCAACAGCCGCAAGGGCGCGGCGCTTAACATTGCGGCCCACTATGATCTCGGCAACGATTTCTACGCGCTATGGCTCGATGCGACGATGAGTTATTCCGCCGCGTGCTGGCAGGGCCTCGCCCCGGACGCCTCGGTGGAGGCGGCGCAGCGCAACAAGGTCGATCTAATGGCGGACCGACTTGCCTTGCAGCCTGGGGACCACGTTCTCGAAATCGGCTGCGGATGGGGCTATCTGGCCCGGCGCGTGGCCGAACGGCATGGCGTTCGCGTCACCGCGATCAGCCTGTCCGATCCGCAACTCGCATGGTGCCGTGCGCGCGCCGAAGCCGATGGGATACCAGGGCTCGAGTACCGAAATCAGGATTATCGCGACGTCGATGGCGTCTATGATGCTGTGGCCAGCAGTGAAATGGTCGAGGCGGTGGGCCGTGCCTATTGGCCCTCGTACCTCGATTGCATCGGGCGTGCCCTGAAGCCCGGCGGGCGCGCGGCAATCCAGTACATCGCGATCCGTGACGATCTCTTCGAGGCCTACGCCCGCAGCGCCGACTTCATTCAGGCTTATGTTTTCCCGGGCGGGATGCTGCTGAAGGAAAGCGAATTCCGCGCCCTTGCTGCCGATCGTGGGCTGGTCTGGACCGATCAGGTCGATTTTGCGGGCGACTACGCGCGGACCTTGCGGCATTGGCGCGCGGCATTCGATGCAGCGGTGGAGGCCGGGCGTCTGCCAGCCGGGTTCGATGCAAGGTTCGTGCGACTTTGGCGGTTCTACCTCATGTATTGCGAGGCCGGGTTCACCGGCGGCGGCATCACCGTCAGCCAGGTCACATTACTCAAGCGAACTTGAGGTTCTTTGGTTTTCCTTAAGGAATTGTTGTCGACTTGGCCGTGGAGCCTGACAGCCGGACGTCATCAAACCGGGCGGTAGACCCGGTCGCCATGATAGCGGCTCAGGATGTTGTCGTGGATAATCGGGCTTAGCAGGTTGGCAAAGGCGCAGCCGACCTGGCCCTGCTGCCACCACACCACTTCAGCTTGCAGCGATTCCAGGCCTGGCAACGTCAACCAGCAGATTGTACCGACATGCATGCGGTTAAGCGAAGTTGCCGAGAACCCGCCAAGCGAGAGATCATGCACCACGGTGTGGAAGCTCTTTGCGCCAGAGGGCCTCAGGCTTGCCGGAATATTGACCTTGCAGCGCGGGGCGCAGCGGTCTTCCTGCGTGGCTAGATAATAGCCCTCGTTCGAAGAAGGTTCCCAGTGATGGCTCATGGCGATCGTCCTGCATCGAGTCGGCGGTTCCGCAATCGGAACGCGTCATCATACTATCGCCAAGGGCACTTAACCTGGTGTTAGGATTTTTGGTTCGCGGGGCTGGTTAACCCGTGCACGGTACGGACTGGCAAATGATTCACTAAGCAATTGCACCATATACTCCGCAACCACTTCGGGGGCCTTAACGCTGGCCGGATCTTCGCCGGGATAGGCCTTGGCGCGCATTGCTGTCCGGGTTGCGCCGGGATCGATTATCGCGACGCGGACCTTCGAAATCGCATGAACTTCCTGCGCATAGGTGTCGAGGAGGTTCTCGAATGCAGCCTTGGTCGCCCCGTAGGCACCCCAATATGCCCGGGGACTTGCCCCGACGCTGCTCGTTACGCCGATCACCCGCGCATTGGCGCTCTTCTTGAGCATTCCGTCGAAACCGGCGATCAGCGCCTGCGTGGCCAGCACATTGAGCGTCATCGCGCGGCTCAAGTCGCGCTGTTCGATCTGCCACACCGGGGTCAGCGTGGGCAGCACAGCGGCGTTGATGACAAGGATATCGAGCGCGTCCCAGCGCCGACCGATCGCGGCGGCAAGACGGGCAATGCCCTCAGGTTCAGCAAGGTCGACCGGCGCTATAGTCGCTTTGCCGCCGCTTTCATAGATCGCCTGCTCGACGCCCTCGAGGTCCTTGCCTGCGCGCGCAGTAAGGATCACGTGCGCGCCCGCAGCGGCCAACGCCTTGGCTGTCGCCGCCCCGATCCCGCGGCTTGCGCCGGTGACAAGCGCGACCTGGTCCTCGAAGGGCTTCGCACCAAGGGTCTCAAGAACCTCGCTCATGCGACTTTGTCGACGGGGAAGGAGAGTTGGCCGGACGAATCCCTTCCGGCCAGATCGGTCAGCCGGGTTGGATACTCGCCGCTGAAGCAGGCATCGCAATATTGCGGGCAGGCCTTGTTGCGCGAGGTTTCGCCGACTGCGCGGTAAAGTCCGTCGATAGAGACAAACGCGAGGCTGTCGGCATGGATGAACTTGGCCATGGCTTCGACATCCATCGTCGCGGCAAGCAGCTTGGAGCGTTCGGGCGTGTCAACGCCGTAGAAGCATGAATGTTCGGTCGGCGGGCTGGCGACGCGGAAATGCACTTCGCTTGCACCGGCATCGCGCATCATCTGCACGATCTTCATGGAGGTGGTGCCGCGCACGATCGAATCGTCGATCAGCACGATGCGCTTGCCCGCCACAAGCGCGCGGTTGGCGTTGTGCTTGCGCTTCACATCGGCGTGGCGCGCGCCGTCCGAAGGCTGGATGAACGTGCGGCCAACATAGTGCGAGCGAATGATGCCCAGCTCGAAGGGAATACCGGACTGGTTGGCATAGCCGAGTGCGGCCGGGACGCCGCTGTCCGGCACGGGAATGATGAGGTCGGCATCGACCGGGGCTTCCAGCGCGAGCTCCGCACCGATGGCCTTGCGCACTTCGTAAACCGACCGGCCGCCCATGATCGAATCCGGGCGGCTGAAATAGACGTGCTCGAAAATGCACGGGCGAGGGGCGATCTGACCGAACGGGCGGTGGCAGCGGATCTCGCCGTCATGGTTCACCTGAATCAATTCGCCTGGCTCGACTTCGCGCACCAGATCGGCGCCGATCACGTCAAGCGCCACTGTTTCGCTGGCAAAGACCACCGCATCGCCGAGCTTGCCCATCACAAGCGGGCGGATGCCTAGCGGATCGCGGCAGGCGATCATGCCCTCGTTGGTCAGGCAAATCAGCGAATAGGCCCCTTCCACCAAGCGCAGCGCATCGACGAACCGGTCGAGCAGCGTGGGATAGCGGCTTGTAGCGACGAGGTGGATGATGACTTCGGTGTCTGAGGTCGACTGGAAAATTGCGCCCTTGGCCACGAGATCGCGCTTGAGCGTCATGGCATTGGAAATGTTGCCGTTGTGCGCGATGGCAAAGCCGCCGGTGGCCAAATCGGCGAACAGCGGTTGCACGTTGCGCAGGCCCGATCCGCCGGTGGTGGAATAGCGCACATGGCCTGCCGCCATCGTGCCGGGCAATTCCGCTATCGCCTGCCCACTGGAAAAATTCTGCGCAACATGGCCGATGCCGCGCCGCGAATAGAATTCCTGCCCGTCGAAGCTGGTGATGCCCACCGCTTCCTGCCCGCGGTGCTGCAGCGCGTGCAGCCCGAGCGCAGCAATGGCAGCGGCATCGCGCGCGCCAAGCACGCCAAAAATGCCGCATTCTTCGCGGAGCTTGTCGCCATTTTCGTCAAGAAAAGGGTGGGC
>JBJXEK010000093.1:0-17832 GCA_046155055.1 Novosphingobium sp. | reverse complement strand
GATGCGCTGATCGTGAACAGTTTCTCGAAGTATTTCAGCATGCCCGGCTGGCGGCTCGGCTGGCTGACGGTGCCGCCCGCCGACGTCAAGGCTGCGCGGGCGCGGATGGGCAATCTGTTTCTCACCCCGCCCTCGCTCAGCCAGCACGCCGGGCTCGTGGCGCTCGATTGCCAGGAGGAACTGGACGGCCATGTGCTGACGTATGCCCGCAACCGCGACCTGCTGCTCGCCGCTCTGCCGGCCATGGGCCTTGCGCGCATCGCGCCGCCCGATGGGGCGTTCTATGTATATGCCGACATCGGGCACCTGACGGATGACAGCATGGCGTTCTGCATGCGGCTGCTGGAAGATACCGGAGTCGCGACCGCACCGGGGATCGATTTCGATCCGGAGGGCGGGCACCGCTTCATGCGCTTCAGCTTTGCCGTATCCACGCCGCAGGTTGAAGAGGCGATCGCGCGGATAACCCCTTGGTTTCAGGCGCAGAGTGTTGCAGCGCTCGCTTGAAACCGAGAGGGCGGCCCGATCAGGCCGCCCTCCCGATGTTTAAAGCGCGATGGCAAGCGAGGCGCGGCCCGAATAGCCCGTGCCGCCGCCTTCCATCCTTTCCGCGCCGGCGCTGACTTTCCAGGTGTAGTCGAGACCACCCTGGATCAGGCTCAATTCGCCGGTCCATGCTGAAGGCAACTGCTGGCCTGTCAGGCTGAAGGTGTCGCCGCCATTGAACGTGGCGGTCGTCTGGCCGACCTCGCCGGAAAGGCGGCTGCGGCGGCCACCTTCGACTTCGATCGTGAACGGCCGGTTCTCGTAATCGCCGGAAGCGGTGCTCCAGCTGGCGACCAGCGTGGTCGTACCGTTCACCACCGTGCTGGTGCGCTTGGCGAGCGAGAGGATCAGCGGCGTGTTGCCGGTTTCGGTGTAGGCGTTTTCCTTCAGGCGGAAGTATTCGATCACGGCGCGCGGCTTCAGCTTGAAGTGCTCGCCCACCTGGACGGCATAGGACAGGCCGCCGGTGCCGGAAAGGGTCGTGCCTTTCCACTTGCCTGCCGCGCCGTAGCTGAACGACTGGTTGTTCACCGTGCCGGAAAACACGCGGCTTGAGGTGAACGACGGCCGGCCATAACCGACCCGCGCGAAGGCATAGAACGGGCCCTTGGCAAGGCGCCAGAACGCGGCCAGCTCGATATCGCTGACTTTGACCTTCTGCGTTGCATCGGTCGTGGAGGTGCCGGAGAAATAGGTCAACGAGCCGCCGACATGACCGAAGCCGAGGCTCTTCTCGAAGCCGAGCGAAAGACCGCCGCCGCTGTTGCTGTAGCCTGCGGTATCGCCGGTCTTCTTCTTGCCCTTGAAGTAGATCGGCTCGAGCCATGCACCCGCACTGCTGATCGTGAACCAGCTGGAGTCATCGTCGATGCGCCGCGCGGCAAGGCGCGTGCCGCGCGTGATGAGATCGAGGGTGCCGCCAGCATAATCGGGCAGCATCTGGTTAAACTGGGTCTGCAACGCGGCGGTATCGGCCACTTGCAGCAAGCTGGATTGCAACAGCGGGTCCTTGCCGGCGTTGGCAAGGATTGCGTTGTAAGCCTGCGACTGCGGCTGATTGAGGCCGATCTCGGTCGCCGTCTTGCGCGCGATGGTCAGCGTCACATCGTTACCGACTGCCGCGACCGTGCCCTTGTAGAGCACCGGCGTGTTGAGCACCGCGGTGCTGATGTTGGAACCACCGGTCAGCGTGCCTGCACTGAGCACGGTGTACGTGCCTTCGGCCTTTGTCAGCGACGTGATCGTGGCGGAAATCTTCGCGCCGCTTGCAAAGTTGGCTGTATCGGCAACCAGTTTGGAGCTCGTGCCCGTCTTGCCGTCGATATAGACGCCCAACGTGCCGTTCGCGCCGACATCGAGCGAACGGATCGTGGTGGTGCCGGTCGCATTGGCGCCGAACGTGCCGCCCGTCACATTGACGGCGAGCTGCGAGCCGCCCGTCACGGTGCCGCGGTAGATCGCCTTGTCCGCAAGAGTGAGGGTGCCGACCTGGTCGTTCAGGATCAACGTGCCGGTAAACCGCGAATTGCCGCTCATCGTCAGCGCGGCGGTGCCGGTGCCGAAATCGATGTTGCCGACATACTTGGCATCGTCCGCCAGCTTCACCGTGTCGTTGCCTGCAGCAAGGAAGGAGTTGCCGGTGACTCTGCCCGATTCAATGTCGAGCGTGTCGTTGCCGCTGCCGGTGTAGATGTTGCCGGTAATCGAGGTGTAGGATTTCGCCTTGTCCGGGTCATAGCCAGTCGCGGCCTTGTCGGTCTTTTGCGAGGCGGCATCGGCGCTGTTGAGATCCTGCTTGATCGTGACCCCGGTGGTGTTGGCCGAAACGTCGATAGCCGCCAGCTGGTCCTCGCTCGAACCGCTGACCGAGATGTCGCCGGTGTTCTCGATGCTCGTGAGGGTGCCCGAAAGGTCCTTGATCGCCGCGGATGAGCCGATACCCGGCTGGCTGATCACCGAGCTGATCGTGCCGCTGTTGTAGAGCGTCCCCACGGTCGAACCTGCGTTGATCAGGATGCCCACGGCGCCCGAATCGACCGTCGTGGCGGTAATGGTGCCGCTCACGCCGATACCCTTGGTGAGCGTGACGTTGCCGCCCTTGCCGCCGATCACGACCGCTGCGGCATTGGTCGAGCTATAGCTGGCATTCGCCGCTACACTGCCGTCGATGCCCACAGAATAGGTGCCGGTGCTGCTCGCGCTGCTGCCGATCGTGATGTTGTTCGCGCCGCCGATCTGGAGTGCAGGGCTGTTGCCAATGGACTGGATCGAACCGGCCGTCTCGGTGGTCGAGCCGCTGGTCGAGGCGGCGGTGACGACAACGCCGCCGGCCACATTGCCGTTGATCTCGACTGCGGCCTTGCCGGTTGAGAGCGCGCTGCGCGGCAGGGTCTGCGTCGAGCCGTCGTCGGCAGTGTAGACATTGGACTGTGAGAGCGAGCCGTTGATCTTGACCAGCCCGCCCACATCGCCGTTTACGACCAGCGCCTGCGAGCCGCTACCGATAACGGCCACGGTGCCGCCGGCGTTCACATTGCCTGATACCGCGCTGGTGCGGATGCCAACCGAGTTGTCACCCTTGACCTTGATCGTGCCAGTGTTCGTCACCGAACCGGTGAGTGCCGAATCCACTGCTATGCCCGCGGAGTTAAGCCCGTCGATCGTGATCGTGCCAGTGTTCGAGACCGTGCCGGTGACCGTGCCGCCAGGCGCGATGCGGATGCCATAGCGGTTCGTTGCCTGCGCGATCGGCCCTTCGGGAATGCCGTTCTTGTCGGCATCGGCCGCTGTGAACGTCTCGAGCACCTGGATCGTGCCGGCGTTCGAGATGTTGGTGGTGGTGCCCGGCTGAACCAGAATGCCGGTCGCGCCGTTGTTCGCGCCCATGTCGAGCGTGCCGCCGGTCTGGACAGTCACGTCTTTTGAGGCATCGACCGTGACTGCGGTCCCGCCGTCCAGCTTGATCGTGCCGTCCTTGGCAACCGTGACCGCGCCAGCCGCCGAAGTGAGCAGCGGCGTCGTGGTGCTTGTGCTCACCGTGGTGTCAGCCAGCGCAGGGGTGGCGGCGAAGATCATCGCGGCGGGGATCAGGGCGGCGGTAGCGACCGAACCGAGAAGGCCGGCAGTCAGGCGAGGGGTGCGCTTGATAAGGAGGGAGCTTTGCATCGGTCTCATGTCATCCGGCAATGGGAGGGCCTGCGCGGTGTCAGGCTGCTCCATGTGTAACCCGATCCGACGCGCTGCGTCAGCGCGCGCCAGCTTTCAGCGGTGGAAATCGCGTGCTGCCTGGCCCGTGAGACCACACACCATGCGAATTGCGCGCCTCTTAACGCGATTTTGCGCCGCGCCTTAGCGGAAAATTTCAGCAGCCCTGCGCGGTTGTAAAGTCTCGGTTCATCTGGGGCGAATCGGTATCGGGCGGTCGAGGCGGCGCAGTGGCGAAACCCCTTGCGAGCAGACACATGCGCGGCCATGGTGGATTGATCGATCCTTTCGCAAGGCGCCGGAGCGATCTCCCCGTCACATACAGGCATGGAACACATCAGTGGCAGGCCGCATTCTGCTCGTCGAAGACGATCCCCAGATCGCCAATTATATCGCCTCCGGCCTTGGCGAGGAAGGCTTCACAGTCGATCGCGCCGAAAATGGCCGTAACGGGCTGTTTCTGGCCACGGACAGCCAGTTCGATCTGATCGTGCTCGACCGGATGCTGCCGGGGATGGACGGATTGGCCCTCTTGAAAGCCCTGCGCGCTGCCGAATTGGCGACGCCGGTGATCCTGCTGTCCGCGCTCGGCAGCACCGATGACCGCATCGCCGGGCTGACGGCCGGGGCGGATGATTACCTCAGCAAACCCTTTTCTTTCGGCGAGCTGCTCGCGCGCATCCACGCCTTGCTGCGCCGGTCGGCTGGCGGGTTGCAGAAAGCGGAGACCACGCTGCGCTGCGCCGATCTCGAGCTCGACCGGCTGACCCGGCAGGTGCGGCGGGGACAGCGCAAAATCACGGTCCAGCCGCGCGAGTTTCGCCTGCTCGAGTATCTCCTGATGCATGCGGGGGAGGTCGTCACCCGCACCATGCTGCTCGAGGCGGTGTGGGATTATCACTTCGATCCCGGCACCAATGTGATCGATGTCCATATCAGCCGGTTGCGCCGCAAGATCGACGACGGCGAGGAGCAGGCCTTGTTCCACACGGTGCGCGGCGCGGGCTATCGGCTGGCGGCGGATTGAGGATGGCCACCGCGCGGCGCTGGTTCCACCGCGGCCTTTCGCCGACCATGCTGCGGCTGGTGACGGCGGTGTTTGTGCTGCAGATCATGTCGAGCGCGATCGCGATCCTGTTTCTGCGCGGGCAGATGCTCGATGTCGTGCGGCTGGACCGCGAACGGCAGGTCATCGACGTGCGGGATGATCTGCTCGCCGCCTACTATGACGGCGGGCGCGACGAGCTTGCCGATTTTATCACTGCGCGGCGCGGCAGCGCAGCGGACCCTTCCGTGTTCATCGCGCTGACCGGCGAAGGCCCGCCGCTCCTCAGCAACCTTGTCCGCCTGCCCGCGATTCCGGCGTCCGCGCGCCCGCAGCCCGTCGTGGTGCGGCGCGGACCGGATCAGCCCGCAAGCGAGGGTCTGGCGCTGGTCGGCGCGCTGCCCGATGGCGAACGGCTGGTCGTCGGGGTGGTCAGCCCGGTCGAGCGGAAGTTCGATCTGGCCTTTGCCACCGCCGCCGGGCTCACGATTGCGGTTGCTGTCATGATGGCGCTGCTCAGCGCAGTTGTGCTGGGGTTGGTGATCAGCCGGCGCACGCATCGCATTGCCGAAACTGCGGCTCAGCTCGCCTCGGGAAATTTTGGTGCCCGCGTGCCCATGGAGGGGATCGGCGACGGCTTCGATCACTTGCGCCAGCAGATGAACCTCATGGCCGAGCGGATCGGCGAACTTGTCGCGCAGCTCGGCTCAGTCTCGGGCACGCTGGCACATGATCTGCGCTCGCCCGTGACCCGGCTTTCCGCGGCAATCGACCTCGCCCTGGCGCGTGTGGACGAGCCGCGCGCGCTCGAGGCCCTGCAGGCGGCGCGCGCCGATGCCGATGGCCTGCGCGCCATGCTCGAAACCGCGCTCGAGATCAGCCTGATCGAGGGCGGCGCGGTGCAGGACCGCCGCCGTCCGCTCGATCTGAGCGAAGTGGCGGAGGACCTGATTGATCTTTATGCGCCGCTCGCGGAGCAATCCGGGGTGCGCCTCGACGCACGGCTTCAGGCCGTGACGGCTGCAGCCGACCGCGAGCTGCTGGCGCGCGCGCTGGCCAATCTGATCGACAATGCGCTCAAGTATGGCGGCGATGCGGTGATGATCACCACTCTTGCTGTCGGCCCTGAAGGCATGGCATCCGGCGCGCATCAGGGCTGGGCGGAACTCGTGGTCGAAGACAATGGCCCCGGCATCGCGCTCGGCGACCGCGGACGTGCGGTCGAGCGGTTCATCCGGCTTGATGGTGCGCGCACGCGGCCCGGTGGCGGGCTCGGTCTCGCCATGGTCGCGGCCGTGGCGCGGCTCCATGGCGGGACGTTCGAACTCTCCGATCCGCTATCAGGCGGGCACGGACTGGTGGCCACCTTGCGCATTCCCCGTTGAGACCCGGCCCGTCCGCTCCAGCTTACCCCAACCGATGCCGAGGCCCTGCAGCGCTGCGCCGACTGCGCGGATCACCACGCCGTACATAAGCTGGCGATAGACAAACCGCTGGCTTAGCAAAAGCAGTGCAGGCAGGCGCTTTTCGCGCACATCGAGGCGGTAGGCGACCCAGCCGCAGAGCAGATCTACAGCCGTGAACGCAGCCCAGTAGAGCCCCATGCGCAGCACGTCGGTCTGCGTTTGCGCCCAGCCATGCTGCATCACCCGCACCACTGTGCCGCAAATCGAAACCGCGAGCGCAAGGTCGATCAGCGGCGAGATCAGCGCGAACAGGATCTGAAACAGCCACGCCTGCGGCATGCCCACGAAGGCCAGGCCAGCCGGATTGCGCTGCCACATCACGCCGCGGTGCTTCCACAGGCACTGCAGCGTGCCGAAAGCCCAGCGGAAGCGCTGTTTGCTGAGTGCGCCGAGCGTTTCGGGTGCTTCTGTCCAGGCGACGGCCTGTTCGTCGTAGCACACCTTCCAGCCGCGCCGCTGGATCGCAATCGTCAGGTCCTGGTCCTCGGCCAGCGTGTCTTCGGGATAGCCGCCGACTTCGTTCAACGCACTGCGCCGCCATGCGCCGACCGCGCCGGGCACGACCATGATCGCGGCAAAGCGCGTCAGCGCGCGGCGCTCGATGTTCTGCGCAGTCACATATTCCAACCCCTGCCAGCGCGTGACGAGATTGACCCGGTTGCCGACTTTGGCATTGCCCGCGACCGCGCCGACTTTCGCGTTCTCGAACCAGCGCACGAGGCGCGCGATTGTCTGCGGCTCGAACTGGGTATCGGCATCGAGCGCGACGATGATCTCGCCGGTGGCGACGGCCAGCGCGCGGTTGAGCGCAGAGGCCTTGCCGCCGTTGCTCATTGTCATCAACCGCACGCGCGGATCGTTGCCGAAGGCGGCCTGCACCAGCTTGCTCGTCCGATCCTTCGAACCGTCGTCGGCGACGATCACTTCCATCGTCCCGTAGTCGCTGGCGAGAATGCGGTGGATCGAGCTCTCGATCACACGCTCCTCGTTGTAGGCCGGGATAATCACGGTCACGAGCGGATGGTAGGCGCCATTTTCCAGCACAGAACCGATGGAGGGAACGGCGCGCCGATCGGGCAAAAGCGCCAGACCGGTCAGCCCCAGCGCACGGATCACGCCAAGTGCGATGGCGAAGAAGAAGCTCCAGTTCAGCCCGGCCAGAATGGCCGCGAGCAGCGAGAAGGTCGCCACGTCGATCTTTACCGCCGCCAGATCCCAGCCTTTGACTTGCGGCATCACGTCATCGCGCTTGAGCCCGGCGAGCGTTGAGGCTGGCACCAGCCGGTAGCCATCGGCCTCCAGCCGCTCGATGATCTGCGGCAGTGCGAGCACAGTCTGCTGCCGGTCGCCGCCGCCATCGTGCAGCAGCAGCACATTGGCGCTGCGATCTGCGGAGGCGTGTTCGATGGCATATACCGCGCGGTTTGCGATGTCGTCGGCGCTGCGTTTCATCCAGTCGCCCGGATCGGCGTGGAGCCCCACCACGGTATAGCCTTGCTGCTGCGCGATCAGCGCGGGAATCAGCTCGTCTGCTGTAGTCGGCTCGGCATCACCGAAATAGGGCGCGCGGAACAGCCGGGTGGAGCGGCCGGTATAAGCCTCGATCAGGCGCTGCGTGGCGTTGAGCTCTAGCTTGATCCCGGTGGCGGAATCCTCGGCCATGTTGGGATGTGTATAGCTGTGGTTGCCGATCTCGTCGCCATCGGCAACCATGCGCTGGAGCAGGCTGCGCCCGCCCACCCCGTTCTCGCCGATCACGAAAAAGGTGGCGGGCACATGGTAATGCTCGAGCACCGAAAGGATCTGCGGCGTGTACTTGGGGTCCGGGCCATCGTCGAACGTCAGCGCGACCAGCTTGGGGCGGTCGCCGGTACGCCGCACGACATAGGGTGTCGGCAGGCGGTCATAGCTTTCACTGTCGATCAGCGTCTGGCGCGCGGGGATACTCCGGGTAAAATGCACGGATCGCGTGCCGTCCTCCGGCGTGGCGACGATGCGCAGGATCTCGCCGTTGCCCTCGACATCGACATTGCTGGCCTGGTGGATATTGGCGAGGGCCGGGCGGCTGCCATGACCACCGCGCCAGGCCTTGAGCACGTCCCAGAAGCCCGGGTCTTCGGCCCCAAGCCGCCACAGCGCGATCGAGCCGACGCCGAGCTGTGAAAGCATCTGCATCTGGTTCCAACTCGCCGCCGCATCGAGCAGCCAGACCTGATGGCGATCGGGCGGCGTGGCGGCGTTTTTGTCGGCATCGTCGGTATAGCCGAAGCCGGTGTTGCCGCTCGCCTTGTCCCACGTCGGCACCGTGCCGCTGTCGTGCGCGGACAGCCAGGCTTCTTCCACGGTTTGGGCGTCCGCATGTCCGCCATGCCAGTCGTAGCCATAGTTGCCGAGCGCGACGATCACCTTATCGGCGGAGACGCCCTTCAACTGCTCGCCAAGATGGGAGGCGAACCAGCCGTTCGAGGCGATCGGGCCCGGCTCCCCGCCTTGCCAGTGTTCGTCATAGGCCATCAGCACGACCTTGTCGGCGACAGCGGCAAAGTGGCGGGCAGACCAGTTCGCATCGTCGATCGGCATAGTTACCGCCACCACGCGGTGCTTGGGCGCGAGCCGCATGTGGAGATCAGCAATGAAGCTGTGCAGCGCGGCGATACCGGAGGCCGGCAGGTTCTCGAAATCGACCATGACCCCGCCATCGCCCGATTTTTCGAGTGCGGCATCGATCTGGTCGACAAGCGCGGCACGGCGCGCCGGGCTTTCCATCAAGGCTGTCGCGCCCACTCCATCCCAGGTACCGTTCGCCGCGTTCTGCAGCACCGGTACGACCAGCACCCGGTGCAGTCCCGCCGCCAGCACGCGGCGCATAGGCGCATCGTCGGTCACGACCAATTGACCGCCAGCGTTCAGCGAGAACAGTGTCGGCGCGACCCAATCAATTTGGCCGAGATGGCGCGCCAGTGTCTGGGCGCTGCCGTCTGTCCATGAGGTGTAGAAGGCAACGTTCAGCGTCTGCGACAGGCCGTGCGCGACCGGGGCGGCATGGCGGCCCAGGAGCTGCGTGAGCTTCTGGGCCAGATTCTGCGAAATACGGCTGACCTGGGTCTTCAGCGGGAAGGGTGCCTGGCGTTCGAAGCCAAGCGGCAGCGGCGGACCGGGGGGCACACTGGCCACCGTCGTTGCAAACACCAGCGCCAGAACCAGCAACGCGATCAAGGCGCCAAACGCACCGCGCCGGGTGAGGCGGCGGCGGCGGCCGGTAGGATCGAAGAAAATGGGACGAGACACAGGGGTACCTCACGGGCAGGGCCTCTCGCGCCGGCCAGTCGCCCGTGGTCGCACCGAAAGGGGGGAGGGCGGGTTTGCTGCGGCTGGCCGGGTGACGATGGGCGCCGGGCAGGAAATCGGAACAGGGGACCGTCACGTTACAATTACCGTGACCAACGCTCATCGTCGGAGAGCACCCTAGCCGCATGAAGCGTTCCGCGCAGTGAGCAAAACATTACGCTTTGGCCATGTTGCGCAAGGCGGCACCGGCAGAGCAGACCTTCACCCAATTCTCTTGAATTTCCAATTTCGACGGAGATCTGAAATTTATTTGTAATAAAAAACGATAGATTTGCAGAGAAATCCCGACTTATTACAATGATTACCACAATGCAGATTTGTAACGCATCAAACTCGCAAATGCGCCAATTCAGCAGGGTTTTCAGGCTGTCCAGCCAGGCGAAACACGCCATGGGCATGCAAAGCTGTCAGCACAAGGTGCCTTGAATCTCATATTTTCAGATAGATAAATCAATGCCATTCAAAGGCTGCGGATGAGAAACAGTTCGCCGTATCGCGCTTGCGTAGGTGTCCTGACAAGTGCCTTACGGCTCGGGACGCGTCGGAGAGATACTGGGATTTATTTCTAACCTTGTTTCAATTTTAAGGAAAATATCATGACTGATCAACTCCATGACATCGTAGATACTGCCATTGCGGCCGGTTCTTTCACGACTTTGGTGGCCGCTGTGACCGCCGCCGGTCTGGCCGAAACGCTGAAGGGCGAAGGTCCGTTCACCGTGTTCGCGCCTTCGGATGAAGCCTTTGCCGCGCTACCCACCGGCACTGTCGAAGACCTCGTCAAGCCCGAGAACAAGGACAAGCTCACCGCGATCCTAATGCTTCATGTCCTGCCGGGTAAGGTCATGGCCGCAGACGTGGCGGACAAGACCATGGACGTTGCCACCGCTGGCGGCGCGCATGTGCATGTCGATGGCACCGACGGCGTGACTGTCGATGGCGCGCATGTGGTAACGGCCGATATTGGCTGCACCAACGGTGTGATCCACGTGATTGACGCCGTTATCCTGCCCAAGGCCTGATCCTTGAGCTGGGCCGACTTGGGGGTTTCCCCCCGGGTTGGCCCGGCTGGATCCCGCGCTTTTGCCCGCAAGACCATCTGTGCCGGGAGCGGGGTGACCGCCAAGGGAAAAGACCGAGTGCGGCAGCATGGGCAGCCAGAAGATTGATGACCCAGCTCCTGTTTTCTTCCCCTACGCGCTGCGCGGCGCTCGATCGGCTTACCTGGTTCGTCCCGAAAGCGGGCCAGAGCTATGCGTCCGGGCGCAACTCTGATCCGGGGCCGGACCGGCTGGGCGCAGTCTCGCGCCTTTCGCCGTGGCTGCGCTTCCGGCTGATCACCGAGCAGGATGTCGTGGCCAGCGTGCTGGAGAAGCACAGCCTCGCTGCTGCGGAAAAGTTCGTTCAGGAAGTGTGCTGGCGCACTTACTGGAAAGGCTGGCTGGAGATGCGGCCTGAGGCTTGGCGGCGTTTTCTGGCTGAGCGGGATGCCGCGCGGGATGCGCATTGCGGCAGCGCCGCGCTGCTTGACGCCGAGCAGGGCCGGACCGGCATCGATGCCTTCGATGCCTGGGTGCACGAACTCACATCGACCGGCTATCTCCATAATCATGCGCGGATGTGGTTTGCCTCGATCTGGATTTTCACCTTGCGGTTGCCATGGGCGCTGGGCGCGGACTTCTTCCTGCGTCACCTGATCGATGCCGATGCCGCGAGCAACACACTCTCATGGCGCTGGGTTGCGGGCTTGCAGACTCCGGGCAAGACCTATCTTGCGCGGGCGGACAACATCGCGCGCTACACCGAGGGTCGCTTTTCGCCTGTCGGACTGGCGCTGGAAGCGACGGCTCTCACCGAACCGCCGATCGGACCCGCAGCGGCTTTGCCCGCGCTGGCCGTACCCGATCCAGCGGTGCCGAGCCTGTTGCTGATCCACCACGAGGACCTCAGTCCGGAAACGCTGTTTCCAGACGGGACACCGATCCGCGCCATCGTAAGCGTGGCGGATCCGGCACTGCTGTGGGGTGAGGCGGCCGCGCGCTTCGCCGGGGCTGGAGCGGCCGACGCGGCGGATCGTGCAGCGCTGCATTTCCGCTGCCCTGCCACCGTCAGCCCCGCGCTCGATGCAGAAACGCTGCTGGCCGCAGCCTGCACTGCCGGCGTGCGTCAGATCATCACGCCTTATGCTCCGGTCGGTCCTGTGGCCGATGCACTGGCGGGCTTTGTTCCGCAGCTGGCGAGAGAAGGTGTCGATCTGGTCCAGGCCCGCCGGCGATGGGATGCAGGGCTCTGGCCGCATGCCAAGCGCGGCTTCTTTGCGTTCAACGCGCAGATTGAAGACCATTTGCGGACCGATGGCCTGATATGAGCGGGCCGCTGCAGGTCGTCTGGTTCAAGCGCGATCTCAGGATTGCCGACCACCGGCCCTTGGCCCGCGCGGCCGAGGCTGGCCCGGTGCTGCCGCTCTACGTCGCCGAGCCGGAGCTGTGGGCCCAGCCTGATGCCTCGGCCCGGCAATGGGCCTTTGCCGAAGAGTGCCTTGGCGCGCTGCAGCAGGCGCTGGCCGATCTCGGGCAGCCCCTCTGCGTGATCCGAGGCAATGCGCTGGAGGTGCTCGAGCGCATCCACGCCAGGTACGGGATCGCTGCGCTCTGGAGCCATCAGGAAACCGGCAACGACTGGACTTATGCGCGCGACCGGGCGGTGGGTGCTTGGGCGCGCGCGGCAGGCGTGCCGTGGCACGAGCTGCCGCAGTTTGGTGTGATCCGTCCGCTCGCTTCGCGCAATGGCTGGGCACGGATTTGGGACCGGGCGATGGCCGAGCCGCTGACCCCGGCGCCCATAGCGCTCGCGCCGCTGGCTGGAGACTGGCCCACGCGGATACCCTTGGCGCGCGATCTTGGGCTTGCGCCCGATCCTTGCCCGCAGCGCCAGCGCGGTGGCCGGACTGCAGGTCTTGCCGTGATGGCGAGCTTTCTGGCGGAGCGTGGAAAGGATTACCGCTTCCGCATGTCGAGCCCGGTTACCGCATTCGATGCAAGCTCGCGCCTCTCGCCGCATCTGACATGGGGGACGCTGGCGATGCGCGAGGTGGCGCAGGCCAGCCGGGCGCGGCTTAACGGTCTGCGCGGCGATGAAAGCGCGGGTGCGCGCAGCTGGCGCGCCTCGATGATCTCGTTCACCGGGCGGCAGCACTGGCACTGCCACTTCATGCAGAAGCTCGAGGATGAACCCCGGATCGAGTTCGAAAACCTGCACCGCGCCTACAATGGCCTGCGCCCGGATGTGCCTGACGCCGACCGGCTGGCGGCGTGGTGCGAGGGGCGGACCGGCTTCCCCTTCGTCGATGCCTGCATGCGTGCGCTGCATGTGCATGGCTGGATCAATTTCCGGATGCGCGCGATGCTGGTCTCGTTCGCCAGCTACCACCTCTGGCTGCCCTGGCGCGAGACGGGGCTGCACCTTGCGCGCCAGTTTGTGGATTATGAACCGGGCATCCACTGGTCGCAGGTCCAGATGCAATCGGGGACGACGGGGATCAACACGATGCGCGTCTACAATCCGGTCAAGCAGGGCCACGATCAGGACCCGGCCGGGATCTTCGTGCGCACCTGGATGCCCGAACTCGCCGCCGTGCCGCTGGCGCATCTGCACGAGCCGTGGCGCTGGGAAGGCGCAGCGAGCCTCGCCTATCCTCCGCCGATCGTCGATCATTTGGCCGCCGCTGCTGCGGCGCGCGCGGCGCTGCATGCGGTACGTCAGCGCAGTGGGCACCGCGCCGTGGCGGCTCGGATCGCCGAGAAGCACGGCAGCCGCAAAACCGGCATGCCGATGGCCGGGCAGAAGAGCCGCGCCAAGGCTAAACTTGCCGATACGGGCCAGCTGGCGTTCGACTTGTGAGCCGCGAAACGCGCAATCTGATCGTGGTGCTGGGTGATCAGCTCACGCCCACGCTTGCCTCATTGCAAGCCGCAGACAAGGCGCGCGACCGGGTGTTGATGGCCGAAGTGGCGGACGAGGCGACTTACGTGCGCCACCACAAGAAGAAGATCGCCTTCCTGTTCAGTGCGATGCGCCATTTCGCCGAGGAATTGCGCGCGGACGGCTGGTTGGTCGATTATGTAACGCTGGATACGCCACGCAACACCGGCAGCTTGTCGGGCGAAGTTGCGCGCGCAGTCGCGGCTCATGGGCCAGAGCGGATTTTAGTCACCGAAGCAGGTGAATGGCGCGTCTCGCAGATGCTGGCGGGCTGGGCTGCGGAGTTCGGACTTCCGGTCGATATTCTGCCAGACACGCGCTTCATCTGTTCACTCCCGGTGTTTCGCGAATGGGCGGAAGGCCGCAAGCAACTGCGCATGGAGTATTTCTACCGCGACATGCGCCGCCGCACCGGCCTGCTGATGGACGGCGATCAACCTACCGGCGGCCAGTGGAACTTCGACGCGGACAACCGTAAGAGCGCCGCGCCCGATCTGTTCATGCCGCGCCCGCCGGTGTTTGCGCCAGACAGCGTGACGCAGGGGGTGCTGGCGCTGGTCGAGCGCCGGTTCGGCAACCACTTCGGCGATCTGGAACCCTTCCAGTTCGCCGTGACCCGCCGCGATGCCGAAGCCGCCTTCGCCGCTTTCGTAAAGCGCGCGCTGCCGCATTTCGGCGATTATCAGGACGCGATGCTTACTGGCGAACCGTTCCTGTATCACGCGGTGATTGCGCAGTATCTCAATTGCGGGCTGCTCGATCCGCTGGAGGTCTGCCGGGAAGCGGAGCGCGCCTTCCGCGCCGGACACGTGCCGCTCAATGCGGCGGAGGGTTTCATCCGCCAGATCATTGGCTGGCGCGAATATGTGCGCGGGATCTACTGGCTGAAGATGCCGGGCTATGAGCGCAGCAATTACTTCGCACACACCCGTCCGCTGCCCGATTTCTACTGGACCGCCGAGACCGAGATGGCCTGCGTGCGCGCCGCCGTCACCCAGACGCGCGAGCACGCTTATGCCCATCATATCCAGCGTCTGATGGTGACGGGCACCTTCGCGCTGCTTGCCGGGATCGACCCGCACGAACTCCACGAATGGTATCTCGCCGTCTACGCGGATGCCTATGAATGGGTGGAACTGCCCAACACCGTGGGCATGAGCCAGTTCGCCGACGGCGGACTGCTAGCCTCCAAGCCCTATGCCGCCAGCGGGGCTTATATCAACCGCATGTCGAACTACTGCGGCACCTGCCGGTTCGACGTGAAACAGCGCACCGGGCCGAACGCCTGCCCGTTCAACGCGCTCTACTGGGATTTCATCGCGCGCCACCGCGGCAAGATCGGCGGTAACCCCCGCATGGCGCAGATGGTGCGAACGTATGACAAGTTCGCCGAAGACGAACAGGTACGGATTGCGGAGAGCGCCGCCGCGATCCTCGCCAAGCTTTGACCGTTCAGGTCTTTCGAACGTTCAGCCCGATAACTTGTGGCTGTTGCGCGGCCCGGCGGGGGCGTAGACGGGCACTATGAAACAGCCAGTCTATTTCCTCTCGCACGGCGGCGGCCCCTGGCCCTGGCTTGATGGCCCGTTCCGCGACGGCTTCGCGTGGCTCGAGGCATCGCTCAAGGCCTTGCCCGCGCAGCTTCCCGAACGGCCGCGCGCAGTGCTGGCGGTCTCCGGCCACTGGGAGGAACTGGGCTTCAAAGTCTCCAGCGCCGCGTGCCCGGGCATGGTGTTCGATTACCACGGCTTCCCCGAGCACACGTACCACATCAGCTATCCCGCGCCGGGCGATGCGGCGCTGGCAGCGCGGGTGCGCGAACTGGCGGCGGCATCCGGCATTGCTGTGGGGGATGACCCCGCGCGCGGGTTCGATCACGGCACGTTCTCGATGATGCAGCCGATCTATCCGGAGGCCGATGTGCCGGTCGTCAGTCTCTCGATGCAGGCGGGCTACGATCCGGCAGCGCACCTCGCGCTGGGCCGCGCGCTCGCCCCGCTGCGGGATGAGGGCGTGGTGATCCTGGGCTCGGGGCTGTCGTATCACAACCTGCGTATGTTCGACGCGCGCGCTGCCGAACCCTCGCGCCAGTTCGATGGCTGGTTGCGCCATACCTTGCTCGATCTGGATCCGGAGGCCCGCGCCGCCGCGCTGCTGCGCTGGGATCAGGCCCCCGCTGCCCGTCTAGCCCATCCGCGCGAGGACCATCTCGTTCCGCTGATGGTCGCGGTTGGCGCGGCGGGCGATGATCCGGGCGTGTGCATCTACTCCGAAAATGAGCTGCGCGGCGGCATCACCGCCTCGGCCTATCGCTTCGGGGAGGATACCAAGCCCAGCGGGTTCGACCGGATCGGTTATTCGTTCTGATTGCCTCCTGCTGCGGTCAGCCGGCATCCTCCTCCCCCGGTAGAGGGATACCGGCTGAAGCCTTCACTGGAACTATCCCGTGCGAAAGCGATTGAAAGTCGCGCAGGGCAAAGCCAGCTTCTCCGCACAAAGGACTCGCCCATGAACCGCAGGCAAGTGTTGATCGGCGCAGGTGCGGCCGCGGTGATCGGGGCGAGCGCGGCGGGCCTCTCGTTAGTCCGCATGGGCTCGGCAGCAGATTATGCGCAGGGGATTGCCGCTCTGCGTATGCCGCTTGCCGATCCGGCATCGCTGGCGGAGCTGGTGCGGTACGCTGTGCTCGCGCCCAATGGGCACAACACGCAGCCGTGGCGGTTTCGCGGCGGACCGGGGCAAATCGCCATTCTGCCCGATGCGGCGCGGCGCACCCCGGTGGTCGATCCGGATGATCACCATGTCTTCGTCAGCCTCGGCGCAGCAGCGGAAAACCTGGCGCTCGCCTCGGCCGCGCGCGGTCTGCCGGGCGCGGTGCGGTTCGATCCTGCGAATGGCGGCGCCGTGCTGTTCGATTTCACCAGCGCGCCCCCCGCACCGTCCGCCCTGTTCGATGCGATCCCCTATCGCCAATCGATCCGCGCCGAATACGATGGCCGCGTGGTAAGCCCGGCCGATCTGGCGGCGCTGACGCAGGCAGCAGCGGTGTCGGGCGTCGATCTGGTGCTGCTCACCGACCGGCCCCGGATAGATCGGCTGCGCGATCTGATCCTGACCGGCAACAGCGCGCAAATGGCCGATCCGGCCTTCGTGCGCGAGCTCAAGGCGTGGCTGCGCTTCAACCCGCGCGAGGCGCTGCGCCGCGGAGACGGGCTCTACAGCGTCGCAAGCGGCAATCCGCCGCTGCCGGATTGGCTGGGCCCCATGGCGTTCGACTGGCTCGCCAGCGCCCAATCGCAGAACGATGCCTATGCCCGGCAGATCCGCTCGTCGGCAGGCCTTGCGGTGTTTGTCGGCGCGGGCGCCGATCCCGCCAGTTGGGTGGCGGTGGGGCAGGCCTGCCAGCGCTTTGCCCTGCAGGCGACTGCGCTCGGGCTGAAATGCGCCTTTATCAACCAGCCGGTCGAGGTTCCGCAGCTGCGACCAGAGCTTGCCGCGCTGATCGGCATGCCGGGCAGGCGGCCCGATCTGGTCATGCGGTTCGGCTATGGCCCCAAGCTGCCATGGTCGCCGCGCCGCCCGGTTGCGTCGGTGATCGAGGTGTGACTTCGCTCGGGGTGTTGAAGCTGATCCATACGCTGATCTGGGCATTCTTCGTCTTTGCGATTGCCGCCATCTGGGGTTTCGCCGCTGCGGGGAACCTCACGGGTGCGGGGTGGGCCATCGCCGTGGTGATGCTTGAAGTCGCCGTGCTCGGCCTCAACCATGGCCGGTGCCCGCTCGGCGGGATTGCCGCCCGGCTGACTGCGGACCGCGCGGCCAACTATGATATCTATCTCCCTGCATGGCTGGCGGGGCGGACCAAGCCGATCTTCGGGCCGCTGTTCGTGGGCGGTGTGCTGTTCACTGTCCTGCGCTGGGTGATGCGTTCCGGCTGGCAACCCTAAGGATTGCACGCCTCGCAGTGCATCGGGTCCGCCGTGCGCATCGCCACTGGCCGTTCGCTCCGATAGCCGCACCCAGCGCACAGCAGCACGTCAGCGCGCGTCAGCAAGGTGGGCGAAGCGCACCACGCGCAAGGCAAGCCGGACAGGCGCTCGGTCACGCCAAAACCCGGTCGTGCGCATTCCGGGCAGCGGCTACGGGCTCGGCGCAAGAGGTCGATCATGGCCCGCCGGATTGCGCGCATGCGGCGCGGATTGCGCATGGCGCGCATGTCGGTTTCGATATGGGCCGCGCCGG
>JBJXEK010000092.1:0-5089 GCA_046155055.1 Novosphingobium sp. | reverse complement strand
TTGGGATCGAGCGAGAGGTTCGAACGGTCGAGAATGCGCATCACCACGCTCTCGCCGTGGATCGAGGGTGCGCTGGCGACGCGCAGGTCGATCTCGTGTCCGCGCACGGTCAGGCGCAGGCGGCCGTCCTGCGGCAAGCGGCGCTCGGCAATGTTGAGATTGGCCATGACCTTGATGCGGCTGATGATCGGCGCGCGCATTGCGGCGGGCTTGGGCGGCATTTCGCGCAGCATGCCATCGATGCGAAAACGCACCTGCAGCCGGTCGTCGGTCGGTTCGAGATGGATGTCAGAAGCGCGGGCATCGACCGCATCGGCGATCAGGCGGTTGACCGCGCGGATCACTGGCGCATCGCTGACGAGATCCTTGAGCCGTTCGAGATCTGCATCGTCGATCTCTTCCTCGACATCGCTTTCGGGCTCAGCGCGGTAAAGCCGGTCGATCGCCGCATCGATATCGCCGCCGCGTGCCACGAGGCGGGTGACCGGGTGGCCCGTAGCGAAGGCGAGACCGGACACGGCATCGTGATCGAGCGGATTGGCGAGGGCGATCACGACGCGCCCGTTCTCGAAGCGCAAGGGCAGGGCGCGGCGATCATGCAGGAATGCGGCAGAGATATTGGCCACCGCCAGCGCTTCGGCCGGAAACGTCTCAGGCTCGACCACCGGCAGGCCTAGCGCAGAGCCGAGCGCACGAGCGAGCGCGTCCTCCGAGATCAGCCCGAGGCGGGTAACGATCTTTTCCAGCGTTTCGCCGGTTTCCGCCTCGACCAGCCGGGCGCGGGCCAGCGACTCTTCAGCCAGGCCAGCCCCGCGCAGCACCGAAGGCAGATCCTGCGCCAGTAGGTCAGGTGAGGCCATGCGATCCCGGGCCTGGCGCTGAGCATGATCGATCGACGAAGCCATTTGCCAGAAAACCTTGGGGTACGCGGGGAGTACACAGACGATGTGGCCGTAGCACGACCGTTCCCCGGCGACCATCTATGCCGATTCTATGACAAATTGATTTCCGCGTGGCAACATCCTGGCCTGCGCTCCGGCCTTGGCCAAGGGTGCGGGCTGGGGGATTTGAGCGCGCTGCGCGCGGACAGCCGCGGAAATTCAACCAAACTGTTAAAAAACAGCCTTACTTGCGTGCGGAAGAAATCCGTCTCAAAAATTTCACATTGGGAGACCATGCGGCATTTTGGGAATCAACGGTGACATTTCGTTACGCGAGGAACATGGCTTCTTTGACGCATCTTGGGGCGCGGTCCGTCGCGTGGTTGCCATGCGCAGCTTGGCTTGCGCTGGCCGCGGGAAGCATGCCTGCGCGCGCACAAGACGCAGCGCTTCAAGCTGCATCACAGGATACTTCGGCGCCTGAAATCGCTACGCCCGAAATCTTCACGATCGATGCGATCGAAGTCGCGGGTGCCAAAGTGCTGGCCGCTGCGGAAATCGAGAATATCGTCTACAAGTTCACCGGCGAAAATCGCTCGGCGGCCGATATTGAGGCTGCGCGCAAAGCCCTCCAGGATGCTTATGCGGCCAAGGGGTATGAAGCCGCAGTGGTGGAAGTGCCGCAGCAGGACCGCGAGCACATGGCCAACGGCATTGTCCAGATCCGTGTGATGGAAGCGCCGGTCGGCGAAGTCCGCGTGGCCGGGGCCAAGCACCATTCGACCGAAGCGGTGGTGCGCCAGTTGCCGGCGCTGGCGGTCGGCGCGCCGATTAACCTGAAGGACCTGCAGACCCAGCTGGTCCAGGCGAACCGCATTCCAGACCGCACCGTCCAGCCCTCGTTCCGGCCATCAAAAACCGAGGGCGCGATCGATGTAGAACTGAAGGTCAAGGACAGTCTGCCGTTCCATGCCAGCCTAGAGCTGAACAACGACAACAGCCCCAATACGCGCCGGCTGCGTGCGACGGCTGCGGTGCGCTACACCAATCTGTGGGGCGCGGGCCACACGGTTTCCGCATCTTACATCGTGGCACCCCAAGCGCGGCGCCAGTCCGAAGTGATCTCTGGGTCCTACAATGCGCCATTGCTCGGCACGCCCTGGTCGCTGACGCTGTTCGGCTACAAGTCGAACAGTAACATTGCGGCGCTTGGCGGCACACAGGTGCTCGGCAATGGTTACCAGATTGGCGCGCGCGCGATCTACAAGCTGTCCGGCGAGAAGATCGACCAGTCGTTTTCGGTCGGGCTCGACTACAAGGATTTCAAGCAGGACATCGTCCTGAAGGACAAGAGCGTCACCAAATCGCCGATCCGGTATATCCCGCTCACGCTGGGCTATACGTTCGCGCGGTCGGGCGATGCGAGCCAGCTTGATGTCAGTCTGAGCGCCACGCTCGGTCTGCGCGTGATCCGCCGCGGCGCATGCGTGAGCGACACCAACGGGGGCTGCGTGTTCGAGGACCAATTCAGCCTCAAGGATTACCTTGCGCGCGAAAACTTTGCGCACCTCAATGCGGACGTGACATATACCCGGCTTGTGGCCGACGATGTCAGCCTGATCTTCAAGCTTGCCGGCCAATATGCCGACAGCCACCTTGTTTCGAACGAACAATTCGGTATCGGCGGTGACAGTTCGGTACGCGGCTACTTCCAGTCCGAGGCGGTGGGCGATCGCGGCTATGCCGGCACGGTCCAGCTCGACGGGCCATCGCTGGCGGGAAGCCTACCCGATTTTGTCGGCGAACTCAGGCCGTTCGTGTTTGCCGACTACGGACTTGTCGGGATCATCGACGCGCTGACCGACCAGCGCGCCCGGTTCGGCGAGGCGAGCGTGGGTGGGGGCCTGCGGCTGCGCCTGTTTAAGCATCTCAGCGGGGGCCTGACCGTGGGCGTGCCGCTTACGACATTGTCCGACTCCGAACGCGGCAAAGCCCGCGTCGTTTTTACAGCCAGGGGCGAATTCTGATGCACACCAGCACCTTGCGGCCTGTTCTCAAGGCTATCTTTGCGCTTCTTGTCCTCACGATGGGGGCATGGGCAACTCCGGCAGCGGCCTGGTGGCAAAAAGACTGGACCTATCGCAAGGCGGTGACGGTCGACACGACCGCGACCGGCGTAAACGTCAGCGGTCCGATCGGCCGGACAGTGGTGCTGGTGCGTCTGCACAGCGGCAACTTCAGCTTCACCGATGCGCTCGACAACGGCGCGGACATCCGCTTCGTCGATACTGACGACAAGACGCCGCTCGCGTATCACGTCGAAAGCTATGACGCGAAGAACGGCGTGGCGACCGTGTGGGTCAGCCTGCCGGTGCTGAACGGCGGCGAGAAGAAGCAGATCTGGCTCTATTTCGGCAACAAGACCGCGCCGGTGGGCGAGGACGTCAAGGGCACGTTCGACCCCGACTACACGCTGGTCTACCACTTCTCCGAAGGCCCCGGCCAGCCGACCGCTGACATGACCGCCAACGGCAACACCGCAACCAATGCGCCCGCCGGAGTCGAGGACAGCGCGATCATCGGTCACGGCGGTCACTTCGTCGGGCAGGGCGGCGTCACGGTCAACGACAACCCTTCGCTGGCGATGACACCGGGCGCGCCGTTCACGTTCTCGGCCTGGGTCAAGCCCGACAATCTCGGCGGCGACCAGCAGCTGCTCTTGCGCGGCGGCATGGTCATCGGCATCGATGCCGGCGTGCCCTACGTCGCGGTCGGCAGTGGTCGCGCGGCTGCGACTGCAGCGGTCAAGCAGGGTGATTGGACGCAGCTCGGCGTGGTTGCCGATGGCACCACGCTCAAGATCTATGTGAACGGTGTCGAGGCCGGTGCGGTTTCGGTTGCGCTGCCTGCGATTGCCGGCCCGATCACTCTGGGCGGCACACTGATCGGCTCGCTTGATGAAGTGCGCCTGTCCAAGTCCGCGCGCCCGGCGGCGATGCTGCTGGCGATGGCGAACGCGGAAGGCCCCTCGACCAAGCTGGTCGGCGTATCCGATACCGCCGAGAAGCAGGGTGGCGGCGGCGGTGTGCTCTACTTCATCGTAAGCAAGCTTGAGCCGATCGACGCCGGCGTTATCGGCCTGTGCATGATCTTGCTGGCCATGGCGGTTTCGCTCATCGTCGCGAAGACCCGCTATCTCAATGCCGCAACCAGGGGCAACACACTGTTTTTCAATCGCTTCAATGCGATGCACGAGGAACTTGTGCCGCTGGACGAGGCCGAGGGCATCTCGCCGCAGGAAGCTGCGTTCATCAAGAATAACTCGCCGATCGCCCGGCTCTATGAAATGGGCATCGCCGAGCTCGACGTGCGCCGCAAATCGGCCGCGACCCGTCCGCTTTCGGGCGAGGCGGTCGAGGCGATGCGCGCGGCCGTCGATGCGGTCTATGTCGAGGAAAACCAGAAGCTCGACGCGCTGATGGTCATTCTTACCATTGCGATTTCGGGCGGGCCGTTCATCGGGCTGCTCGGCACAGTGATCGGGGTCATGACCGTGTTTGGCGGCGTGGCCATGGCGGGCGACGTGAACGTGAACGCGATCGCGCCGGGTATCGCCGCGGCACTGCTTGCAACGATTGCGGGTCTGGCCTGCGCAATCCCCGCGCTGTTCGGCTACAACTATCTCAATGGCCGGATCACGGTCCTCGCCGATCAGATGCGCGTGTTCATCGACCGTCTGATCACCCGCCTCGCGGAAATGCAGGCCGACGCGGCCTACGCCCGCGAAGCTGCAGAATAAGGAGCCCGTGCGATGCAGGCAGGTGGCGGCCGCAAGGCCTATGACGATATCAACATCACCCCGATGCTCGACCTTGCGTACGTGCTTCTGGTAATTTTCATTCTGATGGCGACGGCATCGGTGCAGGGCATCAAGGTCGATCTACCCAAGGCGAGCTCGGCCAAGAGCCTCGTTCAGCCCAAGACCATTGCGCTCACGGTCAACGATCAGGGCCAGATCTTCATGGACGCCTTCCCGGTGACCCTGCCCGATCTCGAAACGCGCCTGCGCAATGCCAAGGCCTCGAACCCGGACGTGCCGATCGTGCTCAAGGGCGATACGACGACGCAATACGGCAAGATCATGGAAGTGCTCGATCTGTGCCGCCGGCTTGACCTCAGCAAGGTCGGGCTGGTGACGGGCAAGCCCA
>JBJXEK010000091.1:0-31608 GCA_046155055.1 Novosphingobium sp. | reverse complement strand
GCGCGGCCGCGCTCGTGCTCACCCGTTCGAGCGTGGCGGAGGCCGATGGCCTGAAGCCCGTTGCGCGCGTGGTCGCGATGGCCGCGCATTCGCAGGCCCCCAAGGACTTCACCACCGCGCCTGTCGGCGCGATCACGTCGCTGCTCGCCAAGGCCGGGTGGGGCGTGGGCGATGTCGATCTTTTCGAGGTAAACGAGGCGTTTGCATGCGTCGCGATGTTCGCGATGCATGATCTCGGCATCCCGCACGCAAAGATCAACGTCCACGGCGGCGCTACCGCGCTCGGCCACCCCATCGGCGCCTCGGGCGCGCGCATTATCAACACGCTGATCGGCGCACTCCAGCGCCACGGCAAAACCCGCGGCGTCGCCAGCCTGTGCATCGGCGGCGGCGAAGCCACCGCCGTGGCCATCGAACTGCTATAAGGTATTGTGATTGTCGATCTCTCCCTTTCAGGGGAGAGATACGAAGGCTTGGCAGCTTGTTTGCCTAGCCGAAGTCGAGAGGGGCGCGGCGAGGCGCATCCCCTCTCGCGGGCCCTCTCCCTTCAAGGAGTGAGGGCTCGAAACCTCAAGCACTCAATCCGCGCCCCACACCGCGGCCTTTGCGACAAACCCGCGCCGCCCGTCGATATCGATCTTGCACCACACCGGGCCGCACTCGCCCAGCTTGCCGGTAACGCCGGGTTCAGCGCGCCACAGCAAGCGGCCCGTGCCATCGGCGTTCTCGCGAATCTCTGCAACGCTGCGCTTTACCGTCGCCGCGCGGGCGCGGGCGAGGAACTGCGAGAGCATCCAGCCGCGCGCGCCGTCCACATCCTCGACCAGCCGCCAGCCGCCGATCATGCGCAGCACCTTGAGCGGGACGCCGCCGCGCACATAGACCCAGCTGATGCGATATTCGCGGCCCGGCCCGACCCGCAGGTTGGCCGGCTGCGTACGCAGCGAGGCCCAGTAGGGCGCCCCGGCCGCCTCGTCCGCCGCCCGCGCCGCGCCGGGGGTCAACCCGCCGCCAACCAGGCCGAACGCCGCAACACACGCCAGAACAGGAGAAAATCGCTTTGTCACTCGGGGCACGATCGCGCAGCCTTCCTGTTTCGCTATCCTCGCCAACTGTCCGTGCTGCGATACAGCATTCGCGCGCGCGGGCAACCGCGTGCTTGACCGCATGGCGATAGGCGGCATAGCGATAGGCCATGGCTCCTTCCTCCCCGCCCGCCCAGTCTGACTATCGGCCCAGCCGCCGGATCGAAGGCCGCCCCCGCGTCTTCGTCACCCGCCGCCTGCTGCCCGAGACCGAGGCGCGCATGGCCGAATTGTTCGATGCCACGCTCAATCCCGATGACCGGCCGTTGACGCGGGATGAACTGGCCGCCGCCCTACAGCACGCACAGGTCCTCGTCCCCACGGTCACCGACCGGATCGATGCAGATTTACTTGCGAGCGCGGGGCCGCAGCTCGGCCTTATCGCCAGCTTCGGGGCAGGCACGGACCACATCGACCTCTCGGCTGCCCGTGCGCGAAAAATCCTCGTCACCAACACCCCCGGCGTGTTCACCGACGATACCGCTGATATGACCATGGCGCTGCTGATTGCCGTCTCGCGGCATCTGGCCGAAGGCGGGCGCGTGATCCGCTCGGGCGAATGGGCCGGTTGGGCACCTTCCACCCTGCTCGGTCACCGCATAAGCGGCAAGACCCTGGGCATCATCGGCATGGGCCGCATCGGCCAGGCCGTGGCGCACCGCGCCCGCGCCTTTGGTCTAAACGTTGTCTATCACAACCGCCAGCGCCTCCCCGAAGCGTTCGAGCGGATGGTCGGCGCGCGCTACGAGCCCGATCTCGATGCGCTGGTACGCGGCGCGGATATCGTCACGCTGCACTGCCCAGCCACGCCCGAAACGCACCGCCTGATGGATGCCCGCCGCATCGCGCTGATGAAGCCCGACGCCTATCTCGTGAACACTGCGCGCGGCGAAATCGTCGACGAGGATGCGCTCATCGCGGCGCTTCAGGAAGGCCGGATCGGCGGCGCCGGTCTCGATGTCTTCGCGCACGAACCGTCGGTCGATCCGCGCCTGCTCGCGCTCGGCAATGTCTCGATCCTGCCACACATGGGCAGCGCCACGTTCGAGGGGCGCACCGCATCGGGCGACAAGGTGATTGCCAATATCCGCTTCTGGGCCGACGGTCACCGCCCGCCCGATCAGGTGCTGGAAGGCTGGGCCTAAGAAAAATCGAGGGCCTGAAAAAATCAGGCTGCCAAAAACGAGTTGCTGGGAGACGACACCAATGCAAAAACTGTTCGGGATGGTGCTTGCCGCCATGGCGCTGGCGCTGCCCGCGCTGGGCCATGCGCAGGCCGCCGAGACGCTCGATGCGGCGGACAGCGGTGACACCGCCTGGATGCTCGCTTCGTCCGCGCTCATGCTGCTGCTGGCGCTCCCGGGGCTGGTGCTGTTCTATGGCGGACAAGTGCGCGCCAAGGGCTTCCTCGCGCTTGCCGCGCAAATCGGCGCGATCGTCGCGGTCTGCTCACTGCTGTGGATCGTGGCCGGCTATACCCTTGCGTTCGGCCCGGTCACCAACGGCTGGCTGGGCGGCGGAAGCGCGTGGATGCTCGTGGACCTTGGCAATGTGCGCGAAGGCACCG
Source organism: Novosphingobium sp. (assembly GCA_046155055.1). Classification (GTDB taxonomy): domain Bacteria; phylum Pseudomonadota; class Alphaproteobacteria; order Sphingomonadales; family Sphingomonadaceae; genus Novosphingobium. Next base: position 28,956 of record JBJXEK010000091.1, on the reverse strand, counting down.
CCGTGCCTGAAAGCGCATTCGCGCTGTTCCACATGATGTTTGCCGCGCTCGCCCCGGCGCTGATGGTCGGCGCGTGGGCCGATCGCGCGCGCTTTGGCTGGGTGGTCGCTTTCGCTGCGCTGTGGAGCATCATCGTCTATGCCCCGGTCACCCACTGGGTCTGGGGCGGGGGCTGGCTGGCAACGCAATTGGGCACGCTCGATTATGCGGGCGGGATCGTGGTCAACACCGCCGCCGGGGTCTCCGCGCTGGTTGCTGCGTTGCTGATCGGCCGGCGCACCGGCTTTCCCGGCATGCCGATGCCGCCCCATGCCCCGGCGCTGACACTGGCCGGTGCCGCGCTGATGTGGGCCGGCTGGTTCGGCTTTACCGGCGGCTCGGCGCTCACCGCCACCGATGATGCCGCAACCGCCATCATCAACACCCACGCCGCAGCCTGCGCAGCGGCGCTCACGTGGCTGCTGATCGAGAAGCTCACCTCGGGCAGGCCGACAGCCATCGGCTTCGCGACCGGCGCGGTGGCGGGCCTTGCCACGGTCACCCCGGCAGCCGGGTTCATCGCGCCGGGCGCGGCGATCCTGTTCGGCTTTGCCGCTGCGGCGCTGTGCTACCCGATGGTCCGGCTTGTCAAACAGCGGCTCGAAATCGACGATTCGCTCAATGTATTCGCGGTGTTCGGCATGGGCGGCATGCTCGGCGCGCTGCTCCTTGCGGTGTTCCTCGAACCCGCGCTCGGCGGCGTGGGTTACGGCGAAGGCATGGGCCTGGCCCGCCAGCTTTTCGCTCAAGGCGCAGGCGTGGCCATCGTGGCGGCATGGAGCGCGCTCGGCACGGTGATCGCTGCGCTCGCGGTCTCGATGGTCATCCCGATGCGCGTGACCGAGGACGAGGAGCGCGAAGGGCTCGACCGCGCCAGCCACGGCGAGAGGGCCTGGGAGTTTGAATGACATGAGCGTGCGCAAGGCCAAGCTGGCCGCGTTCATCGAGGCGGTGTGGAACCGGGGCGAAGCCGCAGCGGTGCCCGCCTATCTCGCGTCCGCCTATACCATCCACCACGATCCCGGCGATCCGTGGGAAGGCCGCACGCTGAATCCCGCCGGGTTTGCCGAGCGGCTCCTCCAGTCTCGCGCGCCCTTCCCCGATCAGCGCTTCACTGCGCTGCGCATGGCGGAGGACACCGACGCGGTGATCATGACATGGACTTGGGAGGCCACCCACTTGGGCGATTTCCCGGGCTTCCCGGCCACTGGCCGCACTATCCGCATGTCAGGCGCGACTGCTTATGGCTTTGATGCCGAGGATCGGCTCACTGGCCACTGGCAGATCGCCGACCGGCTCGGCGTGTTCCAGCAATTGCAGGCAAACCGCAGCTAATCCAGATTGTCGCGAAGTATCTCGAGGCTTTTCGTGACTGCCCCTCGCGAGGCCACCAGCTCGAAGTGCTTGAAAGGCACTTCGATGCGCAGATCGGATTGCCCTTCCTGGCCAGCCGCACAGCGCGGCGCGACAATTCCGTCGCGCGCCGACCACACCGCAATCGTGCGTGCCATCGGCTTCACGCCCGGGTCTTCGGGAAAGGGCGGGTTGTCCACCTTGTGGTCATTCAGCGCCTCGTAAAGCCGCCAGGCATTGTTCGCGCGCCGGTCCCCCGAAAACGGCGAACCCAGCGTGACTACCAGCGAGCAAGCCTCTGGGTGGCGCTGCGCCAGCGCGCGCGCAAACATCCCACCAAGGCTCCAGCCGATCAGGATCACCTGCCCGCCCGAGGCTTGCCCCAGTGCGTCGATCCGCCGGCCAATCCGCTCCAGCGCATCGACCCGCGCCCCGAAATTCATACCCTCGCCCCAGCCATGGGCCTCAAACCCGGCGCTGGTGAGCGAGGCGCGCAGCAGTGAGGTTGAAGCCTCGCCGGTCATGAAGCCGGGCAGAACGATCACGGGCCGCCCTTGCCCGAACGGCGGCACCACCACTGGTGCGCGCAAGGGGGCGGCGAGAAGCTTGGGCAGCGACAGGTATTCTAGCGCATAGCGCCAGCGCGGCGGGGCCCCTGCAGAAGATGCGCCAGCAGGATCAGCCGCCACGGCTCAGTCGCCCGTCAGGATGCGATCCACCAGCTGCTTCACGGTGGGCGTGAAATTGTTGGAATAGAACGGGTCCTGCTTGAACCGGTAGGCCGCGTGGCCCGCGAACATCAGGTTCTCGTCGATCGGGCCGCCATGCGCGATATCCTGCAGCGTCTTCTGGATGCAGAAGCTGCGCGGATCGGCCAGCCGTCCGGTCAGGTTATCGTCGTGATCCTTCCACGAGGAGAACCCGCAGTGCGAGAGGCAGCCCATGCAGTCGCTTTGGTCCTTGCGGATCATGTCGCGCTCTTCCGGGGTTACGAACACCACGGTATCATCGGGCGTGCGCAGCGCGGTGGTGAAGCCCGCGCCGAACCAGGCCCGCGCATTGTCGCGGTCGGTCGGTGTTACCCAGAAATTCTTGCCCTTGACCCCGACATCGAGCTGCACGGTGTGCTCGCCGGCCGAAACCTTGGAATAAGGAATCTGGCGCTCGCTGCGCGCTTCAAGGCTGCGCAGGAACGGGTTGCGCACAGCTGAGGAATAGAACCCCGTGGGCGAGAAACGGTGGAGCAGCACATCGCCGGGTTCCAGCGTGCGCAAGTGATCCTTCCAACCCTGCGGGATCGGGCTTTCCTCGGTCAGCAGTGGGCGCGTGCCGAACTGGAAGGCGATCGCGCCGAGCTCGGGATTGTCGATCCAGTTTTCCCACTCGCGCAGGAACCACACGCCGCCGGCCATCACGATCGGCACGTCTTCGCTAACGCCTTCGGCGCGCATCGTATCGCGCACCGCCTTCACGCGCGGATAGGGGTCTTCGGGCTTCTTGGGATCTTCTGCGTTCGACAGGCCGTTGTGCCCGCCCGCCAGCCACGGGTCCTCGTAAACGACCGCGCCAAGCTGCTCGGAAAACTTGTGATAGGCCCGCTTCCACAGCGCCCGAAAAGCCCGCGCCGAAGAGATGATCGGCAGGTACTGGACATTGAACCGGGCCGCGATCTCGGAAAGCTTGTAGGGCATGCCCGCGCCGCAGGTGACGCCCGTCACCATGCCTCGGGTGCGTTCCAGCACCCCTTCGAGGATCGGCTGCGCGCCGCCCATTTCCCACAGCACGTTGATGTTGATCGCGCCCTTTCCGCCCGCCAGATCATAGGCGCGGCGCACCTGCTCCACCGCGCCGTCGATGGCATAGCGGATCAGCTGCTCGTGGCGTTCCTTGCGGGTGAGCTGCTCGTAGATCTGGGGAATGATCTTGCCGGCCGGATCATAGCTGTCGGCATTGACCGCGCTGACCGTGCCGATCCCGCCGGCCGCAGCCCATGCGCCCGAACTCCTGTGATTGGTTGCGGCCACACCCTTGCCGCCCTCAATCAAAGGCCAGACTTCCCGGCCACCATAAAGGATCGGCCTCAAACCCTTGAACGCAGACATCATCTTCCCTTAACGCCCGACCATCTTGCCCGCATCAGCACTTGCTGCTTTGGGGCAAGATCGCATTTTGCCCGGTTCCGGACGCCCGGTCTCGGCGGCCGCGAACTCGGCATAGTACCCTGAAACATCCGGCTTACGGCGAAACGCCACCAAGCGAAAGCCCGCTGTCTCGAATTCGCATAACAGCAATGCAGTGGGCGTGCCATGCTGCGCAGTAGGGCGCTCGGCATCGACCACGATGACCGACCCACCCGGCTTCAGCGCAGGCCACAGCCGCCACAGAAACGCATAAGGCTCGGAGATTTCATGGTACATGTGGATCATGAACACGCGGTCGAAGCTGCGTATGGGCAAACGCGGATCATCCGGCGCGCCGTGAACGATCGAAACCGTCCGGAGCTGATCATGCTCCACCCGCGTGCCCAGCCGGGCCAGCGCACCGCTGTCGATATCCTGCGCCAGCACGCGGCCTTCGCGGCCAACCCGTGCGGCAAGCCGGACAGTATAGTAACCCTCCCCCGCGCCGATATCGGCCACCGTCATGCCGGGCGCGACATTGGCCTCGTCCATCACGCTCTGCGCCTCGCCCTGCTTGTCGCGCAGTTCCTCGGTCGACCACTGGGTCGAGATCACTTTGGCAACGGGCCGGTCCGCACGGGGAAACAGCCTGTCCTGCACGGCGCGATCATCCTGCGCATTGCCGCGGCACGCCGTGAGTGCAACCAGCAGGCCCAGGATGATCCCGCGGGTCATCAATCGTCGTCTTCCACGGTGACCTTCTCGCCGGTGACGCGCTGCGCGAGCGCGGCGGCCATGAACGGATCGAGCGCGCCGTCGAGCACCTCGCCGGGATTGGTGCTGACATAGCCGGTGCGCAGGTCCTTCACCTGCTGATAGGGCTGGAGCACATAGGATCGGATCTGGTGGCCCCAGCCGATCTCGGTCTTGGCCTGGTATTCGCCTGCCGTCACCGCCTCGCGCTTGGCCAGTTCCGCCTCATAAAGCCGCGCTTTGAGCATGTTCATCGCGGTGGCGCGGTTTTTGTGCTGCGAACGGTCGTTCTGGCTCGCGGCGATGATCCCGGTGGGCATATGGGTGATGCGCACTGCCGAATCGGTGGTGTTGACGTGCTGCCCGCCCGCGCCGGACGCGCGGTAGGTATCGATCTTGAGGTCCGACGGGTTGATCTCGATTTCGATATCGTCGTCGATCACCGGATAGACCCACACCGACGAGAAGCTGGTGTGCCGCCGTGCCGAGCTGTCATAGGGGCTGATCCGCACCAGCCGGTGCACCCCGCTCTCGGTCTTGGCATAGCCGTAGGCATTCTCGCCCTTGATCAGCAGTGTGGCCGATTTGATCCCTGCCGCTTCCCCGCCGTGATAGTCGACCAGCTCGACCTTGTAGCCATGCCGCTCGGCCCAACGCGCATACATACGCTGGAGCATTTCGGCCCAGTCCTGGCTTTCGGTGCCGCCCGCCCCGGCGTGGACTTCGAGATAGGCGTCGTTGGCATCGGCCTCACCGGCCAGCAGCGCTTGGATCTTGTCGGCATCCGCGCGCGCTGCGAGCGCCGCCAGCGTCGCCAGCCCCTCGGTCACCGTCGCCTCGTCGTCTTCCATCTCGCCAAGTTCGATAAACTCGACCGCGTCGGCCATTTCCTGGCCGATCTGGTTGACCGTGCCGATCGATGCTTCCAGCCGCCGACGCTCGCGCATCACCGCTTCGGCCTGCTTGGGATTATCCCACAGCTTCGGATCCTCGACCCGCGCGTTGAGTTCGTCCAGCCGCCGTACCGCGCGGTCCCAGTCCAGGAACTTGCGGACCAGCCGCAGGGCGGCCTCTATGCGGTCGATATGGGCCTGCCCTTCGGCACGCATTATGGCTCACTCCATGCTGTGGGAGTCCAGCCGCTTAGCGAAGCAGCGCGCCTTGTAAAGGGCGGGAACGTAAAGGGCGGGAAGCGCAAAGGGTTGGCAACGCGAACAGCGTCAAGCGCACTGGTCCGCAAACAACAGCGTCCGCGCTCTCCGCTCACGCAAGCAGTGCGCTCAGTGCGAAGCTTTCAGCTTGCGCACGGCTGCCAGTGTCATCGTCACGTGATCGCGATAATCCATATCCGAATGGACCATGATGATCTTGCCGCTCTGGGCGATCACATAGCTGGTCCGCTTGGTCAGCCCGGTGGACACGCCCGCCACGTTGAGCGAAACGTCGTAGGCTTTGATCACCGGCTTGGAAGCCATCGCCACGGTGAACTTGTCACGGCAATCGGCGCTGGAGAACTTCTGCAACGTGGGCAAATCATCGTTCGACATGCCCAGCACAGTCGCGCCCGCAGCGGCAAAATCGCCCGACGCATCAGCAAACGCGTGGGCTTCCAGGGTGCAGCCCTGCGTGAAGGCCTTGGGGTAGAAATAGAGAACCACCGGCCCCTTGGCGAGCAGCGCCTTGAGGTTGACATCGAGCGCCTTGCCCGCGAGCGCGCCCTTGGTCGAGAAATCGGGTGCCATGACCCCTTGCGCCAGTTCAGCCTGAGCAGCGGCGGGGACGAGAAGGGCGAGGGCCGCAGCGGCGGCGAAGGGGCGCTTGATCATGATCCGTGTGTTAGCAGCATCCTCCGGGCACGGAAACCGGCAATTGGTGCAGGCCCCCTGCCTGCCGCGGCCCCTAGTAGATCCCGCCCTGATCCTCGACGAAATCGCCTTCCTCGACCGGTACGTCTTCGCTCGGACCGGTGCCGGACCTGGCCGCACGGGCCTTGCGCAGCGCATCAAGCACCGCGTCCTTGAGGTTGCGGTCTTCGGGGCGGAACGTGCGAGTCGGCTCGCTGTTGGGCTTGAACGCCTCCCAGATGATCGAGGCCTGGCGCACATCGTCCTGCGGTACGCCGCCAAACACCTGCTTGCCCGAGATCCGGTCGATCCGCATCATACGGATACCCTCGGGCACGGTGAAGGGCGTATCGCTCCAGCGACGACGCGTCGCCTCCACAAACTGCTTGAAGATCGGCGCGGCGATGCGCCCGCCCTGCGCATAGCCGCCCAGGCTGCGCGGCTGGTCGTAGCCCATATAGATCGCGGCCACGATATCGGGCGAACCGCCTGCGAACCACACGTTGGTCGGCCCCGATGTCGTGCCGGTCTTGCCGAACAGCGGCAGCTTGAGATCGGCGAGCGTCAGCGCCGTGCCGCGCACGACCACGCCTTCGAGCATGTGCACGACCTGATAGGCGGTGCGCGGGTCCATCACCTGCCGGCCGGTGGGCTTCAGCCGGGGCATGGGCCTCCCGTCCCACTGCGCCATGCTGCAACCGGTGCAATCGCGCTTGTCCGCTTTCCAGATCACCTTGCCATCGCGGCTCTGGACATAGTCGACGAGCGACTGGTCGTGCTGGCGGCCCTGGTTGGCAAGCGCGGCATAGGCGTTGACCATGCGCGCTGCGGTCGTGTCGCCCGCACCCAGCGCCATCGAGAGATAGGGCTGGTAATTGCCGATACCGACCGCCTTGATCGTCCGCACCACCTTGTCCATGCCGGTATCGTTGGCAATGCGCACGGTCATGAGGTTGCGCGATTGCTCAAGGCCCCAGCGCATCGTGTGGCTGCCCGAACCGCCCTCCCCGCCGAAATTGCGAAAACACTTCTGGCCGAGCGCCGCGCCCTGATAAACGCAGAACGTGCCGTCGAGCACCATCGAGGTCGGGGTCATGCCGCTATCGAGCGCGGTGGCATAAACGAACGGCTTGATCGTCGAGCCCGGCTGCCGGTTCGCCTGCGTGGCGCGGTTGAACGAGCCGAGCCGCGGATCGAACCCGCCCTGCATTGCGAGCACGCGCCCGCTCTGCGGCTCTTCGACCACCATGCCACCCGAAACCTCCGGAACGGTCCGCACCGCCCAGCCTGATCCGCTGGGAGCGACCGCGATGACATCGCCCGGCTTCATCGCGGACGGCATGGCAAACAGGGTCCCCGTGCTGCCGTCGGCAAATCCGATCCGGCCTTCTGCCGATGGCTTTGCCAGCACCGCGGCGATCCGCCAGTCGGCATAGTGGATCGCAATATTGCTGGTGATCAGCTCGCTCTGCCAATTGCCCGAAACATCGAGCCTTGCGATCGGACCGCTCCAGGCGCGTCCTGCGCTGAAGCGCATGAAGCCGGCGCGCAACACGTTCTGGGCGGCGGTCTGGAGCTCGGTATCGAGCGACGTGCGCACCCACAGGCCGCCTGCATAGACGCTGTTGGGCCCGGCCTCGGCGTTCTCGCCGAACTTGTCGATCAGCTGGCGGCGCACCTCCTCAAGGAAATAGCCGGCATCGGCGGTGTAAGAATCGGCGCGGCGCTGGACGAGGCCCAGCGGCTGCGCCTTGGCCTCGGCCGCCTGCGCCGGGGTCGCCCAGCCGTTCCTGACCATCTGGTCAAGCACATAGCTGCGTCGCTCCAGCGCCTTCTGGATAAACTTGGCGCGGCCATAGGTTTCCGGCGCCTTGGGCAGGATCGCAAGGAAGGCGGCCTCGTGCAGCTTGAGATCGCCGACGTCCTTGTCGAAATAGGCGCGCGCCGCGGCCTGCACGCCGAAGCTCTGCCGGCCGAGCGGGATCTCGTTGAGATAGAGCTCGAGGATCTGCTGCTTGTTCAGCACGCTCTCGATGCGGCGCGCGAGGATCATTTCCTTGAACTTGCGCGTGACCGAATATTCGTTGCCGATCAGGATGTTCTTGGCGACCTGCTGGGTAATCGTCGAGCCGCCCCGCGCGCGCTCGCCCGATCCGAACTTGAGCGCATAATCAGCCGCTGCACCGATCAGACCGGTAAAATCGACACCGCCGTGGCTGAAGAACGATTTGTCCTCCGCCGCCAGGAAAGCGTGGATCAGCGGATCGGGAAAGTCGACATAGCGCAGCTGCACGCGCCGTTCGCGCGCGTAACTTGAAACGATCTCGCCATCGTTGCCGCGCACCATGGTCGGCAGCGGCGGCTGGTACGTCAGGAGCTTGTCCGCGGAGGGCAAGCCCCGGATCACCGTGATCCACACAATCAAATAGAGCACCGCCAGCACTCCCAGCGCATGGCCTGCGCGGCGCACCCACTTCTGCGTCCGCCAGAGCACAACTGCGCGCTGAGCAAGCCCTGCCGCGTCGCGGCGGATCCGCCAGCGGGTCGAGGTGCCGTCGGGCTCCGGCCCAGCAGGATTGGGGAGGGTGGGATCATTCGCCATGTGAAGCGGCCTTTAGCATGGCATTTTGGCGCAAGGCCAGTGGGCAGCACGCGTTGCGCCAAGAACTAAGGCGAGGTCTGCGTCGCATTGGCCCGCGCCAGATAGATCTCGATCGCTGCGGCCACAGCTTTCGCAAACCCCTTTCGCCATGCCGGGCTGGCCAGCGCGCGCGCATCGTCCGGGCTGCTGATATAGCCCGCCTCGATCAGCGCAGAGGGCAGATCAAGCGACTTGAGCACGATGAACGCGGCCTCCCGTTCGGGATCCTTGTGGAAGCGCACGCTTTCGGCCCCCTCGCGCAGCACGAGACTGGCAAATTGCTTCGATCGCTCGCGCATTTCCCGCTGCGAGAGATTGACGAGAATGGCCGAGACGACATCGGACTGATCGCCTAGCGGCACGCCGTTGATCGTATCAGCGCGGTTCTCGCGCTTCGCGACCTGATCGGCCACCGCGTCTGAGCCCTTGTCCGACAGCGTGTAGACCGTTGCTCCGGTGGCTTCGGGCGATTCCGAGGCATCGGCATGGATCGAGACGAACAGGTCGGCGTGCAGCCGGCGCGCCATGCCGGAGCGTTCCTGCAGCACCAGAAACGTGTCGGTGTCCCGTGTCAGCGCTACGCGCACCCGCCCGTCGGCCAGCAGCGCATCGCGCAGCGCCCGGGCGAGCGCGAGCGTCACCATCTTTTCTCTCTCGCCGTGCTGGCCGCTCGCGCCGGGATCGTGGCCGCCATGCCCGGCATCGATCACCACCAGCGGGCGGCTGGCATCGGCCGGTCCCTGCACCACCGGCAAGCCGATCTCGCCCGTGCTGCCCGGCAGGACTACGCGCAGGACATAGCCCGGAACATAAGGCGGCACAGACAGGGCAAGCGCGAACAGGGTTCCCAGTGCCGTCAGCACTGCGAGCGGTACCCCAACGCCCACCGCGATCAGCACACCCCTGTTCATGTTCCACGCCTATGCAATGGCGAGGTCATGGCGGTCCAGCGCCAAATGTGGCGAAAGCGGACCCGGTTGTTACGGACCGCAGCTTTCCTGTCATGGTTTTAATTGCTGGTTGGTGAATCCGGTGCTAGCACCATGTGTAGTGGTACAGGCCTGAACCGGCTTCGTCTCCGCCACCAACGCTTCGGGAAGAACGCAGATACGCGACCCGGCGCGAAACGGTTTGGCGAAGGTTGAGTGCGGATTTCCGGCCTTGGCCCGAACAGAACGCTGGGGCAGGCAGGCTGCTTGCACGCCAGCGCCAGAGGTTGATGTCTTGATGATAAGTCGTGGTATGTTCGAGCCGAGGACCCCTTTGGGGCTCCGTGCGGGCTTGGCGTCCACAGGTCCGTGCCATCTTTCGCGGACCATCCTCACGGCAGACACGCACCAACCGCCGCCGGGCGGCGAGCGCACACGGCCAACTACTTGGTCGTTGCCCGCGCTCCGAACCGGCAAATCCGCATTCGCGAAACGCCCCGCACCGGTCAAGACCGGACATAGCGGCTATCGCGCTTTCACATTGAACCGCGCCCAGTTCCCGGGATTCGTCCCGTGGCCGCGCGGCTGGAGAAATCAAAATGACAACGCGCATGCTGATCGATGCGCGCCACCCGGAAGAAACCCGGGTGGCGGTGCTCACTGGCAACCGAATTGAAGAATTCGATTTTGAATCTGCCGATCACAAGCAGATCAAAGGCAATATCTACCTCGCCAAGGTAACCCGTGTCGAACCGTCGCTTCAGGCGGCGTTCGTTGATTTTGGCGGCAATCGCCACGGCTTCCTCGCCTTCAGCGAAATCCATCCGGATTACTACCAGATTCCAAAGGAGGACCGCGAGGCGCTCCTGGCCGAAGAGGCCGCCCACGCCGAGGAGGAAGCCGCGCTGCGCGCTGCCGACGAGGCGGAGCACGGCGATCTCGACGATGAGGGTGGCGATGACCGCTACGATTTCGACGGCGAGGACGGGGTCACCGAGGTCGATACCTCGGAGAAGGACGAGGTCGCCACAATCGAAGGCGGCGTTGTCGAGAACAGCTTTGAAGACAATGATTTAACTGAAGACGCCGATGGCGAAACGGGCGAAGACAGCGAAGATGACGGCGCGGAAGAGGGCGCAGATCGCCCCCGCCGGCCGCGCCGCGCCCAGCGCCCCGCCCGCGCCCAGGCGCGCGAAGCAGACGACCTGCGCGCCCGCCGCATGGCGCTGCGCCGCCGCTACAAGATCCAGGACGTCATTCAGCGCCGCCAGGTGTTGCTCGTTCAGGTCGTGAAGGAAGAGCGCGGCAACAAGGGCGCAGCCCTCACCACCTATCTCAGTTTAGCCGGCCGCTACTGTGTGCTCATGCCCAATTCGAGCCACGGCGGCGGCATCAGCCGAAAGATCAACTCGGCGGCAGACCGCAAGCGCCTCAAGTCGATCATGGCCGAGATGGAACTGCCCCGCTCGATGAGCTGCATCGTCCGCACCGCCGGCCTCCAGCGCACCAAGCCCGAGATCAAGCGCGACTTCGATTATCTCGCCCGCCTGTGGGACGAGATCCGCGAACGCACGCTGGGGTCGTCCGCGCCCGCGCTGATCCATTCGGACAGCGACCTGATCAAGCGCGCGATCCGCGACATCTACAACCGCGATATCGAGGAAGTGGTCGTCGAAGGCGAGCACGGCTACCGCGCGGCTAAGGACTTCATGAAGCTCCTGATGCCCAGCCACGCCAAGCGGATCAAGCACTACGCCGATCCGGTGCCGCTGTTCCAGCGCTACGGCGCAGAAGACCAGCTCACCGCGATGTATGATCCGGTGGTGCAGCTGAAGAGCGGCGGCTATCTCGTGATCAACCCGACCGAGGCGCTTGTCTCGATCGACATCAACTCGGGCCGCTCGACCAAGGAGCACGGGATCGAGGCGACCGCGCTCAACACCAACCTTGAAGCCGCGCGCGAGATCGCCCGCCAGTTACGCCTGCGCGACATGGCCGGGCTCGTGGTCATCGACTTTATCGACATGGAATACGGATCGAACGTCCGCAAAGTCGAAAAGACGATGAAGGACGCGCTCAGAAACGACCGCGCACGCATCCAGGTCGGCCGGATTTCGGGTTTTGGCCTCAGGGAAATGAGCCGCCAGCGCCTGCGCACCGGCGTGCTTGAGGCGACGACGCGCGCCTGCCCGCATTGCGACGGTTCGGGCCTGGTCCGCACCGCCTCTTCCGCCGGCCTTTCAGCACTGCGCATGATCGAGGACGAAGCCGCCAAGGGCAAGGGCACGATAATCACGCTTTATGCCAGCCAGGAAGCGGCGATTTACGTGCTGAACGCCAAGCGCGCCGATCTCGCCGAGATCGAGGAGCGCTACGGCGTGTCGGTCGAGGTGATCCCCGAGGGTGAGAACGAAGGCGCCAAGATGCGCGTCGCCTCGCGCGGGCCCAAGCCCGCCTTCCTGCCGCGCTTCGAACCGATCGTCGAGCCGGAAGCCGACGATCTTGCCGACGAGGAATACGCCGGCGAGGACGAGGACGAAGACGACGCTCAGGATGAGCCGCGCGGTGAACGTGGCCAGAGCCGCGGCCAAGATCGTGATCGTGAAAGCGGCGATGCCGACGGCGACGACGGACGCCGCAAGCGCAGGAAGCGCCGGCGCAGCCGCGGACGCGACCGTGAGGACAGCGATGCTGCTCCCAAGGCCGAGGGCGAAAGTGGCAATGCCGAAAGCGACGACGAGGACATCGCTGCCGATGACCGCCCCGAAGCAAGCGGTGAAGCCACCGAAGGTACCGAGCGAGCCGATGAGCGCGGTCCGCGCAAGCGCCGCCGCCGCGGTCGCCGCCGGCGCGGGAGCCGCGACGGCGCTGAAGGCCAGGCCGGTGAAGGTCAGGGCGACGAGAACGGCGAAGACGAAACCGATGTCGCCGAGTCCGCAGCAGATCAGGACGAAGCGCCTGTTGCTGCTGTTGCCGAAGCCGCCGAGACCGTAGCCGCCGCCCCGGCCAAGCCGCGTCGTTCGCGCCGCAAGAAGGCAGACGCTACCGACGAGGCAGCAGAGGCAGAAGCGGCCGTTCCGGCTGTGGATGTAGAGCCCGAATCGGCCAGCATCGTTTTAGCCGAAGTTGAGGAGGCCCCGACCAAGCCAAAGCGCACGCGCCGCAAGAAGGCGGACGTGGCCGAAGCGGAAGCTCAGACCGAGGAGGCAGCTCCTGCGGAAGCCGTTGAAGCCGTTGTCGAGGCTGCCGTCGAAACTGGCGTCGAAACTGGCGAAGAAGCGCCTGCCAAGCCCAAGCGCACACGCCGCAAGAAGGCCGATGCGGTTGAAGCGGCTGCTCCTGAAGCCGAAACCGTGAGCGAAGCGCCCGCTGCTGCTGCTGAAGTCGCTACGCCCGACAACGAGGCTGATGAACAGGCTGCTACAGATGAGTCCGGCGAGCCCCGTCGTGGCTGGTGGCAGCGCACGTTCGGCGCCTGAGCTTCAGGCTGCCTGAAGACGAACCAGACCCTCCCCGGCCCCGGCCAGGGAGGGTCTTTCGTTTCAGGCTTGTTTGACCGCCACGCCCCATTCCATCCACCCGGCCCAGCGCGGGGTCTTGGGCAGGTAGGCCTGGCCGAGCGGCTCGACCGCAAAGCCGCCATGGCGCACTGCGGCAGTGATCGGACGGGTCAGGTGACAACCGCCGACCATGGGCTTCCACATCGGCTCAATCCGGTCCTGCCAGCGCTGGACATCGGCATCGGGCGCGCGGCCATGTTCCAGAAACAGCAGCCGGCCGCCGGGCCGCAGGATGCGGCGCAGTTCGGACAAAACCCGCTGCGGATCGGCGACCGAGCACAACGTGTAGGTGCAAACGGCCGTGTCGAAGCTTTCGCTGGGAAACGGAATCGCTTCTCCCACGCCCGCACGAATGTCGGTTGCCCAGCCCTTCCGGGCTGCCTCTGCGCGTGCGAAATCGAGCAGCTTCTCCGAAGGATCGATCCCGGCAAACGACGTGACCGCCTGCTTGTCATAGAACCGCTGATTGAGCCCGCCGCCGCAGCCGATCTCGAAAACGGCACCGCGCGCCTGCGGTATGACCTCGGCGCGCAAGTCCATGATCGCCTCGGCTCCGCAGCAAGTGCGGATGATGCGCGGCACCATGTGTTGGTCCCAGAACGATTTGAACCCCATGCGCGTGCCCTTCCATCGCAGACTGGCGCTGATCCTGCACGGCCCGGCGCGTGCAGGCAAGCATGGTTCTGGCCCGAATTCGATTCGAAATTCTTGCACCTTGCCCGTCTTCGTTTCGCGGAAACCTTGCCTAAATTATGCCTATATATCTGTAATATATAAATTTAGTTGCCGTGAAACAATCTGCAATGCTCCGGGCGCGTTAGGGGATTGTTAGAAGGTTATCCGTAGAAGAACACTTGCTCATCCACGGAAGACACAGGGGGTGAGTGGCGCGTGGGGCGCCAACTCAGGAGATCGAACATGACGCTTTTCAAGAACCTGCTCGCTAACGAAGACGGCGCGACCGCAATCGAATACGGTCTGATCGCTGCTCTCATCGCTGTTGCCGCCATCACCGCCATGGGCGCGCTGGGCAACTCGCTCTCGAACACCTTCAACCTGGTTTCGACCCAGATGAACAACGCTTCGGACGGCAAGCTCTAAGAGCTAGTCGCAAGCGACAACGTTCGGGGGCGGGGAACGAAAGTTCCCCGCCCCTTTCGTTTTGTGATTTGGCTTGTCCAGAGCGACGGCGGCACCATCCCGCCAAAACTGTCATCTTGGGCAGGCTCTATGGTCACCCTGCCCCTTGTCCGCCGCTGCGGTTTCGCTAAGGACTGTTGAACCGACTTTTCGAACCAGATCAGCAAGGACTGCCCGATGGCGACCTTCACGCTTCCGAAGAATTCCAAGGTCAATGGCAAGACGCGGCACCACAAGGCCGCCACCCAAGGCCAGATCCAGAAGTTCAAGGTCTATCGCTACGATCCCGACAGCGGCGAGAATCCGCGCTACGATACGTTCGAGATCGATCTCGACCAGTGCGGCCCGATGGTGCTCGATGCGCTGATCAAGATGAAGGGTGAGCAAGACCCGACTCTCACCTTCCGCCGGTCATGCCGCGAAGGCATCTGCGGTTCGTGCGCGATGAACCTCAACGGCCGCAACGGCCTTGCCTGCACTACCGCTATTTCTGACCTCAAGGGCGAGATCCGGATCACGCCGCTGCCGCACATGGAAGTGATCAAGGACCTCGTCCCGGATTTCACGCACTTCTACGCGCAGTATGCCTCGATTCGCCCTTGGCTGCAGACCGTCTCGCCCACGCCTTCGGGCAAAGAACGCCTGCAGAGCCCCGAACAGCGCGAGAAGCTCGACGGGCTCTACGAGTGCATCCTGTGCGCCTGCTGCAGCACCTCTTGCCCCAGCTACTGGTGGAATTCGGACAAGTTCCTTGGCCCTGCGATCCTGCTTCAGGCTTATCGCTGGCTGGCCGACAGCCGCGACGAGATGACCGGCGAGCGACTCGACGAGTTGGAAGATCCCTTCCGGCTTTATCGTTGCCACACGATCATGAACTGCGCCAACGTGTGCCCCAAGGGCCTCTCGCCCGCACGCGCCATCGCGGAGATCAAGAAGATGCAAGTTGAGCGGTCGCTCTGATTCTCAGCGCGCCATCTGCCTGACATGCCAGCTGACAACTCTGCTTTCACCTACGGTCCGTCCGCGGACAACCCCGGCTGGTACACCTGGGACCTGAACGATCAGGACCGGTTCAATGCCTATGTCATGGGCCGCCTGCTGGTGCGCCGGGAGGACCTGGCTGGCGGCGGCCCCGCGGTGCGACTGCGGATGTTCCCTGAGCGCCGCCACAGCAATCTGCTCGATGCCGTACACGGCGGCATCACACTCGCTCTGATTGATGTCTCGCTGTTCGCCTGCATGCGTCACGCGATCGACGGCGATGCGGCAGGGTCGGTCACGCTCGATCTCTCAACCCAGTTCATCGGTGCCGGCATCGTCGGCAAACCGCTTGATGCGGTGGTGGAAGTGCTGCGCGAAACCCGCCGCCTCCTGTTCCTGCGCGGCACGGTGGTTCAGGACGACCATCTGGTTGCCGCCTTCAACGGAACCGTGCGCAAACCATCTTTGCCCAAACCTTCCGGGCGATGACGCGACTCGCCGAACGCTATGCCGTGCTGGTCGCGGCCGGCGAACTCAAGCCCGATCCCGAGCAGGCTGCAGCCGCTGCCCGGCTGGATGCCCTGCAGCAGGCACTGGAGCAACCTGCCGCCAAGCCGGGAGTCCTTTCTCGCCTGCTCGGAGCCAAGCCTCCCGAAGCGCCGAGAGGGCTGTATCTTTGGGGCGGTGTCGGGCGCGGCAAGTCGATGCTGATGGACCTTTTCCACACCACTCTGAACATTTCTGCCAAGCGGCGCGCCCATTTCCACGAATTCATGCTGGACGTGCACGCCCGCCTACGTGTCGAGCGCGCCAAGGAGCGCGGTGACCCGATCCCGCCGGTAGCCGAGGGCATCGCGCGCGAGGCCCGTGTACTCGCCTTCGACGAGATGGTAGTCAACAACAGTGCTGACGCCATGATAATGAGTCGGCTGTTCACCGCGCTGATCGCGGACCACGGCGTCACCGTCGTCACCACCTCGAACCGCGCGCCCACGGACCTTTACAAGGACGGGCTCAACCGGGAGCACTTCCTGCCCTTCATCGCGCTGATCGAGGCCCGGCTCGATGTGGTCGGCCTCAACGGTCCGACCGACTATCGTATGGCGCGCATGCAGGGCGTCGGCACCTGGCATGTGCCCAATGGCTCCGAAGCCACCGCTGCGGTGCGCGAGGCTTTCTTCCGTCTCACCGACTATCCGCCCGAAGACAGCGTCAACGTGCCCACGGGATCACTGGATCTGGGCGGCGGACGCGTGCTGGTTGTGCCCAAGAGCCTCAAGGGCGTGGCGGTGTTCAGCTTCAAGCGGCTATGCGGCGAAGCGCGCGGCGCGGCTGACTATCTCGCGATCGCGCGCCACTATCACACGGTGATTATTGTGGGGGTCCCGCGCCTCGGGCCGGAACAGCGCAATGAGGCGGCGCGCTTCGTGACGTTGATCGACGCGCTCTACGAGCACAAGGTCAAACTGATCGCGACAGCCGATGCGGAGCCTGCCGATCTCTATCCGGCGGGTGATGGTCGCTTCGAATTCGAGCGGACCACAAGTCGGCTTATCGAGATGCAAAGCCGAGATTACCTAGCGCTGGGGCACGGCGACAATTGATCGCCGGATTCGGTCCAAAGCCCTTACTTGGCGGAAGAAGAAAGCGTTAAGGCTCTCAGCCGAAAGGGCTTGTAATAACGCCGGAGAGTTGCGTTTGTCCTCAGACAGCAACGCACCCACAAATTCCCAAATGGACCGGAAATCTGGCGTTGGATCAGGGCAATGGATATGCCCCCATTTGGGGGAGGCACGCCATTACCGATGACCACAAAGGGTTAAAGGGCGCAGTTAGACCGCGCCAAACGATTCGGGATCATGACAAACGGTGGAACTTCTAAAATACCTAGAAATTCAACCGTTTAAGCCATCAACGAAAAAGAATGCGCCAGATCTGCATGATAGCCTCCAGTTGGTTGAGGCTTCACGTTTACCATTAGCAAGAGTGGTTAACAAGATCTAAACGATCCTGGCGCGGTCCATCAAGCAGGCGGCGTAATCATGCTCGAGCTGTGTGAACGGCTTTGGCCGCCCAAGGTGATACCCCTGCGCAAAATCGCAGCCCATGGCCCGCAACATCGCCAGTGTCTCTTCGGTCTCGATCCCTTCGGCGACAACCGACTGACCCAGCGCATGTGCCAGCGCGATCGTGTTGGCAACAATCGCGCGATCACGCGCATTCGTGGTAATTCGCGAGACGAACCGGCGATCAATCTTCAGTTCATCGCTCGGCAAGTCCGCAAGGTAGGCGAGGCTCGCCTCTCCGGTGCCGAAATCGTCGATCGACAGCCGGAAGCCCATTTCGCGCAATGTGGTCAGGTTCTGGCACGCGGCGGGCCGGTTGCGCACACTGGAGGTTTCGGTGATTTCCACCGTTAGCAGTGCAGGATCGATCCCGCGCCGCCGGACGATTTCCGATAGGTTCATTACCAGATCGGGCTTGTCGACCATCTGGGCCGAGAGGTTGAAGCTCATCTGAAAACGGGGCCCTCGGGCGTTGAGGGTCAGCGCCGCAGTGATGGCAAGCTCCAGAACCCAGTAGGTCAGCGCATCGATGCGGCCCGCGCGTTCGGCCTGGAGAATGAATGCATCTGGTGCAATCGGCCCCCGTGTCGGATGATTCCAGCGGATCAGCGCCTCAGCGCCGCACATGCGATTTTCCTGAAGATCCCACTGCGACTGGAAGGCAAGCCAGATATCACCGTTGCGCAGGCCTTCTTCGATGCGCGCATGCAACGAAAGGTCCCACGGCGCTTCTGCAAGCCGGTTCGCTTCGAACAGTTCGACAGTCCGGCCGTTGGCGAGCGCCTCGTTGGCGCTGGCGAGCGCGGAGTTGAAACGGGTGGGCGCATCAAGCCCCTCGTTCCGGTCCAGCCCGAAGTGAATGTTGGTATCGAAGGTGTGCGTGCCGATGATCAGCGGGGCTGCGAACAGAGAATGCAGCCCTTGAAGATGGTCCAGCTGCATTTCGAGCGGCCGAGCTTCCTCGGTCCAGGCAAAGTGTCCGCCGTCGCCATGATAAATCGTCTTCGCGCCTGCCCCAGCCGCGATTCGGCGGGCGATCTGTCGGGCGGATTCCCCGTACAATTCGCGCGGAAGGGTTGCGAGCATCTCCTCGTACCGCGCGACCACGGCTACGACCATGTCGGATCCGACCGGCAAGGGGCTGTTGGCAAGCGCCAGCAAGTTGGGAAGACCCGAGGCGCTCGTCTGCTGGATACGCATGGCGCGCTTCTGCCAAGATCGCAGCACGCCATAGAAGCCCATGAAGATAACCGCCGCATCGGGTTCGAACACGAAACCCTGCCAGCGCAGCACCATCGGCACGACCAGCACCGTGAGCACCGCGATAACGTACCATGCAACCTTGCGCTTTCCCCGAGCGCGACGCCCTGCCGCAACAAGCAGGATCGTCAATATCAGGACCGGAAGCGAGCTCAGTTGCGGGCCCAGAGACATCGAAAACGGCGCCCTCAGCCCTTCGGCGCCGGCGATGTCCAGCGCGATTGGCGGGGCAAAGCTGTGACCGAAGTACAGGATTGGCGGCACCCGCGCCGGTGCGCTCACAATCACGGTGCGCCCCGCGAGCTGGCTTGACGGGAAGTCCCCTTGGAGCAGGCGCTCTGCCGGCACCCGCAGGATTGTCGCAGGATTTACGCTGAAGTCGGGGTAGTAGTAATTCTCGATTCCCTTGCTGACGCCTGCGAGCTCGGCGCTGACCGTGGGGTAGGTCTTGCCGCCAAGCGTAACCGTGTAGGGCGCTGACGTGGCGTAAAGAATGAAGTTGCTCCGCCAGGCAGACAGCAGCACCGGCGCTGTACCGGTAATCTGCGCGGGCGGCATGGCAATCGCTTCGGCCCCGAACTCGTCAATCTTGTCCGAGCGGGCAATGAAGCCGATGTCATTGCCGAAACTGCGGACCTCCCGGATCAGGGCCGCGTCACCTGCGCGGCTTTCCCCGGCCGGAATGACGGCGTCAAAAAGCACCCTGCGCGGCATCTGCAACCGCAGCCGCGCGAGCAATTCGGCCTGCCGCGCCGTTGTCCAGTCCGTGCTGCTTCCAACCGTGACAAGCACAAGATTCGTCGGCGCACTGCGTTGGACCACTTTGTACGCGATGTTCCAGTAAGCATGTGCCAACGGTTCTCCGGCTGCCAGCATCGCCAGAAGCAATGTTGCCAAGACCGAAAACCCGATTGTGGAACGCAAAAATTGCCGCATGGACCGCCCAGAGGGTTGGTGCCACCGCATAGGTGACAATCGGGGCTAGTCCGAAATGGTTTATATTGCTTTAAAAGTGGCTGCAGTAGTCTAAGCGCGCGCAGTTTAAACTGTATGATCTCAAGCCACTAACCCGAGGCTTCGATCAAGCATGAGCAATTGCCAGATAAGCCGGCTGTGATCGCTGCTGCCGGCGACGTGCGCCTCAGCCAGTGCGGCGAGGCGCGCGTTATCGAACCAGCCCGTGCGGGCAAGCGCACCGCTGGTCGCGACGCGGCGCGCTTCGTCCGCCAGCGGTCCGCGCAGCCAGGACGCGATCGGCGTAACAAAGCCCATCTTGGGCCGGAACAGGATCTCATCGGGCAGATAGCGCCGCATGGCTTGCTTCATCAGCCACTTTCCGGTCGTACCGCGGACGCGCAACCGCTCGGGCAGCCGCGCGCCGAACTCGATCAGGCGGTGATCGAGCAGCGGCTCGCGCGCTTCAAGGCTCACTGCCATACTTGTCCGGTCGACCTTGGTGAGAATATCGCCCGGCAGATAGAACTTGAGATCGGCATACTGCGCGCGGTCCAGCCCGCTGCGCGCCGGGGCACCGCGCATCAGCTCGACAAACGGCTGCTCAGCTCGGTATTCACCGCGAAGCCGAAGAAATTCGCTCGAATAGAGCGAGCTGCGCAGTTCCGGACCCGTAACCGACAGCGCCCGCGCATAACCCTCCTCCCCGCTCGCCGCCAGGCTGAGCAGGGTGGTCTTGGCGCGCAGCGGGCGCGGCGCCCAGTCGAGCTTGGGATAGATCGCGCCAAGCCCGCCCAGCACTGGCCTCCGCAGCGCGCCAGGCAGCATTGCACGCACCTGCTCCTCGCGGTGATGGAAGGTCTGGCGGCGATATCCGGCAAACGCCTCGTCCGCCCCGTCGCCCGAAAGCGCCACAGTGACATGCTGGCGGGCCAGTTCGCAGACTCGGAATGTCGGCAGCGCAGAGGCATCGGCGAACGGCTCGTCGAACATCGCTGCAAGACGATCAACCAACGCGAAGTCTTCTGAGCCCACCGTGCGCTGGTGGTGCTCGGTGCCATATTGCGCGGCAATCTGCGACGCATACCCCGTCTCATCGAGGGCACTGACATCGAACCCGATCGTGCAGGTCTTGACCGGCTCGCTGCTGGCCTCGGCCATCAATGCGACGACGCTGGAACTATCCACGCCGCCAGAAAGGAACGCGCCCAGCGGTACGTCGGCGACCATCCGCGACGTCACCGCCTCACGCAGATAATGAAGCATATGCGCGCTGAAATCAGCGTCGCTGCCGCGCGCGCGCTCGGAGAAGGAGACGTCCCACCACTGGATCGGCCGCGCCGGTGGGCCATCGTGGCGCAGCAGCAGGTAGTGGCCTGCGGGCAGCTTCTCGACGCCCTTGAGGATCGCGCGAGTGTCGGGCACGAAGCCCCAGGCAAGATAGTCCTCCACCGCCAGCGGATCGAGTTCGCGCCGCAGCGAAGGATGGGCCAGCAACTGCTTGAGTTCGGACCCGAAAATCACACTGCCGTCGGCCAATGTGGCCATATGCAGCGGTTTCACCCCCAGCCGGTCCCGCGCGAGCAGCAAAGTGCGATGCCGCAGATCGTAAAGCGCGAAGGCGAACATGCCTTGGAGGCGCGGCAGGCAATCCACGCCCCACTTTTGCCAGGCCGCCAGGATTACCTCGCTGTCGCCTTCGGTGCGGAATGTCGCGCCTTCCGCTTGAAGTTCGCGGCGCAACTCCCTGAAATTGTAAATCTCGCCATTGAACACAAGCATCGCCGTGCCATCGGATGAAGCCATCGGCTGCGGCGATCCGGCAAGGTCGATAATGGCGAGGCGCAAATGGCCAAGCCCAACCCCCGGCGCGGTCCACACCCCCTGCCCGTCTGGTCCGCGATGCGCCGCGACCGCACACATCCGCGCAACCCGGTCAGGATCGACCGGCTTCAGGCCCTCGGTATGAAAAATCCCAGCGATGCCGCACATGAACGCGCGCTTACCGGATGCGCGCCATGCGGTCCATCCACGCATCGACCGGTCCGGTCGCCGCCAGGAACGCGCGGATGGCGGCGTCTGGCGGAGGCCCGTTGCCGGCTTCAGCGGAAAGGATCAGCGTCATCGTCGGGCGGGCGCGCAGCAGGAGGCGGTCCCGCATATTGGCGAGCTTGAGGCGTGTGTTGCTGCCCGTCAGCAGCTCATCGGTGCGCAGCCAGGTCACGGCGAGGCGGTGGATCGGGCCCGGTGCCTGGATCACGTCGCTTCTGGCGTTGACAAAGGCGGGGCCGGGTTCTTCCCACGCCCAGTGGCTGCCAAGCGGCTGCGCGCCCTCCCCGAAGCCACCAGCCTCCTTGCCATCGCCTTGCGCGGCATAGAGCGCAAACGAGAGATCGACGACGTGGCCCTGCCCGTCGGCATAGCGGGCCTTGAGCCGGTGGTCGGCACCCGTGTGGAGCGGGCTCCATTCGGCGACGGGCGCTTCACTCGCCAGATGCCAGCCCGGCACTTCCGGCAGCGCGATCAGATCGGGCATTGGCGCGACAATGCGGGCCGCAGCAGCACTCCATGAAAGTCCGATGAGCGCGAGCGCGGCAATTGCACCTACCGCAGCGCCGGACGGCATCACCATGCGCGCAAGGTGGGCGAGGACAGGCGAACTCTCGATTTTCGCGCCGTCCACCAGCGGCGCATCGATGGCCCGGTCGAAAAAGCGCCAGCCTGCGGCCATGACCAGCGCCATGACCAACGCGAAAAACACCCAGCCGTAAAATACGTGATCAAAGCTCTCGGCAAAGGCGATGCCGCGCTTGCCGGCAATGAAGATCGTGCCCCAGGCGCGGACACCGTTGGCGAGCACCGGCACGACCAGCGACAGCACCATGAATGCCGCGCGGCGCGGCCAGCTCTGGAAGCAGACATTGCAGACGAGCACGCCGTAAGCGACCATGGCGATGAGGAATTTCACACCTGAGCAGGCTTCGGCCACCTCGAAATAGCCGAACCGCGTGGTGATGAAAACGCCGTCGATGGTGGCGGGCACTTGCGTGAGCGCCAGAATGATCATTGTCAGCTTCGCGGTGATCGTCTGGAGGAACGGGATGAGTTCGTCACCGAACGGCACAAGGGTCAGCATGTAACCCAGCGGAAAGAGTTGCGCTGCGGCGACCCGGGGCCCCAGCAATGCGAGCGCGGCACCCTGCAACATGACGACAACCGCCAACTGCCGCGCAAGACTGAGCCCGGAAAATTCCCCCAGCACCCAGAGCAGCATAGCGCAGCCCACCACGATCAACCCCGGCCACCACGCCGAGGGCACGAGCCGCGCCGTCTCTGCCCCCCGCTGCAGGACCAGCCAGACAAGAATCGGCGGGATCAGCAGGATATGGTTGTAGGTCGAGCTGTCCCACCACTGCCACGCCATGTCGCGCCAATCGCCCAAGAACAGCGCGACGAGCCCGAGCCAGACCACAACGAGACGCACCAGCGGGGCGCGCCAATGCGCCGGCACGCGCTCCAGCAGGGAAACGACTGCGGGGATGGCAGGGATCTCAGGCTGCATCGACACTGCCTTCGAGCAGAGCGCGCAGCGGCGCGAGCACGCGGTCCCAGCCGCATTCGTCGATCACAAAGCGCCGTGCAGCCGCGCCCATCGCTGCGGCGGCAGGCCGATCCGCGAGCAGGGCCAGAGCGCGGGCGGCAAGTCCGCCGGGCGTTTCCGCCAGCGCGTAGTGGGTGCCATCGGCGGCAGCGATACCGGTCGCTGCGGCGGGTGTGAGCAGCACCGGCCGCGCCATCGCCATGGCCTCGAGCACCTTGTTCTGCACCCCGCGCGCGATCATCAGCGGCGCGGTAACGATATCCGCTACCGCCAGCCACGGGCGCACATCCGGCACCGGGCCGGTCACCAGCGTGCCATTGCTGCCGCCCAGTGCGCGTACGGCAGCCGTCGGTGCGCGGCCGACAATGGCGAACCGAGCTTCAGGATGAACCTGAAGAACCTGCGGCATCACGCGCTTTGAAAACAGATCCACAGCTTCGATATTCGGCGGATAGTCCATCTGCCCGGTGAACACGATCAAAGGCCCGCCAGTTTTAAGCTCCTGCGCCATCACCACGGCAGCCGGATCGAAGAACGCCGTATCGATCCCGTTACCCAGCGCGCGCACATCGGGTGCTGCCCCCTGCCCGAGCCTGCTCTCGAACAGAGCGCGCTCCTCGCGGGAGATGAACAGACTGGTCGTGGCCCGGCGCGCGGTAGCTTCCTCGAACCGGCGCATCAGCCGCGCCTCGCGTGCATAAAGCAGGCGGCGGGCGAGTGCACCGGTCTGGGCGTAGGCTTCAAACTTGGCCGAATCGACATCGACGAAGTCCATCACCACCCGGCCCCGAAAGGCGGTTGGCACATATTGCGCCATCTGCCCGGAAAACACGAAAATTGCCGCAATCGGGCGGGTTTCGAGCACCTGAGCGACATAGCGCTGCAGCTTGGCCGAGGCGAACGCGGCGAGGCTGACCGGTTTGCCCTGCCCCAGCGCCTGAAGCGCCGCGAGCGGCAACGGTGCGGTGCGGCGAACCAGGCAGTGGCTCGCGGCAATCGCGGCGAGCTCATGCTCCTGCGCCATATCCGCCGCGTCGTCGGCCAGCGCACCGACATGGACGGACGCGATGCCGGCGATCCGGCGCAACAAGTGGTTCGAACGGATCTTGTCGCCGCGGTCAGGCGGAAACGGCACGCGGTGCGCCAGGAACAGAATCTCGCTCATGCGAGACCGCGGGCGATCAGCGGGCCGAGGCGGTTGGCGATGGGCAGCGGGAGCTTCTGCCACAGCGCGATCTTGGCCTTGTAGCGCGGGCTGAGCGGATTGACGTCGCGCGGAGGTCCGCCATCCGCCGTCAATGTAGCATAACCAAGCGGTTGCGGCTCAAAACCCCAGTTACGCTTGAAGTGATATGCTCCGGTATTGGTCTTGGACCGACCGAAATCGAAGTGCCCACAGCCCCGCGCGCGGGCATGACACATCAGCGCGTAATACATCACGTCGTTGGCGCGCAGGCCCCGCGCCGCATGCACGCCGCCGCCCCAATACGGCATGACCGCGCCGCGGTGGTACAGGCTGAGTACGCTGGCTACCGCCTGCCCCTCGTGCAGTACGGTCAGGATATCCGCATCTTCTCCAAAGCCATCGAGCACAGCGGCGAATAGGGCGCGCGGGAACACCGGGGTGCCGAGATTGCGCACCGATTCGGCATAGACGGCATAGTGCATCGCGCAGTCGGCCGCGCCGCGCCCGATGCGCACGTCCATGGCGTTTGCCAGCCCCTTGCGCACTTCGGCGCGTTGCTTGCGCGGGATGGCGGTGAGCTGCGCTTCGTCGTCAGCGGCCAGCGGCGTGACAAAACCAGCGTGACTATCGTGCTTTACATGCCAGAGTTCACCTTCTGGCATAACTCCGCCGCGCAGTTCCACAGTTGGGCAACTCAGCCGGCGCGCAAGTTCGCTGGCCGCTGCGAACAGTTCAGGTGCCGCATCCGCATCGCCCAGCACGCCCCCGCCCACGGCAAAGCCGGTCGAGACCAGCGCGCGGCCAAACAGCGGGGAACCCGCAGCATGGAGCGGCAGCAGCGCGGTCAGGTCCCCGCCGCGCTCGGCCAGCAGCACATGCGCCTTGTGGCCGGTAGCGCGAGTCACGGCTTCCAGCCATTCAGGCCGGTGAAACGGCGTCGCCCCATCCGCTTCGGCGACAAACCGCGTGATGGCGCTACGATCGCCCGGATCGGCCAGGCGAATCTTGATCAGAGTCGGGCGGAACGGCGCGTTCACGCCGCAACACTTTTCGCATCGAGCCGCGCGGCTTCGGCCGCATCGAGTCGGGCGGCTTCGGCCGCAACGACTGCGTCCATACGGCCCCAGCTGAACGCGCCAAGCAGGCGCTGCAGCTTGCCCGCCATCGCGGCGAGATTGGTATAGTGCCGAAAGCGCGACCGCAGCGGCGCATCGGCGCGGCGCGGTTGATCCGGGTCGATTTCCCAAGGGTGGAAGTAAAACACTGCGGGCCGCCCGTCGCGGGTGTTCACCCGCTCGATGGCCCAGCGGGAAATCGCATAGGGCAGCAGACGAAAAAACCCGCCGCCGCCGGCGGCCATGCGCCGTCCGGCGACTTCGGCAGTCGTCACCGGCACTTCGATCAAGCCCGAGCCTGCTACCGGCCGGAACGCGAAGCGCGGCGCCTCGCGCCAGCCGTAGTGGTCATGCACGATCGGCGCGACGCTGGAGGAATAGGCATAGCCGTGGCGGGCCAGCACTTCGTGCGCCCAGGGCGTGCGCGCGTCGATTGAAAAGCTGGGTGCGCGGTATCCGGTCACGGCCGCGCCGCTCGTCTGCTCGAGCACGTCGCGCGCGCGGGCGATGTCCTCGCCAAACGCCGCTTCGCCCAGCGTAAACACGCGCGCGTGGTCCCAGCCATGACTGGCGATTTCGTGGCCAGCTGCGGCGATGCGGCGCATCATGGCGGGATGGCGCTCCGCCACCCAGCCGAGCGTAAAGAACGTGGCCCTTACATCGGCATCCGCAAACAACTGCAAAATCGCATCGCAATTGGTCTCGACGCGGCGGTCCAGCCCGTCCCATTCGGCGCGCGTGATGACGCGCTCAAACGCGCCAACCTGGAACCAGTCCTCGACGTCGACCGACATGCCATTGAGCAGGCTCTGGCTGGCAATCCGGGGAAGTGGGATGGCACCGGACATGGCGTCATCGGTCCTTTCGGGCAGCAGGAATCAGGCTGTACAGGTTAGGCCGCACGGCGCGGGGCTTCGCTTTCCAGCCATTCGATCAGCATCGTCAAAACATGGCGGATCGCCTGCTCCTGCTCCGCACCGCGCGCTTCGAGCGCAACCATGCGCTGCTGGAGCGCGCCAAGCGTGTCGGACACCGCATCGAACCGGGCATCGAGCCGGGCATCGTTCGGCGTGACAGCGGTCGCGGCCGGCATATCGGCCAGTTCGAGCACGGCTTTCTGCAGTTCGACGATCTGTTCGCCATGCGCGGCCAGCGCCTGTTGCAGGCCCGCAAGAGCAGCTATGGCGGCTGCAGACACTGGTTCGGTTCCTGGCGGCACGACAACTGGCGTTGCTGCGGCGGGCGCTGCGGACGGTGCGGCAGGCGCCAAAGACGCTGCCGTGGGATCGGCCAGCGTGCCATCGCGCTCCAGATCGGCGATCACTTCCCCCAGCATGGCCGCATCGATGCGTGTGCGCTGCTCGACCGCGCCCATCAGCAGCAACCTGCCCACGGTCTGGTTGATCCGCCGCGGCAGGCAACCCGTCGCGCGGGCAAGATCGGCGAACACGCGGTTGTCGAACGCGGGGTTTCCGCTCCAGCCAACGCACGCAAGGCGGTGGAGCACGTAAGGCCCGACTTCTTCAGGCTCCATCGCATCGAGGTGGTGCGTCGCGATCACCCGTTGGCGCAGCTGCTCAAGCCGGGGTGACGTCTGCAGCAGATCGCGAAACTCCGGCTGGCCGAGCAGCAGAATCTGCAGCAGAGGATGCGCGCCGAGCTGGAAGTTGGACAGCATGCGCAGCTCTTCCAGCGCCTCGATCGCGAGGTTCTGAGCTTCGTCGACCACCAGCAGGCAGCGGCGACCGGCGCGCGCTTCTTCCTGCAGGAAACCCTCGATCACCGCCAGCGCGCTGGCTTTGTCATGGCCGTGGATCGCGAGCCCGAAAGCACGCGCCGCCATATGCACCAGTTCCTGGCCGTCGAGCCGGCTGGTGACGATCTGCGCCGCGGTCAGCCGCTTGCGGTCCACGCGCGCGAGCAGGTGCGCCGCCAGCGTCGATTTGCCCGCCCCGACCGCACCGGTGATGACGATGAAGCCCTCGCCCTGCGCCAGTCCGTAGCCCAGATAGGACAGCGCCTTCCTGTGGGTGCCGCTCTCGAAATAGAATTCCGGATCGGGCGTGAGCTGGAAAGGCCGCCCGGTCAGCTTGTAAAACGTATCGTACATGGCGGGTACCCTTTAGAAATTGTAGCGCAGGCCAAGCTGCCCGGTTGCGACGAGCGCATCATCGACCACCTTGCGGTTGATCGCATCGAGCCCGACCGCCGCGCTGCCGACCAGCCGGTTCGTGAACTGGCGCGAGAGGCCCGCATTGATGCCCACCGCATTGACATCGGCGAGCGGCGAAGTGCCGGACTTGAACCAGCTGTCATAGACCGCGACGCTGAAGCCCGAGAGCCGGTCGATCGGCCCGGAAAGCCCGGCATTGACGTAGTAGGTCTCGTCCGAGCGACCATTCGCGCCCTCAAGCACCGTGCCGCGCGCGCCGATAAAGGTGCGGCGGGAGTAGCCTGCGCCAAGCCCCATGCGCAGGCGCCCGGCGTTATGGCTATACGCTGCGGACACTCCGCGGCTGCGGAACGCGGCCGAAGACAGCGAACCGAGCGCGCCGTTCACACAGCCGCCACCCTTCGAGCCGGATGCGCAGCCCGAGATATCGCCGCTGAACGGATTGCGTTCGGTGGTGAAATCGGTCGGCAAACCACGCACCGCGTCGCCGATGGTCGAACCGAAGCCGGTCACTCCGTCGAACACGTTGATATTGAGCGAATTGCGTACGTTGGGCGTATAGGCGAGCGAGCCGTAGTACGTCATGCTGTCATAACGGTGGCCGACGAACGCGCTGAGCGAGGTGCGGCGGCTCGGCCGCCACATCACGCCGACATCCCAGGTGAAACCCGTAACATCATAGGCAATCGTGCGCGGCTTGGACTTGTCCGTGACATACCGGCCATCGCTGCCGACCACCGGCAATCCGCCTGGCCCGCGCACGGCATCGCGCGAGGAGACCTTCACGTCCTGATACCCGGCATCGCCGATCAGCGAGACTTCGGCGTTCACCGGCAGCGTCACCTGTACCCCGCCGCGCAGCTCGCGCACGCGCTGATCAAAGTTCGAGACGTCCTCCTGGCTGTACCCGCCGCTCGCGGTAATCCCGATTGGCAGAATAGTGCCCGGAGCTATGCCGGCTGAGACTTGCGCTGCCTGCGCAACCGAATGACCGAAGATATCACCCTGCGCCGACGGCGCGCCGGGCGCGGTGATGCGCGGCGTGTTTACCTTGGTGTAGCCGACGAGATAGGAGCTCTTCAACGCCACTGCGCCAAGATGGGTCGAAAGCGCCGGGCCGGCATAGACCGAATAGACCTGCGCAACGCGGTCGCCGGTCTCGAACGAACCGAGGCTCGATGCACCGCTTGCTTCATAGCGCGTGCGCGTCGCCAACCCGCCTGCCTCGATCGTCAGTTCGC
>JBJXEK010000090.1:0-13610 GCA_046155055.1 Novosphingobium sp. | reverse complement strand
CGGGCGAAAGTGAAGCGCTGCTGGCGGGCGAGAAAGGGATGCTCCTCGATCTTGCCGATAGCTTTGGCGCTGGTGCCGTCGAGCACAGCGGCGACATCTTCCAGCGTGAGCGGGCCGAAGCCCATGCCGTCGATTTCGGCGAGCGGTTCGAGCCAGTGCATGCCCCAGGTGGAGACACGTTCGACCGTGCAGCCAGCGGCCACGAAGGCTGCGGCGACGCCATCGGCACCGCAGGCGAGCGCGGCGGCATCGTCGCTGATCCGGACCTTTGTCTGCTCCTGGGCGGTCATGCGAGGCTCTCTACCAAGGCACCGAGGCGAGTTGCATCAAGGCGGCCGTAGACGGTTCTGCCCACCATCGCGGCGGGCCCGACACTGCACAGACCGAGACAATAAACCGTCTCGACAGCGACACGGGAATTGCCCGGAAGCGCCGCGACCATGGCTTCCACACCGCGCGCTTGGCAGCTTTCCGCGCGGCACAGCTTGAGCACCGGGCGCGGCTCAGGGCTCTCGCGGAAATCGTGGTAGAAGCTGACGACGCCGTGAACTTCGGCGCGAGTCAGGTTGAGCGACTTGGCGATCACGCGCACTGCGTGTTCGGAGACATGGCCATAGGCGGCTTGCACATCATGCAGGATCGGCAGCAGCGCGCCTTCGCGTCCTGCATGCGACGCCAGAATATCGGAGAGGATGCCATCAAGCTGTTGCGGGTCTTTCATTCAGGAACGCCTCGGGAAAACAGGACAAAAGGTCAAATCGAAATGCGTGATGGCTGATAGATTACCTCTATCAAAAGGCTGGGCGCGGCGCCATGGGTTCGAGCACGCGTGCCGCCGCCAGCGCGGCGCGCGCCATCGGGCCCATCGGATCACGGTTCACGACGACCAACCCAATCCGGCGCGCTTCCTCCGGTACGTCGAACGGCACGAAACGGGCCCACTCCACCCCGGCCATGAAACGCGCATAGCCATCGGGCACGATAGTGGCGAAGGCGCCCGAATGAACCATCGCGAACAGCGCGAAATGGCTGTCCGCCGTGACGCGCGGGGCGACGGCGAGTCCCTGCGCAGCGAGCCGTTCATCGAGAATGCGGCGGTATTGCATGCCTTGATGCAGCAGGCAGAGGTCCTGCGCGGCGGCCTCGTCCCAACTGATCGCGGTGTGATCGTCGAACCCGCTATCGCGCCGCGCGAGGAACACATAGCGTTCGGCGTAAAGCGGAACCGAGAGGACATTCGCGGGCGGTTCGTGATCGAGGTAGGTCAGCCCGGCATCAACCTCGAAAGCGTGCAGCCCATGCTCGATCACGCGCGAGGTGGCCGAGCGCACCGCGAGCGTGATCCCCGGATTCTGCGCCAGCAGCACTTCGCCCAGCAGGCCCACGAGCGGCAACGCGGCAGGAATGGCAGCAAGGCCGAATTCGCCTTGCAGCGGAGCGGCGGTGGCCGCCACCGCGCTCGCCATGCCGCTGACCGCGCCAAGGATCTGCTCGGCCCACGGCAGCATCGCCTCGCCATGTTGGGTAAGCCCGATGTACCGGCGATCCCGCTCGACCAGCCGCCGCCCGAACTCCGCCTCCAGCGCGCCGAGCCCTGCCGACAGCGTCGGCTGCGAAATGCCGCAGATCGCTGCCGCCTTGGCGAAGTGCCCTTCGCGCGCAAGGGTGACAAAATAGCGCAAGTGGCGAAGCTGCATCGAACGGCCATCCCGGTTGAGAGGAACCGCCTATCACACTTCACGAAGGGGCGTCAGTCCGGCTTTGCCGCCATATACTCGGTGTACCACTTCACGAACGCAGCAACGCCTTCCTGAACAGTGGTGCGCGGCTTGTAGCCAAGGTTGCGCTCCAGGTCGGACACATCGGCGAAGGTATCGGGAACGTCACCGGGCTGGAGTGGCAGCAGGTTCTGCTCGGCCTTGCGGCCCAGCGCATCTTCCAGCGCCGAGATGTACTCGGTCAGCTTGACCGGGTTGTTGTTGCCGATGTTGTATATCCGGTAGGGTGCGTCGCTGGTGGCGGGATCGGGGCGCATCGCATCCCATGCCGGATCGGGCGCGGCCGGATTGTCGCAGGCCCGGATCACGCCTTCGACGATATCGGCCACGTAAGTGAAATCGCGGGTGTGGTTGCCGTGATTGAACACGTTGATCGGCTTGCCCGCGATGATATTCTTGGCAAACAGAAACAGCGCCATGTCCGGTCGGCCCCACGGACCATAGACCGTAAAGAACCGCAGGCCCGTGGTCGGCAGGCGGTAGAGATGGCTGTAGCTGTGCGCCATCAGCTCGTTCGCCTTCTTGGTCGCGGCATAGAACTGAAGCGGGTGATCGGCGCCGACATGCTCGCTAAACGGCATCGCCTTGTTCGCGCCGTAAACCGAACTGGTCGAGGCATAGACCAGATGCTCCACCCCGCCGTGGCGGCAGGCTTCGAGGATGTTGGTGAAGCCGATGATATTGCTTTCCACATAGGCATGCGGATTTTCGATCGAGTAGCGCACGCCCGCCTGCGCGGCGAGATTGATCACGCGGCGGATATTGTTCTCGCCAAAGGTGCGCTCGACGGCGGCGCGGTCTGCCAGATTGGCACGCACGAAGGTATACTTTGCGTTGGTCTGGCGGGCGGTCTCTTCAAGAATACGCAGCCGCGCTTCCTTGATTGCGGGGTCGTAGTAGTCATTGACGACATCGAGCCCGACGACATCGTCGCCGCGTTCGAGCAGCGTTTTGGCGGTGTGGAAGCCGATGAAGCCTGCATTACCGGTAACAAGAATAGCCAAGTGAAACTCTCCGCACGCAAGACATCGCCGTGCTTCCCTAAGCGATTCGGTTTAAGGGTTTGTATCAGCTCAGTTCCAAAACCCTGTGCCAATGAGACTGATATCCGGCAGCCCGCGCACTCGGCGCATCGTGCGAATTTGCAACATGTAGCTGAAATACACCATCTCAACGTAGCGGCAATTGCTTTGCCCGGCGCTGCGGTCTAGCCCAGCAGATGGGAGCGCAAGCGACCGGTGATGGGTAAACCCCCGTTGCCAGGGTAGGCGCGATGGAACACGGCATGACCAAACAAATCAGCGTCTTGGGGCTTTCGGACGCTTCGCTTCCTGGCTCTGCGGCATCGGTTTCGACCATCGAGCTGATCAGCCGCGGACGCAGCGTTATCAAGACCGAGGCGAGCGCGCTGACTCAGATGGCCAAGGCGCTCGATTCGACATTTGCCGATGCAGTGCGGCTCATTCTGGGGGCCGACCTGCGGGTGGTGGTCACCGGCATGGGCAAATCCGGCCACATCGCGCGCAAAATTGCTGCGACCTTTGCCGCAACCGGGACGCCGGCGATCTTTGTCCATCCCGCTGAAGCTGCTCACGGCGATCTGGGCATGATCATGCGCGGCGATGTGCTTCTCGTGATTTCTCATTCGGGCAATACATCGGAATTGCGCGCCATACTCAATTATGCGCGGTCCCTCGATTGCAAGATCATCGGCGTGGCGCGGGAAATGGAATCGCAGGTCATGCGCCATGCGGACGTGCCCCTGCTGCTCCCCGATGTGCGTGAGGCCTGCCCGGTCAATGTCGCGCCTACGACGTCGACCACGCTCATGCTCGCGCTGGGCGATGCGCTGGCGGTGACGGTGATGGGCGTGCGCGGCATGTCGCGCGAGCACCTGCAAACGCTCCACCCCGGCGGCGCGATCGGATTGCGGCTGATGCCGATCGGGGAGATCATGCGCCTCGGCGAGCAGCTGCCATTGGTTCGGCCCGACCAGCCGATGCGCAACGTGCTGGTGACGATGACCGAAAAAAGCCTCGGCATTGCAGGCGTGGTGAACGCGGCGGGCGAACTTGTCGGCGTAATCACGGATGGGGACTTGCGGCGCAACGTGGACCGCCTGCTGACCTCGGCCGCCGCGGACGTCATGGCGACCCGCCCCAAGACCATCGGCCTTTCCGCCCGCGCCGGCGATGCCATGGCAATGTTCGCGGAGCGCAGGATCACAGCGCTGTTCGTGATCGACGACACCCTGCCGCACGCCCCGGGCGCGGCTGGGCCGGTGCCTGTCGGCATCGTGCATATCCACGATTTCGCGGCCTTCGGATCGGCCTGATCCGACATGGCCTCAGGGGCGGTCATCATTATTCCCGCACGCTATGCGTCGGTGCGCTATCCCGGAAAGCCGCTGGCCCCCCTGCGCGGGGCTGACGGCACGACGCGGCCGCTGATCGAGCGCAGCTGGCGAGCAGCGTGCGCCGTGCCCGGCATCGACCGCGTGATCATCGCCACCGATGACACGCGGATTGCCGAAGCCGCGCAAGCGTTCGGCGCGGAAACCGCCA
Source organism: Novosphingobium sp. (assembly GCA_046155055.1). GTDB lineage: Bacteria > Pseudomonadota > Alphaproteobacteria > Sphingomonadales > Sphingomonadaceae > Novosphingobium. The sequence goes on along the minus strand of JBJXEK010000090.1, from coordinate 9,268 downwards.
TGACGCCCGAGAGCTGCCGCAATGGTACGGAGCGCTGTGCGGCGGCCGTTACGGTGCTTGGTATCCAGTCCGACGTGGTGGTGAACCTGCAAGGCGACGCGCCGCTGACCCCGGCATCGCTGGTGGGCGCGCTGCTTGCGCGCATGGCCGAGGACCCTGCCTTGCCGGTCTGCACACCCGCGCTGGCTTGCAGCCCCTCGATGCTGGCCGCACTGATGGCGGACGAAGCCGTCGGCCGCGTCGGCGGGACCACGGTTGTGTTCGGACGCAATCACGATGCGCTCTATTTCTCGAAGCGCATTCTCCCTTACATTCCCGCAGGCCGACTGGCCGAGACGCCCGGGGCCGTGCACCTGCATGCCGGGGTCTATGCTTATCGTCCCGCCGCGCTGGCAGCCTATGCCGCCTTGCCGGTTTGCCCGATGGAAGCGCTGGAAGGGCTGGAGCAACTGCGCTTTCTCCATGGCGGAGTGCGCATCGGGCTCGCCGTATGCGCGATGCCTGACTGGGACCTGATCGAACTCAACAACCCCTCCGACGTGCCCGCGATCGAGGCGATTCTCGCCGCGCGGGGCATTTCGTGAAAGGACCAGTGGATATGAATGGCAGCCCGGGCATGGATTTGCTCGGCCACCAGGTCGGCGGAGGCCAGCCGCTGTTCCTGATCGCCGGACCTTGCGTGATCGAAAGCGAGACGCTGTGCCTTGGCATTGCGGCCGAGCTGCGCCGCCTCGCGGACCGAACCGGCATGCTGGTGGTGTTCAAGGCCAGCTTCGACAAGGCCAATCGCAGTTCGGTTCAGGGCTACCGTGGCCTCGGGATGGACGAGGGCTTGCGCGTGCTCGAAAAGGTGCGCTCGGAAAGCGGCCTCCCGATCATCACCGATGTTCACGATACAGCGCAAGTTGGCCCGGTGGCGCAAGTTGTCGACATGCTGCAGACGCCGGCCTTCCTGGCGCGCCAGACCGATCTGATCATGGCGGCTGCCGCAAGCGGGCGACCCGTGAACATCAAGAAGGCCCAGTTCATGGCCCCTGGGGACATGATCCAGGTCATCGCCAAGGCCCGCGCGGCGGCTCAGGCTGCGGGCGTTCCGGATAACGCTTTCCTCGCCTGCGAGCGGGGCACAAGCTTCGGCTATGGCAACCTGGTTGTCGACATGCGCGCGCTGGTGCAGATGCGCGAGACCGGCTGCCCGGTGGTGTTCGACGCAACGCATTCGGTGCAGCTGCCAGGCGCCAACGGCACCAGTTCGGGCGGACAGCGCGGTTTCGTCGAGCCGCTGGCGCGTGCTGCCGCGGCCGTGGGGATCGCGGGGATTTTCATGGAAACCCATCCCGATCCGGCGACGGCACTGTCCGACGGCCCGAACGCCATCCCGCTGGCAGCGCTGCCAGCCTTGGTCGACCGGCTGCGGCGCATCGCTGAAACGGCGGCGCTGATCGACAGTGATGCCCTTGTAAATTCCGCCAATCCGGGCTGGTAAGGCCCGGAGCCATACGCTAGGTGCCCGATCGTAACGACCGGAGGACCGACCGGAAGGCATGCATTCATCTACCCGTCTGGCGATCGCAAGAGCGCGGCCGGCACCCAATGAGGAGATCGGTCATCGCAACGAAGGCTCCCCGGGCAACGCAGGCTCTCCGGTCGAATCTGGCGGTGACGCTGGGCGTCTGGCGTGCGCTGCTGCTGCGTGAGGCCGAGGCGAAGCTGTTCGCATCGCGGGTCTCATGGATCTGGGTGCTGCTAGAACCGGTGCTGCATGTCACCTATCTCATCCTGCTTTATGCCGTGATCCGGGTCCGCAAGGTGGGCGATCTCGATACGGCGATCTGGGTGATGATCGGGTTGCAGGCCTACTTCATCTTCCGCAAGACCGCCGACGGGGTATCGTCAGCCGCGACCGACAACAGTGCGCTTTATGCCTATCGCCAAGTCAAGCCCATCGACACGCTGTTTGCCCGGGCCTTTCTTGAAGGATCGATGAACCTGGCGGCGACCGCCCTGCTGGCTGGCCTGACGGCGCTGTGGGGCCACGTGCTTTATCCCGATTTTCCGCTGGGGATGCTTCAGGCATTCTTCGGTATGTGGCTGCTGGGCCTCGGCTTCGGCATGATCGTCTCGGCCACCTCCTCGCTGGTGCGCGAGATCAGGCTGTTGCTGGGTGTCGTGCTGCGACCGCTGTACTTGCTGTCCGGCGTGATGTTCCCGATTGCGTCGCTGGCAAAGCCCTGGCGCGAGATCCTGATGCTCAACCCGGCGGCGCACGGGGTGGAGATGGCGCGCATGGCGCTTTCGCGCGGCTATCAGGCCGTGCCGGAAACAAGTCCTGCGTATCTCTTCACATTCGGCGGAATCCTTGTGTTGGTCGGTCTGGCGCTGCAACTGCGCTTTGCCACGCGGATTGCCGAACGATGATCACCGTGCGCAATCTTTCCAAGCGCTATCGCACCGCGCACGGCGCGGGCCGTTGGGTGCTGGACGATCTCAATTTCTCCATTCCCCTGAAGCTCAGCGTTGGCATCGTCGGGGCCAACGGTGCCGGAAAATCAACCCTGCTGCGCCTGCTCGCCGGGTTGGACAAACCAACCAAGGGCGAAGTCGAGCGGAACTGCCGGGTATCCTGGCCGCTCGGCTTTGGCGGAGGATTGCAGGGTACGCTGACCGGGCGCCAGAACGCGAAGTTCGTTTGCCGAATCCACGGACACGAGGCCGAAATTCCCGAGCGGCTGGAACGGATTCAGGACTTCGCCATGCTGGGCGGCGCATTCGACGAGCCAATCCGCACGTATTCCACCGGTATGGCCGCACGGCTGCGCTTTGCCATTTCGCTGGCGTTCGATTTCGACGTCTATATCTCGGATGAGGCGACATCGGCGGGCGATGCCGCGTTCCGACAACGCGCCGCAGACGAATTTCGTCGCCGCGCGAACGAGGCAAGTGTAATCATGGTGTCGCATGATGCCGGAACACTGCGACGCTTCTGCACTGCCGGCGTGTTCATCACCGGCGGCAAGGCCCACTGGTTCGACGAGCTCGACGACGCCCTGAAGGCGTACAAGGACACTCTTCCCAAATGAACGTCGAAACCCCCCTGTTCCAGCCCGACCGCAACGGTGATGGCATGCAAGATTCCGCCCGTGGCAAGATTGCACGCCGCATCGCCGCGGTACGCCGCCCCTGGGCGGAAACCAGCGCCTACAGTATTGTCGTATCCCTTGCGGTCGTCTCCAGCCTGCTGGCCGCGATCTACTGGATGGCGATCGCATCCGACCGCTACGTGTCGCAGGCCAATGTAGTGGTACAGCGCGCGCAGGCGACGGGGGGCGGCATTGGCGATCTCAGCGGATTGCTGTCCGGCGTTTCTGCGTCGGGCAATCGCGGCGATCAGATGCTGCTGCGCGATCATCTGCTTTCGATCGACATGCTCAAAAAGCTCGATGCAAAACTCCATTTGCGGGCGCATTACGCAAACCCGCAGCGCGATCTGCTGTCGCGGCTCCGGTCGGCGGACCAGCCGATCGAAAAATTCCACGATTATTTCCTGAACCGGGTCCGCATCGATTACGACGACTACGACGGCGTGCTCGAATTGCGTGTGGAAGCCTTCGACGCTGCGACCGCGCACAATATTGTCGTCGAGATGCTCCGTGAAGGCGAGGCATTCATGAACGACAGCGATCACAAACTTGCCTCGGCGCAAGTGGGCTTCCTTGAGGAAGCGCTGCAGCGCATGGACCAGCGCAATCAGGCATCGCGCGAGGCGGTGATTGCCTTTCAGAACCAGGAGGGGATGGTATCGCCCGAGGACAGCTTGCGCTCGACGGCACAGACCATCGCGCAGCTGCAGGCGCGCCAGACCGCGTTGCAGGTCCAGCAAGGCACACTGCAATCCTACCTCGTTTCCGATCATCCCGATGTAGTGTCAGTCCGCCAGCAGATCGCCTCGATCGGCCGGCAGATTGAGGTGGAGCGCGCCAAGGCGACCTCGCCCAGGTCCGGCGCACTCAATCGCACGACCGAGAAGTTCCAGCGTCTCCAGCAGGAAGCCGCGTTTACCCAGGCGCTGTACCAGACCACCCTCGCCGCGCTTGAAAAGGGCCGAATGGACGCCGCGCGGTCCGTGAAGAAGATTTCGGTTCTGCAGACCCCGACCATACCCGAATATGCCGAACAACCCCGCCGCGGATACAACGTGCTGGTGTTCTCGCTGATCGCCTTTCTCGTCGCGGGCATAAGCCTGCTCCTCGTGTCCATCGTGCGCGACCATTTCGACTGACAGGACGCCTTACCTTGCACAAGATCAGTACTGTGTTGATCATCGCCGGCTTGCTGTGGGCGGTGCCCGCATCCGCCCAGTTCAACCCGCTTTCACCCGAGGCCACCGATTCGCTGATATCGCAGGTGGATCCCAGCATAGTCGCAGCCGCGATTGCTGCTGCGCAAAGCAACGCAGCGCAGGGCGGCGCCAACAACGGCTCCACGCAGTTGCCGGCGGCATCCTTGCCCACGATCGCCGGGCCTTCTTCGGGCTCTGCAACGCCGCTCGATGTACCCGCGCAATCGTTGGTGACGAAGGGCCCGCCGCTGTTCGACTACCGCGTTAATCTGCAGTCGCTGGCTTTCGGGGCGAACATGTTCACGGGGGCATTTGCGCGCAGCGGCGCGAGCCAGTTCAATCCCGACTACGTCATCGGGGTCGGCGACCGGCTGGTGGTGCGCCTGTGGGGTGCCTACAACTTCAACCAGATCCAGACCGTCGATCCGCAGGGTAACATCTTCCTCCCCTCGATCGGGCCGATCCCCGTGCTGGGCGTGCGCAATCAGGATTTGCAGCAGATTGTCCGGCAGGCTGCCGCTCGTTCCTTCCGCAGCAACGTTTCCAGCTATGCCAGCCTTGCCGAATCGCAGCCGGTCCGCGTGTTCGTCGGCGGCTTCGTGCGCCGTCCCGGCCTTTATGACGGGACCAGCATGGACGGCCTGCTGCACTATCTCGATCTGGCGGGCGGGATCGATCCGGACCGCGGTTCGTTCATCCAGGTGCAGGTAAAGCGGGGCGAGCAGGTCCGCGCACGGGTCAATCTTTACGAGTTTCTATTCCGGGGCGTCATGCCGCTGGTCAGCCTGTCAGACGGTGATGTCGTGTTTGTCGGGCCGCGGCAGAACACGGTCAAGGTCAGCGGGCTCGCTGAAAACGCCAATGTGTTCGAATTCCCGGCGGGTGCACACGCCACCAGCAGCGACCTCATGCTCATGGCGCGGCCGCTCGCCGCAGCAACCAACATGCGCATCGTGCGCAACACCGGCGCGGTAAAGAATGTCGAATACTATCCGCTGGAAAATGCGGCGGCGGTCGACCTGATGAACGGCGACGAGATCGAGTTCACTGCCGACAAGAAGCCCGGCACCATCACTGTGCGCATCGAGGGTGAGCATGACAGCCCGCAGGGATATGTACTGCCCTATGGCGCGCACCTTGGCGATTTGCTCAAGCAGATCCGGTTTTCCGAGCGGTCCGACACGCAAAGCATCCAGTTGTTCAGGCAGAGCGTGAAAGCGCGTCAGAAAGACATGCTCGATACCTCGCTGCGGGCGCTCGAAGGTGCGGCGCTCAACGCACGCTCGGGTACGGGCGAGGAAGCGAGGCTGCGCGCGCAGGAAGCCGATCAGATCCTCAAATGGATCGACCGAGCCAAAAAAGTCGAGCCGGTCGGCCAGGTGGTACTGGCCTCGGGCCCCGCGCGCGACAATCTCCCGCTCGAGAACGGCGACGTCCTGCACGTGCCGCGCCGCGACGGCCTCGTGCTGATCAGCGGCGAGGTGCTATTCCCCAACGCGGTCTCCTTCAACCGCGGGCTGTCGATCGACGAGTACGTGAAGCAGACCGGCGGCTATACCCAGCACAACAATGCGAAGCGGATCGTGATCGCCCATCAGAACGGGGCTTTCGACGAAGTGAAAACCGGCGACCGCTCCGTGGTGGCGGGCGACGACATCCTCGTCCTGCCCAAGGCGGATTCGAAATCGCGGCAATGGTTCAAGGACCTGACCCAGATTCTGTACCAGATCGCGGTGAGCGCCCGCGTGGTCCTCGCATTGTAAACCGGAAGCTACAGACATGACCCGCCGCGTCCTGACCGTCTTTGGCACCCGCCCCGAAGCCATCAAGATGGCCCCCCTGGTCAAGCGATTGGCCACGGCCGAAGGTTTTGATGCGCGCGTATGCGTAACCGCCCAACACCGCGAAATGCTCGATCAGGTGCTGCGGCTGTTTGAGATCGTCCCCGATTACGATCTCGATATCATGAAACCGGGCCAGACGCTTTCCGGGATCACCAGCGAAATCCTGACCCGGATCGAAGCGCCGATGCAGGATTTCCAGCCGGATATCGTGCTCGTCCACGGCGATACCTCGACCACCCTGGCGACCTCGCTAGCGGCTTATTATCAGAAAATTCCGGTCGGGCACGTCGAGGCCGGGCTACGCACGGGCAATCTGCTATCGCCATGGCCGGAAGAAGCCAACCGCAAGCTGACCGGCGCGATCACGCGGCTGCACTTTGCCCCAACCGACCAGTCGCGCGCCAATCTTCTGGCCGAGAACGTTGCGCCCGGCCACATCCATGTCACCGGCAATACGGTGATCGACGCACTGCTGCTGGTGCGCGCCAAGCTCGAAGCCGACCCTGGACTGGCGCGCGATCTCGCTGACCGGTTCGCACCGGTGTTGCGCGAGGGTGCGCGGCTGATCCTGATGACCGGCCACCGCCGCGAGAACTTCGGCGGCGGCTTCGAACGGATCTGCGAAGCGATCACCACGCTTGCCCGGCGCTATCCCGATGCGGATTTCGTCTACCCGGTGCACCTCAATCCCAATGTCCGCGAACCGGTCCTGCGCATTCTGGGCGGAATTGCGAATATTCACCTGATCGAACCACTCGATTATCTGCCGTTTGTCTATCTCATGAACCGCAGCTTCATTATCCTGACTGATTCCGGTGGGATCCAGGAGGAAGCGCCCTCGCTCGGCAAGCCGGTGCTGGTCATGCGCGACACGACTGAGCGCCCGGAAGCCGTCGATGCCGGGACGGTCAAGCTGGTCGGCACCCGGACGGAAGAGATTGTAGCGGGCGTGATTGGCCTGATGGACGATCCGGTGGCCTATGAGGCAATGGCCTTTGCTCACAACCCTTATGGCGATGGTTGCGCTTGCGAACGGATTCAGAAGGTGCTTGAGGACTTCTCATCATGAGGCGCGCCATCAGAAACCAAAGTTCGGCCATTGCTGCCGCGAGCAATTCCTTCAAACGCATTTCGGTTATTGGACTTGGCTACATCGGGTTGCCGACTGCCGCCGTATTTGCCTCGCGCGGGATAGAGGTGATCGGTGTCGATGTGAATGCGCATGCGGTCGAAACGATCAACAGCGGGCGCGTGCATATCATCGAGCCGGATCTTGATATCGTGGTGCATGCCGCCACGGTCGAGGGCAACTTGCGCGCCACGATGGTGCCCGAAGCCGCCGACGCGTTCCTGATCGCGGTCCCGACCCCGTTCAAGAACGATCACGAACCCGATCTTTCCTATATCGAGGCCGCAGCTCGGGCGATCGCCCCGGTGCTGACCGCGGGCAACCTCGTCGTGCTGGAATCAACCTCGCCGGTGGGCGCAACCGAGCAGATGGCTGCCTGGCTGGCCGACGCACGGCCCGATCTCACCTTCCCGCAGCAAGCGGGCGAGGCTTCGGATATCCGCATCGCTTATTGCCCCGAACGCGTGCTGCCCGGCCAGGTGCTGCGCGAACTGGTCGAAAACGACCGGGTGATCGGCGGCATGACCCCGCGCTGCTCGCAGATGGCCTGCGCGCTCTACAAGACTTTCGTGGCTGGCGAATGCGTCGTGACCAACGCGCGCACCGCCGAGATGTGCAAGCTCACCGAAAACGCGTTCCGCGATGTCAACATCGCGTTTGCCAACGAGCTTTCGCTGATTTGCGACAAGCTGGATATCCGCGTGTGGGACCTCATCGCGCTGGCCAATCGCCATCCGCGTGTGAATATCCTGCAGCCCGGGCCGGGCGTGGGCGGACATTGCATCGCGGTCGACCCGTGGTTCATCGTCAACCGCACACCGGCCGAAGCGCGCCTGATCCATGCCGCGCGGCTGGTGAATGACGGAAAGCCCTATTGGGTGATCGGCAAGATCGAGGCGGCAGTCGAAGAAGTGGCCCGGCAGCGCGGCTGCGCTCCGGCCGATGTGCGGGTTGCCGCGTTCGGCCTCGCGTTCAAGCCCGACATCGACGATTTGCGCGAGAGCCCCGCCATGATGATAGTCGAGCATCTGGCAGCCGCGCTCCCCGGGCAGGTCATGGCCATCGAGCCCAACATCGAGGCGCTGCCGGCGCGTCTGGCGCAAGCCGGTGTTACGCTTGTCACGGCCGAAGTTGCCATGAAAAGCGCCGATGTCTGGGCGCTGCTCGTCGATCACCGCCCATTCCGCGAGACCGCGCCGGAACCGCGAAACGGCGTGGTCATCGTCGATACACGTGGTATCTGGGACAATGGTGTTTGACCTCGCCGGATTGAACAGACGGATCAGCGATAGGCCGAAACGATGAGCAACGCCCTCCCCGCTGGCGACAGCGCCGAACATCCCGTCCCGGCCGACCGGATCAGTGAACTCTACAATGGCAGCGTCGCTTCGGCCGAGGCCAGCGAGATTGCGCGCGAGCGCGTTCACTGGATGTGCTCGCGCGTCCAGGGCCAGCGGGTCATCGACATCGGTTGCAGCCAGGGCATCACCGCCATCCTTCTGGCGCGCGAGGGTTTCGCCGTCACCGGGCTGGATTCGCATCCCGACGCCATCGCCTTTGCAACAGAAGCTGCCGCGCGCGAAACGCGGGCGGTGGCCGCGCGGCTGACCTGGATCAACCAGGATCTTTACGAATTCAACGAGGAAACCCCGTTCGATACGGTCATTCTCGGCGAGGTGATCGAGCATCAGGCCGTGCCGGAGCGGTTCCTGCTGACAGCACGGCGCCTGTTGCAACCGGGCGGCACGATCGTGCTGACCACACCCTTCGGGCTTCATCCGCATGAGGACCACAAGGTTACACTGCTGCCGGCGGACGTGGTGCGCATAGCCGAGGCGAACGATCTCGATGTCACCGAGATCGAGGTGGTGGACGGCTATATCCGGATGACGGCGCGCGACCGTGCGGGTGCTCCCCCCACCGCGCGCAGTGCCGACGAACTGTTGAAGGCGACCG
>JBJXEK010000089.1:0-2981 GCA_046155055.1 Novosphingobium sp. | reverse complement strand
CCGACAAGGTAATCGATCAGGCCGTTTGCGGCCCTGCCCTGAAGGCGCACTTCCTGCGTGAACTGCTTGTAGGTCTGGTCGCGGTGGGTGAGCAGCATGCTGCCGGTGGCCGCCCGCAGCGGGTTGCCGACACTGGTGCATCCCGGCGCGCCGACGCAGGTGCCGTCAAAGTCCTGATTCACCGTGTCGCCGGACGACATGTACGACGTCTGCGAAACCAGATCACCGATCGGGGTCTTCGCTTTCAGTGAGAGGCTCGCGATGTTGGTGTTCAGGCGGTCTGTGTCAGCACCAAGGTTGTTGCCGATCTCGCGGGGCTTCAGGCCGTCCGGGCTGCCGGTCTCGGCGTTGTACTTGGGCCAGATCGCCGACGGGTTGCCGCCGGACAGGATGCTGGCCGTCAGCTTGTTGCCGAACTGCACCGGGGTGCCGCCGCCGGTCTCGTGGATGTGGTCGAGGCTGAGGTCCGCGTTCAGCCAGTTGGTCAGGTCGTAGTTCACCTTGAGGTTGAACGCGCGGTACTCGCTGCCGCCCGCACGGCTCTTGGTGAAGACGTTGTTGAGGATGCCGTCGATGCGGCGATACTGGCCAGACAACGCGATGCCGCCGTTCGCGCCCAGCGGCGCGTTGACCACGCCGCGGCCGTAAAACTCGTTGAACGAGCCGTAGCCCGCCTCGAGCGACGCGCCGAGCGTGCGCGTCGGAGCGCAGCGCGAGATGTTGATCAGGCCGGCCGTGGTGTTCTTGCCATAGAAGATGCCCTGCGGGCCGCGATCGACCTCGACCGAGCAGACATTGAACATGTCGAGCAGCTGGCCGGTGTTGTTGCCGAAGAACACGCCGTCCTGGATCACGCCGACCGGCGGGCTCTGCGTTTTCTCCACGTCGGCATAACCCTGCCCGCGGATGAAGATCGCGCTTTGCCCCGGCGCAGCGGTGCCGCTGCCGATGAACACGTTGGGGGCCGAACCCTGCAAATCCTGCAGCGTGCGCGGGGCGAGCAAAGCGAGGTCTTCCGAGGTGATCGCGGTCAGCGCGACGCCGACCTTCTGCTTGTCTGACGCCTGCCGCGTGGCGTTGACGATGATAACGTCCTTGCTCGTGGTTTCCGGGGTTTCTGCAGCGTCTGCAGCCGCTTCAGCGGCATGGGCAGGCATGGCCAGAGCAACTGCAACCGCCGCAAGCGACGACCAGGCCAAATCGCGTGAGTACCGCATGGCATCCTCCTCTCATCCAGTGGACCGCCGGGCCCCGCGACTTTGCGTGCGGTGGTTCGCCCCGGCTGGGATTGAGAGGGTTGTCTGGCCGGCAAGCAGGCACAATGGGCAAAAATGAGAGGAATGCGTCGAAACCGGCGCCAGCATTGCAATTGGGTCACAGTAAAGCGGGTAGCACGGTTACTCCGCCGTATCTTCACCGGCACCGCGCAGTACCGGCAGCGCGTGCAGCACGGTTTCGAGTGTGCCTGGCTGCAGCAGCGCCATAAACCGTGCCTCATGCGCGTGGATCCGCCGCCAGGCCTCGGCCGCCTGCGCCGCGCCTGCGGGGGTGACGCGCAGCGCAAGGCTTCGGCCATCGATCCGGTCGCGGGCGACGAGGCCGCGCTCGATCAGTTGCGCGATGATCGGAACCATGTTGGCGCGCTTGATGCCAAGCGCCTCACCCACTTCGCTTTGCGAACATGCAGGATTGTCCGCGATGACCAGCAACGTGGTTACTTCGGCCGGGCGCATCGCGAAGTCCGCGAGAACCCGCGCAAAATCAGCCATCATCAACGCAGACGTGCGGCGCAGCTGATAGCCGAGCAAATGGTCAAGAGCATTGGTCAGGCCAGCCATGCACACACTTTAATGGGCTTCAGCCCACCTTCCAGCAAAAACGGCACCACGAAAAAGGGCGGCCGAAGCCGCCCTTTGCCGAAAGACGAACCTCTGCTCACCTCTTGCTAAATCACTTCTTGCCGGATCACTTCTTGAGAGTGAGGCCGCCGAACCGCTTGTTGAACTGAGCGACGCGGCCGCCCTGATCGAGCTGGCGGGTGCCGCCGGTCCAAGCCGGGTGCGACAGCGGATCGATTTCGAGCGGCATGGTATCGCCAGCCTTGCCCCAGGTCGAGCGCGTCTCGAACACGGTGCCATCGGTCATCTGCACCTTGATCATGTGGTAGTCGGGGTGAATATCGGCTTTCATGGGTCTCGCTCCACAGTGCGAAGCCGGTTCCGACCGGCTTCAGGGAATCTCGGAAAGGCGCGCCCTTAAGCGGTTTGGGCGCAAAAGGCAACCGATCAGCTATCCGCGATCATCGCGGTGAAGCTGACTTCCGTAGCGATCTTGTCGCCCAGCATCGCCTTGCCGGCAAACTTGCACACCCGCGCGCGCTTTTGCGTGAATTCAACATGGAGATCGAGCAGGCAGCCGGGTTCCACGGGCGTGCGGAACTTGGCTTCTTCGATCGCCATGAAATAGACCAGCTTGCCGGTGCCGGCGAGGCCGAGCGATTCCACCGCGAGCACCCCGGCGGCCTGCGCCAGCGCTTCGATCTGGAGTACGCCGGGCATGATCGGACGGCCGGGGAAGTGCCCCTGGAAGAACTGCTCGTTCATCGAGACAGCCTTGATCGCGTGGATCCGCTCGCCGGAAACGAGCGACACCACACGGTCAACCAGCAGGAGCGGATAGCGATGCGGCAGCGCCGCCATCACCCCCCTGATGTCAAAGCCGCTATCGAGGCTGATTGGTGGGGGGGCCACGGCCCCCGCATCATCCCCTGTATCATCCGTCGTTTCGCTCACGACTTTGCCTTAGCGGCCTTCGGGCTGCTTGCCCGCAGGCGCGGCCGGGGCAGCTGCGCCCTGTGCGGCAGCCTGCTGCGCGGCGGCTTCGCGCTGGGCGCGCGGCATCCAACCAGCCGGCGGCACGAGCTGCGCGGTCGGGATCACCGTGTTGAGCTCGTTCAGGATATCCTGATTGAGATTGTAGAC
>JBJXEK010000088.1:0-12979 GCA_046155055.1 Novosphingobium sp. | reverse complement strand
CGGAGGCAGGAAAGCGCCCGCCGGAGGCTTCTTCCCCCTTCCAAACCGCGCCCCGCGTTAACCGCTTCTTGGCCCAGCGCTGGTAGTCCTCAAGGCCGGAGACCCGGTTTTGAACGACGAATCCTTTACGATGCGCAGCCAGCCACGCCCGGGGACGGGCGGCTTTGCCGTCGTGCCTTGGCGCGACTGGGCGGAAGCACCCCGGTGCGCGGCGTGGGATGCGTTGGCGGGGCGGCTTTCGACACCCAATCCGTTTTTCGAGAGCTGGTATCTGCTGTCCGGCCTGTCCCGCTTCGATCCGGCGGGCCGGGTGCGCATCGGCACGCTTTCCGGGCCTGATGGTCTTGAGGCGCTTGTGCCGCTCCGGCGGGCGCGGCGGTATGGGCGGCATCTGCTGCCGCATCTGGCGGTGTGGCTCCATGCCAATGCGTTTCTCGGTGCGCCACTGGTGGCGGCGGGGTATGAGGAGGTGTTTTGGGAGGCCTTGTTCGATTGGGCGGACCGGCATGCCGGGGCTGCGCTGTTCCTCCACAGCCCAGCGCTGCCGCTGGGCACAGCGCTGGCCGATGCACTGCTCGCCGTCGGCGCACGGCAGGGCCGCCGCATGGCGCTGGTGCACCGCGAGGAGCGCGCGATGCTCGCCTCGGCGCTCTCGCCCGCCGCCTATCTGGAGCAAGCCGTCCCTGGGAAAAAACGCAAGGAATTCAGGCGTCAACACGCCCGCCTGGCCGAGCTGGGCGAGCTCACCGTGCTGCACACGCGCGAAGATGGCGACGTTGCGACCTGGCTCGAAGAGTTCCTCGCCCTCGAAGCCCGCGGCTGGAAAGGCAGCGCGGGCAGCGCGCTCATCTGTGCGGCGGAGACGGCGGGCTTGTTCCGCGAGGCGATGGCGGGTGCCGCCGCGCGCGGCAAGTTGGAGCGGCTGAGCCTCATGCTCGATGGCAAGCCCATCGCGATGCTGGCCACCCTGCTCACCCCGCCCGGCGCCTTCTCTTACAAGACCGCGTTCGATGAACGCTTCGCCCGCTTCTCCCCCGGCGTGCTGCTGCAGCTGGAGAACCTCGCGCTGCTCGAACGCGCCGGGGTCGACTGGGTCGACAGCTGCGCCGCGCCGGATCATCCGATGATCGATTCGCTGTGGCGCGAGCGCCGCGCCATCGGCCGTTTCTCGATCGCCATCGGCGGCAAGGCGCGCCGCGCAGTGTTCGACCGCCTCCTCTCGTACGAACTCTCCCGCAACCCTGCAGGCCTCGCATGACCCGAACCGTCTTCGACCCCGCCGCGCGCGTCGCCTTTGCCGCCGGCTATCCCGAGACCCCGCACAAACTGGCGCATGGTCTGCAGGACCATCCCCTGCTGGCGCTCGATGCGCTTACCGATCTGGCCGAGGCGCTGCCCGAGGCGTCTTGCGAGTACAACCGCGCCGATTTGCCGGTGGGGCTCAACGGGGTGAAGGCCCCGGCCAACGGGCTCGGCATCGGCGAGACGATCCGCCGCATCGGCGAGACGGGTAGCTGGGCCGCGCTCAAGAACATCGAACAGGTGCCCGCCTACAGCGATCTGCTGCTGGCACTGCTCGAAGAGCTGCGCCCGGTGATCGAGGCGCGGACCGGCGCGATGCTGCGCCCGCAAGGCTTCGTGTTCATCACCAGCCCGGGCGGCGTCACGCCCTATCACTTTGATCCCGAGCACAATATCCTCATACACCTTGCGGGCGCCAAGACCATGACACTGTTCCCGCAAGGCAACGCCCACTTCGCGCCCGACGAGACGCACGAGAGCTATCATACCGGCGGCGGGCGCGAACTGTTCTGGCGGGATGAGCTTGCGGAAGGCGGCACCGAATGGGCGCTGACGCCCGGCGCGGCGCTCTACGTGCCCGTCATGGCCCCGCACTTCGTGCGCAACGGACCGGCGAGCGCGATCTCGCTCTCGATCACCTGGCGCTCTGAATGGAGCTTCGAGGAGGCCGACGCGCGCGCGTTCAATGGCGTGCTGCGCCGCGCCGGGCTCTCCCCGCATGCACCGGGGCGCTGGCCGGCGCGCAACGCGGCCAAGGCCGCCGGCTGGCGCGTATTGCGCAAATTGCCAGCTTTCCGTTGACGGAAACGGCATGCTGCGCAATGCGCGCGGCATGACAGACGAAACCACTGCGGAAACCACTGCGCAAACCAATCCCGCTGCGCTTGTCAAAGGGCTGCTGCGCCTGCTCGATGTTGCCGAGACCGGCCCAGACCACTTTGCCGGGTCTCGCAAGAAGGATGGCTTTGGCCGCGTGTTTGGCGGTCAGGTGATCGCGCAGGCGCTCGCTTCGGCCGAACGGACCGTTGCGCCGGACCGGCCCGTACACTCACTCCACGCCTATTTCCTGCGAGGCGGGAACGAGGATTTCGGCATCGATTTCGAAGTGATGCGCGATCTCGATGGCGGCAGCTTTGCCAACCGCCGCGTGGTTGCGAGCCAGCAGGGCACTTCCCAGGAGGGTGCTGTTCCAAAGATCAGGCCGATACTGACCATGGTTGCCTCCTTCCACAAGCGTGAGACGGGCGTGGAGCACGCCGAGGCAATGCCCGAGGTGTTGCCGCCCGAAGACCTGCGCAGCGAGGCGGATCTGCGCGCCGAATATGCCGACCGCGTGCCCGAAGCGATGAAGCGGATGATGCTGATGCCGCGCCCGATCGAGCTCCGCCCGGTGGAAGCGCGCCACTGGATGGGTGCCCAGCCGCGTGAGCCACTCTCGCACACGTGGTTCCGCGCCGTTGCGCCGCTGCCTGATGATCCCAAGATCCACCGTGCCGTGCTCGCTTATGCCAGCGACATGACGCTGCTCGGCACCTCCACGCTGCCGCACGGGATCAGCTGGCACAAGGGCAACATGATGGGCGCCAGCCTCGATCACGCGATCTGGTTCCACGACGATTTCCGCGCCGATGAATGGCTCCTTTATGTCTGCGACAGCCCCTGGGCAGGCCGTGCGCGGGGCTTCAACCGCGGGCGGATCTTTGCGCGCGACGGGCGCCTGCTGGCGAACGTGGCGCAGGAGGGGCTGATCCGCCCGATCGCGCCCAGGCCATAGGCACTCACGCCGACTTCAGGGCTTGGCAGGACAACCGGTCAGGGTTTCGAGCAGGGTCAAGCCGATCAGCGACTCGGCAACCATCGTCAGCAACTTGTCGTTGTTGATCGTATCCGCCAGCGAGAGCGCGATGGCATCAAACGCGTGACACCGGTCGGGGGTGGTGCTGCCAGCGCCATAGCGGTTGCCGAGCATTGTCATGTACCGATCGAGCGGGTCGCCATGGCGCGCTGACCGCGCGACCGGGGGTGTCTTCGCTCCCGTTGTGCCCCCCGATGCACCCATCGATGAGGCAAGCATGTCCATGAACGAGCGGACGCGGTTTCGGGCATTCTCGAAAATCGTCCGGTGTTTGGCCGCCATGGTATCGAGGTGATCGACCAAGGGCACGCCGACGCGCGAGCAGCGCAGCCCGACATCCATCATCATGGTCTGGAACTCGATCAACCGTGCGGCATGCGCGGTTGCCGCATCAGGGCACGTAGCAAGCGCAGGCGCCGGTGTTGCCATGATCAGCGAGAGGGCCACCCCAAGATGAAACGCCGTGCCGGTGCGCCAGCGCCGCCGCGTGCCCTGACCCGTCATGTCCGCATCATTTGGGCGGATCGCACGCGATAATCGGAACCACCATGAGCGCGTTGAAAGCTGTGACCAAGGCTGATTGCGCCTTGAAGGCTGCCGACGCCTCTGCCCCATAAGCCTGCGCCTCAGCAGCCAGCGCGTTCATCGGGTTGATGTCGCCGCTGAGCTGGTTGCGGTCGTAGAGGTCCTGCAGTTGATGCATATAGGCGATTGCGGCATCGTTGTTGCGTTTCGCCGCCTCGACCGCAGTGATGTAGGGGCCATCATGAAACGCGTTGCGCGCGTCTGCCGAACAGAAGGACGAAGGCAAGGCTACCCCGGGCACATCGACCATTGCGGGGTGCGTCGGCAGCGAGAAGCCGGCTGGCAAAGGTCCCACCGCAATCGGGTGCGGAATGGTGGTGCTCGCCGCGGCGCTTCCTGCGACAACGGCTGTTGCCGCAGCCGCCGGGAGCGCGGAGCTCACATTTGCCGAAGCGGCCTGCACTGACACGGCGGGAACCAGTCCTGCTCCGCCTCCAGCAGGTGCTGTGCCTGATGCGGGCTGTCCGATCGGCGCGCTGACAATCGGCAGCGTGACAGCGGAAGACGAAAAAGCAGACGACTGGGTTAGGGGAGACTGGGCCAGAGAAGACTGGGATGAAACCGAAGAGACGCGCTGGCTGTCCCCCAGCGCGCCAAGCAGGCGGCGCAGTGCATCGCTGTTCTCGCGGTCGCTTGGACCTTGGGTCGGCACTGCGTCGGTCACGAAGGGTGCCGGACCAGATGTGGCCTGGCCCGATGGACTTGACGGCCCGCCAGTGGACGCAACTTTGGTCGGTCCGATCGAAGCAAAGCTGACCGATACAGACTGTAGCGCTGGCCGCAGCACGGGAGCTGGCGGTGTCAACGCGGCCGCCGTGCGCCGGGGCACGCTTGGCGACTCGCCCTGTGGGTCCGCCAATGGCGGCGCAGCAGGGGGAGCCGCTGCAGGGGTCGGCGCTGCTATCGGAACCAGGCCGAACGGTGCTTCGGGCCCGGATCCGGCATTGGCTTGGCGTAGCCGTGCCATCTTGGCGCGCGCGACTGCCGCAAAAGTACCGTTCGGGTATTTGCTGAGATAGGCTTCATAGAGTGCCGGGTCGGCACCGGTATCGACCGATTGCCAGAACACCATTTCGAACTGCGAGCCGACGCCGGTAAACGGGGGAGCCTGAGCGGTTGCAGCTGTTGCCGACAGCAACAGCGCCCAGCCTGCAGCACGAATAGCATCGGCCGCCAAATGCGGCAAAGACGCCTGCACGCCTGCACCCCGGCATGCTCCGCCGCTTGCCCAACCGAACGCCTTGCCCGCCACGCCAACCCTCGCATCGGCCATCGCCCTGCTGCGATGCAGCGAGTACCTATCACACACTGGTGCCGATTCGAAACCGAGCTTAGTACAAAACGGCGGATACGGCCAACGGAGTACTACTCGCGGAGGTCCCGCAAGTCACAAGCTCTCAGGATCGGCAAAGAGCCTGGCGCGTAGCGAGGCCAATTCGCACCGACCATGATTTGCGGATTACTGGGTGCCGACAGCGCAGGTGCGCAGCGGCACCGCCATCAGCACATCAAACTGGCGCACCAATGCAGCCTGCGCGGAGTAAGCGCGGGCGGCTTCGCCCTGATAGGCACGCGCTTCGACGGCAATCGCATTGAGCACTGCGGTATCCCGTCCCAACTGACCCCGGTCATAGGTCTGTTGCAACTGGCGCAAATAGCCGACAGCAGCCTCATTGTTGCGTGTGGCCGCCTCCACCGCGGGGCGATAGGCGGTATTGTGGAAGGCATTGCGGGCGTCGTTGCTGCAGAAATAGGCCGGCATGGCTACATCGGGCACTGGCAGCATGACCGGACGCGATGAGGCATACGTTGCAGCTGCCGGCACAGGTGCCGCAGCCGGGACCAGAGCGGGCGTTGGCGCATAGGCCTGCGGCTGGGGAGCGGGCGCTGCGGCAGCCATCTGGACCTGTGCAGGCGTTACCGTCAAGGCCGGCACGGCTGCCGATGCCGGCTGGACCGGCGGCGCGGCGGTAACCAGTGGTGCGGTTGCCGCAGCCGCTGCGGTCGCCTCGGGCGTTCCGCGCAGTTGTGCAAGCAGTTTGGCCAGCGGCGAACTCATCTCGGCCGCCGCGAGCGACGCGTTGGCAGGAATCATTTCGGCACTCTGCGGTGTGGCCGCAGCTGGCACGGGAGCGACTGTCGGCGTGGCCGCAATCACCACGGCTGCCGTCGGTGCGAGGGAGTGCCCGGTTGCAACGGCGGGGACCGGCTCTGCAGCCGGTGCGGCAACTGTCACGGGCTGCGCTGTCAGCGACCGCAGCAACGCGGCAACTCTGGCGCGTGCCAGGCCGCTGAACGTGCCGCCAGGATATTGAGCGATATAGGCTTCATAGGCTGCCGGATCTTCACTTCCGTTCAGCGACTGCCAGAAGGCCAGCTCGAATGCAGAGCCTACACCGTTCGCCGGAGCGCCAGTGGCCGCAGCGTCTGCCGACCCGGCTGCCGCAGCAGCAGCCGGCGCGGTTTGAGCTGCGGCGATCCCGCTGGTGCCCACGCTGATAAGTGCCGCGAGCAGCATGGGACTGCTCAAAACCGAAATCCGCCATTCGCTCGAAACCCGTGCTTTGCGCATATTCTGCTCCCCAAGAGTCTTGGCCCACGGATCCCGCGGTACGCTTGACGCGTCTTCGCGGGGCATGCCCGGGCCGATGTGCATTCTCCCCTGCAAGTTGGTTCTGGCGATGATTGGTGCACGACCACCCAAGGGTTGCAGTTAACCTCAAACTTACCGTGTTTTCCGCTCCCGCCTCAGTTATCCGCTGCGCAGGCCATCTCGTCGAGCTTGGGCCGGGCGATCAGCGTTTCGGCCACTTGGGCGAGCAGGCGCACATCGGGAACCTTTGCGAGCTCGCCGGCTACCTCATCGAGCGTCTGGCAGCTTCCGAAGCTCGTCGCCCCGCCGCCATAGGCATTGCCGAGGATCGTGGCATAGCGATCAAACCCGCCGCTGTGCGGATCGAACGCGTTGCCGCCGAGATAGTGGCGCAACCTGGTCGCAGCCTGACCGAACGGGGCCTGATGCGCGGTGACCATGCCTTCGTAAGACGAACGCATGTCATAGCCGATCCGCCCGCAGCGCAACGAGACAACCATCATCATCGTCTCGAATTGGTGGATGCGCGCGGCTGTGGCCGTCTGGTGATCGATGCACGCCGCCTGTACGGATGCAGTCGCGGTAAGGCTCATGATCGCCAGCGCGGCTGGAAGAAGGCGAAGGCGGCGCATCACTGGATCGCTCCGCAGGAACCGATGGGTGTGGTCATGATGTCCTCGAACTGGTTGACGAGCGTATCGTGGATGGAGCTGGCAGCATTGGCGGCCCGCGCGAAATCGCGAGCTTCGGCGGCAACCGAAGCCAGAGAGGTGCTGTCCCCGCTGAGCTGGTAGTTGTCGTAAAGCGTGCGCAGCCTGCGCACATAGGCGCTGGCGACTTGCGCGTTGTGCTGCGCGATCGCCAGCGCTGGCTGGTAGACCCCTTCGCTGAAGGCGCTGCGCTGTTCGATCGAGCAGAAGCTTTCCGGGAGCGGCACTTCGGGCATTGCCATGAGGCGCGGACGCATCGGCATCGTCACCTCTTCCTGGAACCCATACTGCGTACCCGGCGTCTCCTGGGTGCGGACGAGCTGGCCGAGCATAATGCCGAGCGGCGAGATCTGGCTTGTGGCATCGGGCATCTCGACCGAGACCGCTGCGGTCGAAACCACCGCGCGCCTGAACTGCGCCGGCATTGCCGCACGGCGGCTGCGCCCCAGCGGAACCATGGCGGCGGCATATTGCGGCTGCGGTCTGGGGGCTGTGTAGTAAGGCTGCGGCGCGGTGGGCATGACCGCGACGGCAGCGGTTGAAGGCTGGGCAATGGATGTTTCAGCGCGGGCGAGGCGGGCCGGGCTGGCCACGGGCGTCGACTGGGCCGCAACGGCCGCGACGAGCGCATCGGCAGTGGGCAGCGCGGCGGGCGCCGCGCCGAGCGCGGCCAGCATCGCCGGTGGGGCCGCGGGGGCCAGAGGTATCGGCGCGGGATCGGGCGAGGGTGCGGGTGCGGGTGCGGGCCTTGCGGCATCGAATGTAAGCGAGGCCAACAGCCCGGCACTGCCTACCGGCATGGCCGCGACATCGCCGAACAGGTCCTGCGCGCCCTTCCCCGGTGCTGGGCCAGCCATCGGATCCGGCATCGGCCCGAAAGCAAAGGTTGGCAGCATGGTCGGGGCGGGCGGCGCAGCGAGCGCGGTGACCACTGCGCTGTCAGCCGCGATCGGCGCGGGATTCGGGCTCATGGCCGGGGGCGCGGCAGCGGCAACAGCGGCCTCGGCGGCTTCAGCCGTGCGCTGCGCAGCGGCGGCATCCCTGAGCGCATTGGCCGCGCCCGGTGCGGTCAATGCCAATGCCTTGCCGAACTGCGGGATTGGCAGGGCCACCGCCGTGCTGCCTGCGCCAGAGGCAGGGGTAGCAAGCGGCATCGCCAGTACTGGGGCAGCCATTGGCGCAGCAGGTTTGCGCTGGCTATCCAGTTTCACCTGCGCGATTGCGGCAAAGGTGCCGGCGGGATACTGTTTGAGATAGGCCTCATAGAGCACCGGATCGTTGCTCGCGGCCACAGCCTGCCAAAACGCCAGTTCAAAAGGTGTGCCCGGCGCGGCATCGGCCTGCGCCGACGCTGCGGGGACAAGCAGACCCAAGGCCGCGCAGCATGCGCCCGCCAATAGTCCGAAGCGTAGATTCCTGCCGGCCACGGCGCTGCTCCCGAATCATTGGGGCCCGGCCGCATGCG
Source organism: Novosphingobium sp. (assembly GCA_046155055.1). Lineage (GTDB taxonomy): Bacteria > Pseudomonadota > Alphaproteobacteria > Sphingomonadales > Sphingomonadaceae > Novosphingobium. The sequence continues at coordinate 4,469 of JBJXEK010000088.1, read as the reverse complement.
GCTGCCCGGTGATTGCACTGGCCGCCGGTCAACCGGTCTGGCCATGCGCCGGGTATGCGTCATTCTGGTGGAAATCCGACCAAGCGCGCCTCCGCATTTTCCCTTATTTTGCAGGTAATACGAGGCGTTACGGACCCGGATGATAGAAGTCGTAAACCGCCTGCGCCACCGCCGCGCTTACGCCCGGCGCGCGCTGCAGATCCTCGAGACCGGCGGCCCGGACTTTGCCCGCCGTGCCGAAGTGCAGCAGCAGCGCGCGCTTGCGCGCCGGGCCGATGCCGGGCACCTCGTCGAGCGGGCTGGCGGTGATCGCGCGGCTTCGCTTGGCACGGTGCGCGCCGATGGCGAAACGGTGCACCTCGTCGCGCAGGCGCTGCAGGTGAAACAACACCGGCGAGGCTTCGGGCAGCATCTTCTCGCGCCCATCGGGGAAGTGGAAGACCTCGCGCCCCTCGCGTCCGTGGTGCGGACCCTTGGCGATGCCGATCAGCACGACGTCCTCGATGCCCATGGCCTCCAGCGTTTCGCGCGCGGCGGTCATCTGGCCCTTGCCGCCATCTAGCAGCACAAGATCGGGCCACATTGCCCCGTTCTGGCCGCCTTCGCGGTCCGGGTCCTCGTCCTGAGCCCGGGCGAAGCGGCGTTGGAACACTTCGCGCATCATGGCGAAATCGTCGTTGGTCTGCGCGGTCTTGATGTTCCACTTGCGGTACTGGCCGGTCATGAACCCTTCTGGCCCGGCCACGATCATCGCGCCAACGGCATGTGCGCCCTGTACATGGCTGTTGTCGTAAACCTCGACGCGCTGCGGCGCCTCACCCAGTTCAAGGAACTCGGCCATCTCGCGCCACGTCCGCGCCTTGGTGCCGCTTTCGGCCAGCCGCCGGTCGAGCGCCTCGACCGCGTTGCGCTGCGCCTGCTCCATCAGCCGCCGCCGGTCACCGCGCTGCGGCACTGAAATCTCAACCTTGCCGCCCGCTGACGCCAGCAAAGCCTCTGCCAGGAGCTCCGCTTCGGCCAGATCGCGATCAAGCAGGATCAGGCGCGGCGGGGGCACTTCGTCGTAGAACTGGGCGAGGAAGCTGAGCATAACTTCCTCCTCAGCCACACCCTCGATGTGGCTGGGGAAAAAGGCGCGGTGCCCCCAGTTCTGCCCGCCACGAATGAAAAACGCCTGGATGCCGATCTGCCCGCCCTTGCTCGCCATCGCGAAGACATCGGCGTTGCCCACGCCTTCGGCATTGACCGCCTGGCTGCCCTGGATGAAGGTCGCTGCGCGCAGCCGGTCGCGCAGCATGGCCGCGCGTTCGTAGTCCATCGCCTCGGCCGCCGCGCTCATTTCGGCCTCGATCTCCTTCTGCACCGCACCGGATTTGCCGCCGAGAAAGTCCTTCGCCTGCCGCACCAGTTCGGCATAACCCGCCTCGGTGATCCGATCGACGCAAGGGGCCGAGCAGCGCTTGATCTGATAGAGCAGGCATGGCCGATCGCGGCGGGACATATAGCCGTCGTTGCAGCTCCTGAGCAGGAACAGCTTCTGCAGCGCGTTGATCGTGGTGTTGACCGATCCGGCGCTGGCAAACGGCCCGTAATAGTTGCCCTTGGCCCGCCGCGCGCCGCGATGCTTGCTGATGCGCGGGAACGCATGATCGCCGCGCAGGAGAATGAAAGGAAACGATTTGTCGTCGCGCAGCAGCACGTTGTAGGGCGGGCGATAGCGCTTGATCAGCTGCGCCTCGAGCAGCAGCGCCTCGGCTTCCGAATTGGTCGTGATGATGGTCATCGACCGGGTCTGGCTGACCATGCGCCGCAGCCGCGTGGGCAGCCGCTCGATCTGGGTATAATTCGCCACCCGGTTCTTCAGCGCGCGCGCTTTGCCAACGTAGAGCACCTCGCCGCGCGCATCGAGCATGCGGTAGACGCCAGGTTTGGGCTTCAGTGTGGCCACCACTTCGCGGATTGCGGCAACGCCCCGGTCGATATCCGGCTGATCGGACCCGCGCAGGGTAGAGCTCGCCTTGTCCTCGTTGAACCGATCGGACGACTGGGGGTTCGGCGATTGAGGGCCGGAATGGAGTTCGCTGCGCGGCATGATCCGCCTGAGATAAGCGCTCGAGCCGCGCTTGGGGAGGTCCATGCGGCCGGTTATCCCCGCGCCTTCCCCAAGTGCATAGCGTGCATGACCCGCGGAGGCATAAGGGCTTTCTCTTATGGTTGCACATATGTCCACTTAAGCGCCCTGCGCGCATGGTCGCTCCATGATGTCCGCCCTGCCGAACTATGCCACACAGCAAACAAACCCGATGACCGGACGGCGCGCCGTGCCCCGCGCGCGGCTGTTTCTTCCGGCAAACGTCATGTTGCTGCAGGGTCTGGAGAAATGCCTGCTTGAAGATCTTTCGCAGCACGGTGCCCGGATCTGGCTCGGCACGTGCATTCCGCGCACCAGTTCGGGCGCAGTGCTTCAGGTGAACGATCTCGACGTGTTCGGCACGGTCGTCTGGATCGAAGGTCAACGCTTCGGACTACAGTTCGACGAGGTCGTCCCGCTGCGCCAGGTCGTTCTTATCCGCCACTATGCCGATGCCTACGCCGAGCACGAGGCCATACTAAGCGCCCGAAACGCGCGGAATTTCGTGCAGGGCCGCCCGCGCCTGAATCCGATGCGCTAGGATCCTGACCCTAGAACTGCTTGCGCAATTCGAGGTTGAACACGCGGCCTTCCGGATCGAGATAGCCGGGCAGGTAGCGCAGCGGAGTGGCCCCCGAAGCGTCGGTCACCTTCTGCTGGCCATCGAACAGATTGGTTACGCCCAGCACGATGCGCGTGCCCTTCAAGAACGGTGCCTTGGCCACGAGCCCCGGTTTGCGCCCCAGATCGACGAAGGCACGCAAGTTGAACGTGGCCAACGGTCCAAAATCGAGTCGCCCCGCCCCTTGCGGGATGCCAGGCTCGAACTGATTGCCAGCAGTGTTACCGACATGGGTACCGCTGGTAAAATTGCCCGAAACGCGCAGGCCGAACCCGCGATAGAACCCGCCGCCCTCCAAGGTCGCGCTATGCCGCGCCACACCAGCGCCGGACAGCGCATCGCCGCCTAGCAGATCAAGCACGCGGCCGCCGGGCACGATCTGCGCAGTCTCGGCAAACTCTGCCGTGTAGGCGAGCGAGAAATTCCAGTGCCCGCGCCCGTCTCCGCCACCGGGCCGAGTTCCACCGCCACTGCCCCCGCCACCGCCCCGCGCGCCGGCAAATGGCCGGCGCTGTGCAGCGGGATCGGGCTTGCCGAAGCCGCCCCCGAAATTGAGGCTGGTTCGCAGCCGGTTCCCGCGTACGTCGGCAAAAGTCACAGCTCGCTGATCTACCGCTACGATCCGCCCCGCGCTGTCGCGCTGCACCCGCCCCGAGAACGCGGCCTCGACATCGGCAGTGAGCAGCGGAAAGGGATTGGTCGTGTCGCTCGACCGGTTGCGGAGATACTCGACCAGCAACGCCGATTCCTTGCCGATCGGCAGGTCCCAATTGGCCGAAAGCTTGAAATCGCGCTGCCGCTCTTTCCGCAGCGCCGGATTGCCGCCGGTGGTCACTGTCGCCAGCACGGTTTCGCCGCGGCTGAAATCATAGAGCGCGACCGCGCTTGTCACCGTCACCGGCGCGCCCAGATCGGCAAGGCCCGGTGCCTTCTCGCTGGCGATATAGTTCGCGGTCAGCGTCAGCTTTGCCAGCGGTGCCCACGTCAGCGCAGCACCATAGGCCTTGAGCTGCCCGAAATCCGACAGGCTGTGGACTTCACCGTTGAGGTTGAGCGAAAGGTCGCCCAGCCCTGCGCCAAACCCCTCGCGCCGGCTGGTGATCGGCAGATCGAAGCTGAACCCGGCCTGCGCATCGCCGCGCCGCAACCGCGTTTCAGGCGCAAGCCCGCGCGAATCCCGAGCGGCGATACCCGACCACGCAAACCCGGTCTTGAGCGTCAGCGCGGTCTGCCCGCCCGGCAAGCGAAGCGGGCCGCCGGTCAACGTGGCGAGCGTGGTGGCGGTGTCGCTCCTGCTGCGCGCCTCGCCCGGCTGGACCGGCAGGATTGCAGCGGCAGGCAGCGGGCCATTGACCAGGAGCGCCCCGCCATCGACCAGCGCCTGCAGTCCGGAAAGGTCGGCGCGGGAATCGTTGCTGGTCGTCGTCGCGACATGGGTGCCATCAGCGGTCCACGCCAGCAGCCATGCGCCAACTGGCTTATTGAGCGTCGCCCCGGCGGAAACCGTGTTGCTGACCGTGCGGCTTGCCAGTGGCTGCGGCAGCAAGGTGGTGCGCTGGAATGCAGTCCCGTCTGGCGCGCGCAGCACCACAGCGTTCAGGCCATTGAGGCTGCGGCTGTCGCTGCGCTGGACCAGCCCGTTCAGCGTCAGCGATGCTCCGACCCCGAGCGACTTCGCCCAGGTCGCATTGAGCGCAGCGCTGCGGCTATCGGCAA
>JBJXEK010000087.1:0-4678 GCA_046155055.1 Novosphingobium sp. | reverse complement strand
CCAGCCGCGCGGGATCGACCTGCACCATGCCGCTGATCGGCACGGTCAGCCTGAGTTCGCTGCGGTGAAACCCGGCCCAGCCGTTCGATCCCATCGCGACGAGCAGGAACACCAGAATGAAGCCCGAAAAGCTCACCGCGAAAAGGCCGAGCCAGCGGAACCAATTATCGCCCCGGTAGCGGCGCGCGAGGCCCGCCTGCATCCGGGCTTGCCGTGCGGCGCGAAGCGCTTCGAGCGCGGCGGGATCGTTGCGGGACATGGGCGTGCTTACTCGTAGGCTTCGCGGTAGCGCTTGACCACGCGCAGCGCGATGAAATTGAGCGTGAGCGTGACGAGAAACAGCACCATGCCAAGCGCGAAGGCCGAGAGCGTTGCCGGATGATCGAAGCTGCCTTCACCGGTGAGCATAGCCACGATCTGGAACGTCACAGTGGTCATCGACTGGAACGGGTTTCCGGTGAGATTGGCGGCTGCGCCGGCGGCCATCACCACGATCATCGTCTCGCCGATCGCCCGGCTGATCGCGAGCATGATCCCCGCGACAATGCCGGGCAGCGCGGCGGGCACCAGCACTTTGCGGATTGTTTCGGCGCGCGTTGCGCCCATCGCCAGACTGCCGTCGCGCATCGCCTGCGGCACTGCGGCGATGCTGTCATCCGCCATCGAGGAGACGAACGGGATGATAATCACGCCCATCACCAGCCCTGCGGCCATGGCGCTTTCGGTCGAGGCATTGGCAATGCCGATGCCTTGCGCGAAATCGCGGACAGCGGGCGCTACGGTGAGCGCGGCGAAATAGCCATAGACCACCGTCGGCACGCCCGCGAGCAGCTCGAGCAGCGGCTTCATGATCTTGCGCACTGTGCTGTCGGCATATTGCGTCAGATAGATCGCGCTCATCAAGCCGAGCGGAATGGCGACCGCCATCGCGATGATCGCGCCGATGTAGAGTGTGCCCCAGAACAGCGGGATGGCGCCGAAGTCCGAGCTGTCGACCTTGCCGGTGCTCATCGGATCGGGCGACCAATGGGTGCCGAACAGGAAATCGATCGGCGAGACCATGCCGAAGAAGCGGACCGTTTCGAAGACCAGGCTGACGATGATGCCCACGGTGGTAAGGATCGCGACGAGCGAGGCCAGCAAGAGCAGCGCCATGACCGCGCGCTCGACCCGGGTACGGGCGGTGAAATCGGGCCGCAGCCGCAAAAAGGCGAACGCGCCGCCGGCAAAGGCGATCACCAGCGTGATCACGAGCCCCAGCGTCTGATACAGTGTCAGGGCGGTGCGATAGGGCGCGACGAGCCCTTCGGCCTCGCTGTTGAACACCGCGCGCGCCGCACCCGTCGCGACCGCCCGGGCCTCGTCCATCATCGTCTGGCGCTCGAACCCGAAGGCCGGCAGCGCGGCGGCGGCAGGATCGGCGAGAACGTGCTGCAGGATCAGCGCTGGACTGATCGCATCCCAGAGCAGCGCGAAGAGCAGCGCGGGCACCGCGATCCACAGCGCGACGTACCACGCATGAAAATCGGGCAGCGAATTGATGCGGCCGTGAGGCGCGGCGCGGCGAAACGCCCACGCGCGGGACCGGCCGGCCAGCCAGCCGACCAGGCCAAGCCCCAGGGCCAGAAGAAACAGAATGGCTGGCGACATGGCCCGAGTCTGGTCCTTACTTCAGCTGCGCGCCGTCGAGCGACGGCAGGTCTGCCGCTGCCTTGGCGCTCGCCGCCAGCACCGCTTCGGGCGCGACGACCATGCCGGCCTTCGCCAGCACGCCGCCCTTGCTCCAGAGCTTGGTCCACTCGGTAACATAGGCTTGCAGGCCCGGGATCGCCTTGAGGTGAGCCTTCTTGACATAGATGTAGAGCGGCCGGGCACCGGGATAGGTGTAGTCGGAAATAGTTTCGTAGGTGGGGGTGATGCCGTTGATGGTCAGACCCTTGAGCTTGTCGGTGTTCTGTTCGAGATAGGAATAGCCGAACACGCCGATCGCCTTGGGATTGGCCTCGATCTTCTGGACGATCAGATTGTCGTTTTCGCCCGCATCGACATAGGCCCCGTCCTCGCGGACTTCGCCGCACACGGCGTCATGCTTTTCCTTGTCGGTTTCCTTCAGGGCCTTCATCGCCGGGTCGCTTTCGCAGCCCTTGGTCAGGATCAGCTCCTTGAACGCGTCGCGGGTACCCGAGGTTGAGGGCGGGCCATAGACGAGGATCGGCTCGTCCGAGAGCGCCGGATTGACGTCCTTCCAGGTCTTGGCGGTGTTGGGCTTGCCGAACGGGGTCTTTGCGAGCGCCTTGTAGATGTCTTCCGGGCTCAGCTGCAGGCCCGGCCCGCCCTTGCCCTCGGCAAAGGCCACGCCGTCGAGCCCGACCTGAATCTCGACGATGTCCTTGACGCCGTTCTTCTGGCAATCGTCGAATTCAGACTTCTTCATCCGGCGCGAGGCATCCTCGATATCCGGGTGCTGCGCGCCGACACCGGCGCAGAACAGCTTCATGCCAGCGCCCGTGCCGGTCGATTCGATGATCGGCGATTTGAGCGTGGCATCTGACCTTGCCAGCGATTCCGCCACGGCCTTGGCGAAGGGATAGACAGTCGAGGAACCGACCGCGCGGACCTGATCGCGGCTGTTGCCTTACTGGCCGCCGCAAGACGCCAGCGTCAGCGCCGAGAGCGCCACAACAGGAACGGCAATGATGCGAGTCGTGAACATCGTTAAAATCCTCAACATCCTATGACCACGGCGCAATGCGACCACGGAATGACAGGCCTATGACAGTTCTTTAGCCGGTGTAACAGCAAGCGCGAAGCGCACGGTCACCGTCGTTCCCTCACCCAGGCGGCTGGAAATGTCGAGCGTTCCGCGGTGCCTTTCAACGATGTGCTTGACAATGGCAAGGCCGAGGCCGGTTCCCCCCGCCGCACGGCTGCGGCCGGGATCGGTGCGATAGAAACGCCGGGTGAGATACGGGATGTGATCGGCGTGGATGCCCTCGCCGCGATCGGTCACGCAAAGCACCGCCTCAGTGCCGTCCTTGACCACCTCGACGCGCACGGGATGGGCGGGATCACCATACTTGAGCGCGTTGTCGATCAGATTGCGGATGACCTGGTCCAGCTGCTGGCGGTCGCCGATCACCACCGCATCAGTCGCCGAAACCTGGATCCGGCGTTCGCCGAACGTCGCGCCGACTTCGCCGCCGATGCTCGAGGCGAGCTGGTTCAGATCGATGCGCTCGCGCGGCAGCTCGTGCTTTTCCGCCTCGATGCGCGAGAGCGACATGAGATCCTCGACCAGGCTTTGCAGCCGCTTGGCCTCGCGCAGCACGGTGTTGTGAAAGCGTGCCGCCGTCGCGGTATCGACTTTGGCGTCCGGGTCTGCCAGCGTTTCGATATAGCCGATGATCGAGGCAAGCGGTGTGCGCAGCTCGTGGCTGGCATTGGCGACGAAATCGGTGTGCGAGCGGCTGATATCGGCCTCGACCGTGCGATTGACCAGCTCGATCAGGGAAAAGCGCTGGTCGATGCTGACGCGGCTGACGTGCCAGATGCTGCGCGAACCGGTCAACCCGCGCACAATTGCGCTGCCTTGCGGCGTGTCGAGCAAGGTGATCGCTTCGGGATGGCGCAGCGCGACGCGTGCGTCCTGGCCGACGATGTGCGGACCCAGCGCTTCGCGCGCGGCGGCGTTGGCGGCGGCGATGCGCTGGTTATCGAGCATTAGCACCGGCACGCTGAACGGCTCGACGAGATCGACCATCGCCTGGCGCGAGACGGTGCCTTCGTCGGTCACCCGCGTTTCCACCACCGGCTCCGGTGTGGAAAGCCACAGCGTGCCCAGCCACAGGATCAGGACCGCGATGGCGAGCCAAGGGTTGGCGCCCGCAAGAATCATCGCGGCACAGGTGCCGATGGCCAGCGTGATACTCGGCAAAGGCAGGGACCAACCCGTCATGACAGTTTCATTTCCACCAATTCCGTGCCCGTCCCACGCCAGGGTTGCTCACCATTGCGAACGTGCCTTTGGTGTGAAGTCAATCGCTTGCGCGGTTGACCTACCTCCAGACAAATCCTTGCGGCGGAAACGGGGCCCGTGCGCGTGCCACCATTTTACGGCCAAAGGCTGCGCTTTTGTGTCGGTTTCTGAAACAAAATTCGCAAATCGATGGCCGCTGCGGCGAGAGCGTGGGGACAGGGCGAGCCGGACAAGCGTGGGAGCTTACGGAGCGGGTCTGAAGTACAGCTTCGCCGCAGTCGCGAGGAGGATGATCGCCAGCATCGAAAACAGCACCGACATCAGGCTCCACGAGACCAGGCTGACCCGATCGAGATTGTGCCGCCGCCGGTCGCGGCGCTCGCGCAAAGCTGCCATTACGGCGGCCAGCAGGGCAAGCACACCGGCCCCAGCAAACCCGGCAAAGACGCTGAGCGAATCGGTATCCATCGGGTCCTCGAACATTTGCAGGGCCTAAGCCGCGCCAGTTTGGCGTATGCCAGTCCATTGTGGGCGCACCCAATGCAGGCGCTGCCGGGGCAAGCATGCAACGCGCCTGGTGACCCCTACGGGAATCGAACCCGTGTTTCAGCCGTGAGAGGGCCGCGTCCTAACCGCTAGACGAAGGGGCCTTGGCCAAAGGCCGGGCATTGAAGCGTGACTGGCGAACCGGTCCTGCCCCTG